>JAWVEB010000007.1:0-24414 GCA_033856915.1 Blastocatellia bacterium | reverse complement strand
ATTCTGCCCAGTTGGATGGCATGTCATTTGAGTCGATATAGAGTAAGAGTTCAACAAAATCGCGTGTTTGAAACTGCCGCAGCATCTCCAGGGTGAGGCGCTCACGGCGGTCGCGTTTTGCAGCTTTGACCTGCGCAATGCCAAATATCAGCGCTACTATAAACGACAGGGTTAAGGCAAGGTTTGCAATATTGGTGATGGTTTCGTTTGTCATGAGGTGCTACTGCTTTGTGAGTCCCATTTGCTTTGCGAGATAGGTGTCGAGCATCCTCGTAGGAAGAAGTCTGGGCAGAGTCCAGTTCTTGAAACGTTGCGGAACGACTGCGTAGCGTGGCTTCGGTTTCGCCGTGCTGAGTGCCACGTGGACGGCTTCGCCCAGACGCTCAGGGGATAAGCCGTTATTACGTGCTTCGGCGACGATGAACTTCTGGAAGTTCTGCACTGCCTCCCAATACTCGGTCGGCTTGAACTCACTCAGATCTTCTTTTTCGCCCTTGTCGTACATCGCCGTGTTCACGGTGCCCGGTTCAATGATCACGACGTCGATGCCAAATAACATCAGTTCTATCCGCAGCGCGTCCGACATTCCTTCAAGCCCACATTTGGAGGAACTATAAGCACCGATAAGCGGGATAGGAACTTTTGCGCCGCTTGAGCTGATGTTCACGATTCGGCCGGCCGGACCCTGCCTCTTCTTATCCGTTCCCAACAGAGGAGCGAAGGCTTGGATCACAACAAGCGGGGAGATCATGTTGGTTTCTAACTGCCGCCTGTACTCGCTGGGCCTTAGATAAAGCAGCGGCCCACTCACCACAATTCCTGCATTGTTCACCAGGCCAACCAGATTCCGGTCGGCTATCATGGAGCCGACCTTCTGGGCAGCTTGATGTACACCGTCGGCGTCCGTAATGTCCATCATGAGAGGCACGAAACCGTTCCCGAACTCTCTTTGCAAACGATCGGCGTCAGCCTGCTTGCGTACAGAACCGAACACGCGAAATCCCTTTGAAACAAGCACCTTTGTGGTTCCCCAACCAATCCCGGTGGAAACCCCGGTGACCACGACATCTTTGCTGTTCGCCATTATATTTCTCCCAAGCACTGTTCATTCTTCAACGTGTTCACTGTACACCTTCTCTTTACAAGCGCAGGAAATGAAGTGGTGCCGAGGGTGGGGAGTCGAACCTACACGACCTTGCGGTCAACGGATTTTAAGTCCGTAGCGGCGGTACTCACAACATCTTACTACGCATTACCAAGTAGTATTTATCCAGGCGAAGGATTGAACCCACTGGATAAGAACAATCCATGGGCGTTCTTCGATCACTACATTGATCGCGTCGCAGCGCAGTGCGTCAACACGCTAACGCCCAAGTGGTCGACCAAACTCGGCGGGTTCGATGTGTATGTCTGGGATCAATGCTACTCAATGGAGCAAACGCTACGCATCGAGTAGCTCAGACCAATTAACGCGCCACGGTCCAACTTGCGGGAAGATCGACGTGAGTCCAATGAGGGAAAGAAGATGGATACAAATTCGACAGTGCGATTGATAAGCGCTGAAGGCTCTGGCCCGGCCCGTGCCGAGCAGCGGCTGAAAGAGCTGGGCATCAAGCTCCCTGTGCCACCTGAGCCGTTCGGCATCTATGTGGAAGCGGTGCAGACGGGTAACCTGCTCTTTTTGACTGGGATGCTGCCCACTGAAGGCCGTGCGGCGAAGTTCGTTGGGCGCGTCGGCGCAGAGCTTGATGTGAAAGCGGGGCGGCAGGCGGCTTATCTCGCTGCGGTCAACGGCCTTGCGGTTGCGCGCGAACACCTGGAATCTCTCGACAAAGTCACGCGGATCGTCCGGCTCGGCGTGTTAGTGGCGACCTCGGGAGATGTTCGCGATCTTCCGAAAGTTGCTGATGGCGCGTCGGAGTTGCTGCAAGACATCTTCGGAAGAGAGAAGAACCCAACCCGCTTAGTCTACGGCGTCGCAAGCCTTCCACTCGGCGCCACGGTCGAGTTGGAAATCATTTTCGAGGTGGCGAAGTAAACGTGTGGCGACGAATGCCCGCTTGCCTTGCTAGTGGCAGTGAGTGCTTTTGAACAAACGGCTGAAAATTCATGGGAGACAAAATATGGAAACCGAAACTCAGATGAAGAAGCAAATACATCTTACGCGGCGCTCTCCCACCTATTGGCGAGTAACCATTGACCATCCGCCGCTCAATATTTTCGGTCCGGACACCATTCCGCAACTCGATGAGGTCATCACGGCGATCGAAACGGACGAGGACGTCAAAGTAGTTGTCTTTGACAGCGCCGTCGAAGGATTCTTTATGACTCATTACGACTTCGTGGCGCCAGTCGGGAATACAACTCGTCTACCACCGGGACCGACAGGGCTGCAGCCTCTGCCCGACATGCTGGTGCGGCTTAGTCGTGCTCCCGTTGTGTCCATTGCGTCAATCCGCGGCCGCGCTACGGGTGTCGGAAGCGAACTTGCCCTGGCCTGCGACATGCGTTTCGCCAGCCGTGAAAAAGCGATCTTGTCGCACTTTGAAGTCGGAGCTGGAGTGGTACCAGGCGGTGGTCCAATGGCACGGCTACCCCGTTTGATGGGAAGAGGTCGCGCGCTCGAAGTACTTCTGGGGGCCGATGATATCCCTGGCGATCTGGCCGAGCGATACGGCTACGTCAATCGCTCATTCCCGGATGCTGACCTTGATGCGTTTATAGAGTCCCTCGCAACCCGTATCGCATCGTTCGACAAACGGGCGCTCAGCGAGACCAAGCGCTTCGTCGACGTGGCCAGTTTGCCGCCCGACTACGAAATCGCACCGGAGTGGGATGTGTGTCTTGCCTCGATCATGCGGCCGGCCGCACAGGAGAGGATTAGGATGCTAATGGAGTGGGGATTTCATAAACCGGGAGATGTAGAAACGCGGCTTGGCTACCATGTCGGCCAACTCGGGCGTTAAGCGTCGGAAGAAAGGAGAACATAAATGTCACACCATGCCTCCGGTCCCAACTTCGGATTTCCTCGCGGCGATGCCCGGCTCGACATGACAGATCTCTATGCGTTCCCCAAGCCAGGCGACCCGGGTAAGTCAATACTGATCTTAAATGTGCACCCGTCTGTCAGGTTGGACTCGCCGGAGCCGACGACGAAGGAGCCCTTCGCGCCAGGAGCGCTGTACGAAATCAAGATTGACACCAACGGCGACGCCATTGCGGATATTTGTTATAGCGTTCAGTTCGCATCTGCCGAAGATGGGCAGCAGACTGCAACAGTGCGCCGTCTTCAGGGCCCACGAGCTGTTGGGTGGGGCGACGACGGCCAAGTTCTGGTTCAGGGAGCCCGGGTCTCAGTCGGGCGAGAAGCTCTGGTAACGGGAGTCGGCGACTTTCGTTTTTTCTTCGGCTGGCGCAGCGATCCTTTCTTCCTCGACGTGATGGGCAATTTCAATCAAATGCAGTTCACGGGCGACGACTTCTTCAAAAACAAAAATGTTTGCAGCATCGTGCTTGAACTTCCCAACTCCGAACTGCGAAGCAATGAAGTGGGGATCTGGGCTCGCACGGTGGACAAAACTGGGGAAGGTTGGATCCAGGCAGACAGGGGTGCCAGACCATTGCAGGCGGTTTTCCTCGTTGGAGAGGAGAGGGAGGCTTACCTCGGCGGGGAGCCAGCGAATGATGATCGCTTCATCGGCGTGTTCGCGCACGAGTTGGAACACACAGGCGGCTATACTCCGGAGGACGCAAAGGCCGTCGCAAGAAAGTTGTTGCCAGATATTCTTTCTTATCAACCGAACGAGCCGGCGCGCTTTCCGCACAATGGCCGGACGCTGACTGATGACGTTGTCGATCTTTTCTTCTCTCTATACGCTAACCGAAACGTGACAGATAAGGTTGGACCACACGGTGACCTGCTGGACGAGTTCCCGTACCTCGGGCCGCCGCACGACACTTGTAAGGAGGAATATATGTCAGCAGTGAAACTAGATGATGCGCGGCGCGTGATCAGCGCGGCGGAGAAGAAAGCCATGGAAATTGGGCAGCCAATGAATATCGCGGTGGCTGACGAAGGCGGAAACATAGTCGCCCACATTCGTATGGATAGCGCCTGGATTGGCAGCATTGATATCTCTATGAAGAAGGCTTACACGTCGCTCGCATTCGATATTGAAACCATAGATTTGGCAAAGCATTCTCAGTCAGGAGGCCAGTTCTTCGGGATTCATGCGTCAAACGATGGCAAGATCATGATTTTCGCTGGCGGCATCCCGCTGAAGCGCGACGGCAAAGTAGTAGGCGCAATCGGCATCAGCGGTGGTAGCGGCGATCAGGACCATGCCGTGGCGGCAGCCGGCGCAGCTGCATTTTAATGATGTCAGACGATGAGGTGTAAGGATGACCTGGAATCGAAATCGACTCACTGAAAAACTCGGCATCGACTATCCGATCATTCAAGGGCCGCTCGGTGGATTGTCGTCGCAGAGATTGACGGCGGCAGTATCCAACTTTGGCGGAATGGGATCTTTCGGTGCGCTTAGTCTGTCACCGGAAGAAATTAAGAACGTTATATCTCAGATTCGTTCACTGACATCGAAGCCCTTCGCAGTGAACCTATGGGTGTCGATGGAAGATGATGGCGCGAGAAGTTCAGGCGAAGCCGCTTTCAACCGAAGCCTCGCGCCGCTGGCAAGCTACTTCGAGGAATTGAACGCACCTCGTCCGGAATACAAACCATACTCGCCTATCAAATTCGAAGATCAGGTTCGCGTTCTGTTGCATGAAAGAGTACCAGTGTTCAGTTTCATATTCGGAATTCCGCCAAAAGAAATCCTTGACGAGTGTCGATCGAAAGGCATCGTGACGATTGGCACGGCCACGACACCAGATGAGGCGGCCGCTCTTCAGCACGCGGGTGTTGATGCGATCGTCGCTTCCGGCTTCGAAGCAGGTGGACATCGGGGTTCTTTCCTCCGGGCCGCCGAGGATTCTGTGACCGGCACCTTTTCGCTCGTTCCCCGGATTGCCGACGTGGTTGATGTGCCTGTGATAGCCGCGGGCGGGATCGCAGATGCTCGAGGCGTGATTGCAGCTTTGGCACTCGGCGCCGAGGCGGTGCAGATCGGGACAGCATTTCTCACGTGTGAAGAATCGGGCGCGAGCAGGATTCATCGCGAGACCTTGATGCAGCGCAAGGCTGAATTCACCGGGCTGACAAAGGCCTTCACGGGAAGGCTAGCGCGGGGAATTCAGAATCGCTTGATGAGCGAGTTAAAACAAGGGCGAGCCGAGATTTTGCCGTATCCGCTGCAGCGGATGCTTGTCAGAAATCTTTCGATTGCGGCCGAGGCGGCTGGCCGAGCCGAGCTGATGCCTTTATGGGCCGGGCAAAGCGCCAATCTTTCAACTTGTACCGAAGTTTCGGGTTTCCTGAATTCATTGGTTGAGGAAGTTTCTGAAATCGCTGGCCCGCTGACTGAATGGAGCGCAAAACGCCGTGAGAAAGAGTAATCGATTCAAAGAGATCGGAAATGAGAACGTTAATCATGGAAAGAATCGCTATAGTCAGGTCGCTACGTTGGATCGCGTTGATGCTTTCCGTGATGTTCATCTCAGCTCAATTACTCGGGCAACCTCGACGAAAGGAGCATGTCGTGGAATATCCAACTTTTTATCGCACGATGCAGGTAGACGGATTGTCGATCTTTTACCGCGAGGCTGGTCCCAAGAGCGCTTCGACAATTCTGCTACTGCACGGGCTCCCGTCTTCATCGCGAATGTTTGAACCTCTTTTCAAACGGCTTTCTGATCGCTATCACTTGGTTGCGCCCGATTACCCCGGCTTCGGACACAGCGACTGGCCCGATCCAAAAAAGTTCGCCTACACATTCGATCACTATGCCGAGATCATGAATCGTTTCACCGAAGCGCTGGGACTCTCGCAGTACACACTTTACATGCAGGACTACGGAGGCCCGGTGGGTTTTCGCATGGCCTTAGTCCATCCCGAACGGATCGATGCGTTGATCGTTCAGGACGCGGTCGCGCATAACGAAGGGCTCGGTGCCAATTGGAAACCGCGACGCGCTTTTTGGGCCGATCGCGCGGCCAACGAAAGCGCGTTGCGCACAAATCTCCTGTCGCTTCAGACGACGCGCACGCGTCATGTCGGGAACGATCCGAATGTCGAACGGTATGACCCGGATCTCTGGACGGATGAATTTGCGTTTCTCAGTCAACCCGGCCAGGGAGACATTCAAAGTGATCTGTTCTACGACTATCGGACAAATGTAGACGCATATCCTAAATGGCAAGCGTGGATGCGCGAGAAACAACCGAGGCTTTTGGTGATCTGGGGTAAGTACGATCTGTCCTTCGATCTCGGTGAACCGGAACGCTATCGGCAAGACGTTCCCAAAGCCGAAGTGCACCTACTCGACGCCGGCCACTTTGCCCTGGATACGGCTGCGGATGAAATCGCCGCATTGGTGCGAGGCTTTGTACCGGCAATCCGGTGACGCGATCCGACCACGATTCGCACTCGGCACTCGTCAAGCCCTAGTTCTCAAACTGTGCGTTTTGGTACCGGCCTCCGAGGCGAATCGATGAGGGGGGTATTATCGACGCTTAGTCGACGATATCCTCAACAAATTCAATCGAAATAAGCTCCGCAACGGACTTTACTCCGTGGCGAATTTTCAGATTCAAACTATGACTGGATGTAAGTTATTGTGCGCGGCGCTTCGAACGTACAGCTGTCCCGGTCAGGGCGGTCCGAGAAAGGCGTCGGCGTCGCGGGCCGTCGCCTCGGGGATCTCTTCCATCGGGACGTGGCCCGCGCCCGGGTAGACCCGCAGCTCCGCGCCTGCGATGCCGCGTTGGAACCCGTGCGCGTTCGACAGCGGAATCCATCGATCCAGCTCGCCCCACTGGATGAGGACCGGCAACTTCAGCTCACCCAGCCGATCCGCCAGCAGCGGATCGGGCGGACCAGTGATCCGCGCCACCATCGCGCCGCGGTTGCCGGCGCGCAGCGTCATATCCCAGTAGCGATTGACGACCGCGTCGGTGAGCCGCGACGGTTCGCCGTAGACCGTCTCGAGGTTGCGGCGGACGGCGAAGCGCGGCGTGACATGGAGCACCAGCCACCGACCCACGATGGGCGTGTTCGCCAACTTGAACAGCATCGGCTCCGGCCACGGGGCGAAGCCGCCGGCGTCGACGAGGATCAGCTTGCGGACCCGCTCCGGGTGCTCGAGCGCGAACATCAGCGCGGTGCGCCCGCCCATTGAGTTGCCGGCGATATCGGTGCGCTCGACGCCGATCCGATCGAGCAGCTCCGTGACTACGCGGACATATCGATCGGCCGTGTAGTCGCCGTCGAGTGCCGGCCCAGTCAGGCCGAACCCGGGCAGGTCGAGGCGGATCAGCCGCCGCTTGCCGGCGAGCTGCCGCACCCAGCCATCCCAGGTGTACAGCGACGACCCGAACCCATGCAGCATCACCAGCGGCGGCCCCGCCCCCTCGTCGCGATAGTGGATCCGCATCCCCTCGATCTCGACGAACTTCGACGGCGGCCCTCCATATTCCGGCATCAGCTTCGCGAGCGGAATGTCGGGCCGCACCATCGCCGCGATGGCGATCGCCGCCACCAGCAACAGCGAGCCGACCGCGATCGCCGCGCCACGCAGCACGCGCCGCACCAGCGAACGCTGGCGCGGAGAAGAAGCCGGCAAACCCTGCTTGGAAGCCATGATGCCGGTAGCCTATGTAAGTGTCCCCTTGCTGTCAACACATGCTCGCCGGCGGAAATGGGAGGGTGAGAGCGGTAGTCCGTGGGCGGCGCGGAGCTCGGCGGCGTTCTTCCAGTCCCGGCCGCGAGGTTAAGTTTTGCGGCGCAAAGAACGTTTACGCGTTATATGCGAAGCACGAATGAGTATCTCAGCCGGCACTCTTCTGTTTAGGCGCCCCGGTCCGCGTCTTGACACGATGGGAGTATAGGATTCAAATCCTCATAAATTTTCTGGGATTGCCAGGCGATCACAGCCATTCACGGCGGGCGCAAATACGTTCTCGGAGATACCAATGATCAAAAGGAACATCGCAGAGCTGTTAGTTGAAACGTTAACGCAGGCCGGAGTAAAGAATATTTACGGTGTGTCCGGCGATTCTCTGAACGGGATCACCGATACCATCCGCACCAGAAAAGATCTCCAGTGGGTTCATGTTCGGCACGAAGAGACTGCGGCATTTGCTGCAGGCGCAGAAGCGCATCTCACCGGCAAATTGGCTGTCTGCGCCGGAAGCTGTGGGCCCGGTAATCTCCATCTGATCAATGGCCTCTACGATTGTCATCGCAGTCGAGTGCCGGTACTCGCGATCGCGGCACAGATACCAAGCAACGAGATCGGCAGTGGATATTTTCAGGAGACTCACCCGGAACATCTCTTCGCGCAGTGCAGCCATTATTGTGAACTGGTCTCCCAGCCCGAACAGATGCCACGGGTCTTAGAAATTGCCATGCAGACTGCTATCTCGCGGCGCGGTGTTTCTGTAATTGCGATTCCGGGAGACGTTGCGCTGCGCGAAGCGATCACGCAGGAACCGCGTCTGCATTTTACCGAACCGAAACCAACAGTATGTCCTTCCGACGACGAGATAGCGGTATTGGCGAAGGTTCTCAATGAGTCGGAAAAGATAACGATCCTCGGTGGGGCCGGTTGTGCGGGTGCCCATGAGGAGCTGATTGAACTCGCAAATAGGCTCCAAGCCCCGATTGTCCATGCAATGCGCGGGAAAGAATTTATCGAATACGACAATCCGTTTGACGTAGGAATGACCGGACTGCTCGGATTCTCTTCCGGCTACCATGCAATGATGAACTGCGACCTCTTGCTGATGATCGGCACCGACTTTCCTTATCAGCAGTTCTTTCCCCCACATGCCAGGATTGTCCAGATTGATATTCGCGGAGAACAACTCGGCCGGCGCGCCAGGTTGGACCACGGCCTGGTTGGCGACACAAAGACAACGCTTCGAGCTCTGCTACCAAAGTTGGATCAAAACAAGAAGAACAAGCATTTGAAGGCGGCGCTCGAACATTATCGAGATGCACGCAAAGGTCTCGATGAGCTGGCGACTGGCGAGAAGAGTAGCAAGCCTATCCATCCTCAATATCTTACCCGGATCATCGATGAGCTTGCCGCGGAAGATGCAATTTTTACCTGCGATGTGGGCACACCAACCGTCTGGGCGGCGCGTTACCTGAAGATGAACGGCAGACGCCGATTGCTCGGCTCCTTCAGTCACGGTTCGATGGCGAATGCGCTGCCACAGGCAATTGGTGCGCAGGTCAGTCATCCAGAGCGTCAAGTCATATCGATGTCAGGAGACGGCGGCCTTGCCATGCTCATGGGTGATCTGCTCACACTTCGGCAGATGAAATTGCCCGTTAAGGTGATCGTTTTCAAGAACGACGCGCTGGCCTTTGTTGAGCTGGAAATGAAGGCAGCCGGCATCCTCGATTTCGCAACAGACCTGCAGAACCCCGACTTCGCCAAAATAGCTGATGCCTCCGGGCTCCTGGGACTGACTGCCGAGACACCGGAACAGGTACGACCGATGATTAAGGAAGCTCTCCAGCACGACGGGCCCGCACTGGTCGAAGTTCACGTCTCCCGGCAGGAGCTTTCGATGCCTCCGTCGATCAGCCTCGAACAGGCGAAGGGCTTCGGCCTCTTCATGCTCAAGGCAGTCTTGAGCGGGCGCGGCGACGAAATTATCGACCTGGCAAAAGTTAATCTGTTCCGTTAGGGGAAGCCGTGAGCAAAGCCGGGATGTGGTTTCTATCATTGTTCGAAAGGCCCGCGGTTGAGCATTCCGCGCGTACGGCAGTTGCGGCAATAGCTTCGTTGCTTGTGGCCCGCGTATTCAAACTGCCGGAAGCTTATTGGGCGGCTATTAGCACTCTGATCGTGATGCAGTCTAGTTTTGGGGCAGCGTTGAAAGTTTCCGTCCGACGCTTTGCCGGCACCGCGCTGGGTGCTGCCGTTGGAGCATTGCTCGCGACGCATTGGGGAACGAATGTCTTGGCCTTCGGTGCCGGTATCTTCCTAACTGGTTTGATTTGTTTGGCGCTTGGTCGCGCCCAACGCTTTAACGAATATCTTGATCGAACCACCTACCGCTACGCGGGAGTCGCGCTGGCCATAACGATGCTCGTTGTGCGTTACAACGCTCCGTGGGTGGTAGCGGTCCATCGTTTCCTGGAGGTCTCGATCGGAATTGCAGTGGGGTTGGCGCTGACAGTCCTATGGCCTGAGCGTCAACCGCCGGCGGCAGCACCACGTGCCAAGTGAGAATGCAAAAACGCGTCGAAATAAAACGGCAGGTCCGACGAGAGATTGGCAGCCTGCTCTCCGTGCCGCGACATTTCTGGAGGCACTCGGAACTGATTAGTTAAACCAGATGCTTAGTTTTGGCCTTCATTGGTTGGATTTGCTGGTCGGTCGTGTGAGTGCTTGAGCGGCAGATGGCCAAATATCGACAGGTGATGAGCGATGGCCACCATTCTGATAACTCGTTCAGCGTCCCTGAGGATTCCTTGAGACGCGATAAGAGAGGTTCTGCGGCCCAAAAAGAATTGCGCCATCGGTGATACTTCTGGCCCGCCCTTTGCACAAAAGGGGTTCAGCTATTTTGACGCCCGCACTAGAGAGCTGGTGTGGCGCGGCAAGGTAACCGACACGGTTAACGGAATAGGTCTGAAACAAGCGAATCAGGCCGCTAAGGATCTGGTCAAGCACTTCATGAAGGACGCAAAGAAATTGGACAAGAATCTGACTAAGAAGAGCGCATAGTTGACGTTCACAGAATTGCGCGGGAAGAGTCCCACCACTCCGCTGGCGCTCTTCACGAGGGAAATTACAGCTGCGTAATGTTGAAGAGAGGATCTAAGATGAGAAAGATAATTTGCGTGGGTTTGCTGTTGCTGTCAAGTTACGCAGCTTTGGGTCAAAACAAGCAGCCTCAGGTTCGCAATATTGTGTTGGTTCACGGGGCTTGGGCAGATGGTTCCGGATGGAAAGGCGTCTACGAGATTCTTGTCAAACATGGCTACAACGTCAGCATCGTCCAGGAGCCGGAGACATCATTCAAAGACGATGTCGCCGCCACGAGACGCGTCATTGCGCAGCAAGATGGGCCATGTATTCTAGTCGCTCACAGCTACGGAGGAGCTGTAATTACTGAAGCGGGAACGGATCCGGCCGTCGCCGGTTTAGTCTATATTGCGGCCCATATGCCTGATGCCGGCGAAAGCGAAGCTGGAGACGGGAAACGCTTCCCGAGTGATCTCAGTAAGTCGACTGCCATAAAGATGACGCCCGACGGCTTCACCTACATCGATCCTGCGCAATTTCACGAATACTTCGCGGCCGATCTACCTGCTGAGCAGGCTGCTTTCATGGCGCGGTCGCAGGTGCTCAACCTGGCTGACAATTTCAAAGCAGTAATCACCACGCCTGCGTGGAGAAGTAAGCCAAGCTGGATGTTGGTCGCGGCCATGGACCGAGCCATCAACCCCGAGCTCGAACGGTGGTACGCCGCACGAGCTCAGAGCCATAAGGTAGAGGTGCCAGGAGCCAGCCATGCGGTCTACATCTCACATCCCAGGGAGGTTGCAGATGTAATTGAGAGTGCAGCACGTACGGTCTCGAAGTAATGGCGGAGAGTTAAGATCACGACACCACCATAGAACCCACAAAGGAATGCCGACATGCACAAGACATTGTTAGCCGCGGTCATCGCCCTGACCGTTTCCGCCGGATCTCTCGCGGCTGCTCCTGCCGCCTACAAAGAGCCGCTGGACGCTCAGACCTTGGACACGATCAAATCAGAGTTCGGCAAGCTCATAGAACTGGCCAACCGGCACGATTTCAAGGCTCTGCACGGGATGTTCTGGCAATCTCCCTCGGCCCTCCTCGTCGCCAAAAGCGCCATCGCCTCCGAGGGAAACTGGGCAGGTTTCTGGGGCAACGAGGCGATCGATCAGAAGCTGCACGACATCGGCACCTCCGGCCCGGTCGTGCTCGAGCCGGATTACTCGAAGCTCAAGGTCGTCGGCTTGACGCCGGACGTAGCTGAATCCTACGCGCCGATGAATATCACGGTCTCATATGCCGGGCAGGACGGAACACCCAAGCCGTTTCTGATGATTATAAATTGGATAAAAATCGGGAAGGACTGGAAGGTTGCGTCCGAGATCATCCTGCCGGTACCGCCGGCACCTGCCGCCGGGGGTTAGGCAGCCCCAGATGCTTACAACGCGCGCGACCGAAGTTTTTGACCATTCATTCCAGAACGGAGCATTCCCATGACAAAAACGCTGCAGCCCCTGAAAGACAAAATCGCGCTGGTCGTCGGTGGCTCGCGCGGCATCGGTGCCGGCATTGTGCGGCGCCTGGCGGAAGATGGCGCCGGCATCGCCCTGACTTACGCCGCCGCGGCGGACAAGGCGAATGAACTGGTGCAACAGATTGCGGCCGGTGGCGTGCGCGCCATCGCCATCAAGGCGGACAGCGGCAATGAGGCCGAGCTGCGCGACGCAGTGGCGAAAACCAAGCAGCAATTCGGTCGCCTCGACATCCTCGTGGTCAACGCCGGCGTGCTGATCCGCGGTGGCATACTGGAATACCGCATGGAGGACCTCGACCGCATGCTGGCCGTCAATGTGCGCGGAGTAGTCGTCGCCATCCAGGCTGCGGCTGCCCACATGGGGCAAGGCGGTCGCGTCATAACCATCGGCAGCAACACTGCCGTGCGAACCGGATTCCCGGGTTCGAGCATCTACTCGATGACCAAGGGCGCCATCGCCTCGCTGGTGCGCGGCGTGGCGATCGATCTCGCGCCGCGCGGCATTACCGTCAACAATGTCCAGCCCGGCCCCACCGTGACCGACATGACATCGGTGCCCGGCATGGCGGAGGCGGTGAAGCCGCTGATCCCGCTCGGGCGCATGGGTAGCACAGCAGAGATCGCCGCCATGGTGGCTTATCTGGTCGGGCCGGAATCCGGCTTTGTCACCGGTGCCAGCATGACGATCGACGGCGGTTACGTGGCCTGACGCCAACCAGGAGTACACCATGACGCATGACATCGTTCAAACCTCCGCCGCGGACACGCTGCCGCCCTTCGACCCTGCGACGTTCTGGACGCTGTTCCACCACGATACTGTCGTTATCAAGGGCGTGCGGCTGCATTTCGTCGAAGGCGGCAGCGGCGCGCCGATCCTGCTACTGCCCGGCTGGCCGCAGAGCTGGTACGCATGGCGTTATGTGATGCCGCTGCTCGCCAAGGCCGGCCGGCGCGTGATCGCGCTCGACCCGCGCGGCATGGGGGACTCCGATCGGCCCGCCTCTGGCTACGAGCTGCGCACCGTGGCCGCCGAGCTTCATGGTTTCGTCGAGGCGCTGGGACTGACGGCGAACGCGCCTGTCGACATCGTCGGTCACGACCTCGGCACCTGGATCGGCTATGCCTATGCGGCCGAATGGCCGGGCGACGTGAAGCGACTCGCCGTGTTGGACGCGGTGCTGCCCGGCATCACCCCGCCGCCTCCGGCCGGCATTCCCTCGGCGGAGGCGAATGTGAGGACCTGGCACTTGGCCTTCAACCGGCTCGATGACCTGCCGGAGATCCTGCTGGAGGGACGCGAGCGGGCATTCCTGACTTGGCTCTTCAGGGCCAAGTCCATTCGTCCCTGGACGATCACGCCGGCGGATCTCGATGAATATGTGCGCGTCAATGCCGCACCCGGCGCGACGCGGGCAGCGCTTTCCTACCAGCGACACACTCTCGGGCCCGAAGGAATCGCGCAGAGTCGCGCGCGCGCCGAACGGAGGCTCGCCATGCCCGTCCTGGCTTTGGGCGCGGAGGCCGGAGCCGGAGCCATCGTGCTCGACACGATGCGCTTAGTAGCGGCGGATGTGCGGGGTGGTGTGTTTGCAGGCTGTGGGCACTATATGCCCGAAGAAGCCCCCCGTGCCGTCGCCGAGCAAATCATCAAGTTTGCGGGTAAATGAGCGCAGCCGCAAGCCCGTCGCGAGAGGGAATAAAGAGCCATAGCGCGTCTCAGGTGGGTACTGCGATTCTGGACAGGCTTGTCTATAATTGCTGCGGTAGATTCGTGCCCAGGCCCAAGGAGTTCGATCGCGATGTCGTGCTGGAGACCGCAAAGGCCGTTTTCTGGCAGAGAGGATACAAAGCGACGTCGACCGAAGATCTGCGTCTTGCCATGGGAATTGGACGCCAAAGCTTCTACGACACGTTCGGCGGAAAGCGTCAGATCTACGTCGAGGTGCTGCAGCGGTACAACTCCGACGGCATCCAGGCGTGCGTCGCGCAACTGCGAACGGCATCGTCGCCCCTCGCAGCGCTCGAGGAACTCCTGCTGTCCTTCTCGAAAGAGACGCCGCGACGCCGGGCCCTCGGCTGCAGGTGCGTTGCCGCCATGTCCGAGTTCGGGGTGAGCGATCCGGAGGTCGCGAGAATCGGACGGTCGAGCTCAACCCGCCTCGAATCGCTGCTGAAGAAGCTCGTGCAGGATGCCAAGGGCAAGGGCGAGGTACGCGCCTGGCTGAACGAGCGCGCGACGGCGCGTCATCTCAACGCGACCATCATCGGATTGAAGGTCCTGTCGAAAAGCGCGCGAGCGCAGACGCGTTGCGGCCGTCGCCGCGCTCGATGGCATGGCCCCGCAGCGTTCGGGGCGGACCACCAGAACGAAGCGCTGAAATGAATTCGCTGCTCTGATGTGGCGTGTTCAATAGTAGACAGATATGTCCAGAATTAAGGGAGAGAACATGAGCAAGAAGTTGGAGGGCAGAATCGCTCTGGTGAAGTTCTGCCGATCATCATACTCTTATACTTGTCAGCCCTATCCAAAAGGCGTTCGCGGCTTTAGAACGGTCTGGTACTTGGACGGTCATTGTTTCTCTCGCTCTGTATTTCACCTGTAAGCACCATTGCTTACAGGACGTTGGTTGGTTAGCTGATTATCGCCTTGGGTTCCAGGTACTCTTCCAGCCCGAAAATTCCGCCTTCCCGACCAATTCCCGATTGTTTGAACCCGCCGAAGGGAGCGAACGGATCGTGGCCTATTGTATTGATCAGGACCCGGCCGGCAGCAAGTTTGCGCGCCACGCGGTTTGCCCTTTCGGGGTCCGCCGAGCTCACGTAGGCGATAAGCCCGAATTCCGTGTCATTGGCTATTTCAATGGCTTCGGCTTCCGTCTTGTAGGTCAATATCGAGAGGACGGGTCCGAAGATTTCTTCCCTCGCGATGCGCATGTCGCGGGTGACATTGGCAAACACGGTGGGCTTCACGAAATTCCCGCTCTCCAGTCCTCGAGGATGACCTTCTCCGCCGATAACGAGCTCCGCACCTTCCTCGATACCTGAATTGATGTATTCCTGGACGCGCTTGTACTGCTTTACGCTCGCCAAGGGGCCGAGGCTGACATCCTTGTTCCTCGGATCGCCCATTTTGATTTGTTCGACGGCCGCTTTGGTCAATCTTTTCACTTCGTCGAGGCGGTCTTGCGGCACGATCTGGCGCGAAGCCGCAATGCAGGCTTGGCCGTTATTCAGGTAACACGGCCCGGAAGCCGCCACGATCAGTCCGGCCAAAGCTGGTCCAATTGCCCGCGCGATGTTAATACCGACACCACTCAGCGTGATCGCGGCGGACAAATCTGTCGGACGAACCAACTCAGGCGTAATCGCCTGCCAGACCGGGTTACTCATCGCGGTCCCGATGCCAAGAAGAAAGGTCAGCGAGAGCAGACGAGCGGGAGTCATTTGGCCCATCAAGGCCAAGACGCCCATCGCACCCGCGGAGACGAACATCCAGACTTGCATGACCAGAAGCAAACGACGGCGATCGACAATGTCCGCCAGTGCTCCCGCAGGCAGAGCCAACAGCACGACTGGCAAACTACCAAATGTTTCTACCAGTGCCACCAGCACAGGTGAAGGCGTTAACGACGTCATCAACCACGATTCGCCTACGTCTTGCATCCAGGTGCCGATGTTGGAAATGACGGTCGCAATCCAAAGCGCTCGGAATACGGAGTTGTGAAGCGGGCTCCAGGCTGAGGCGAGACTCTGGGAATCAACCGCCGGCCGAAGCTTCTTATTCAAACTGATCTTCTTAGCGGACCTCGCCACGAGTAATGTCACTCCCGATCAAACTGACAATGTCACCCGACCCGCTCGCGATCCGATCATTCGCGAACCGGCTACCTTCCCGATGCTGTCTCACCTCGGAGAGTCATGATTGTGCTGGTGACCTGTGCCACCAATTTGTCATCGTCTCTGACAATATCGCAGACATATCGACTAATCTGCCTACTCACATTGACGGGCTTTGCAATAGCCCGAATCCGGTCTTTCCAAACTGGCCGGAAGAAATTGATTTGTAGATCAATACTAGTAAAGCTTTCGCCTTCTTCTAAACTGGTGGCGTGGGCTGTTCCGATAGCCGCATCTGCGATATCGCAGAGAACGCCACCGTGTATGGTGCCCATCGGATTGGCGTGTTTCTCGGTGTCGGTACGAAGCTCGATGGTAGCCGTTCCGATCCCGACTTCGATCAACTTAAAGCCCAGGGTCTTTGCGATTGCCGGCGGATATAAGAAACGAGATTCCGCAGACGCTGCGTCGCCGTCGGCAACAACTAGCTTAAAGAATTCCAAGTTAGATAATTTACCCATCTTGTCCTTAACTCCTCGAAACTCTTCGCCATGATCCACCTATTCGCTCAGCACGCGGTGGACGAAGGAAACGACAATCGACCCTTCACCCACAGCTGATGCGATGCGTTTTATGTTGCCGCCGCGAACATCTCCGACCGCAAAGACGCCAGGCAAACTTGTTTCAAGCAAATGAGGCTCTCTTGTAAGCGGCCAATCGGAGTGAGCCAAATCTTCCTTTGACAAATCCGTTCCGGTCTTGATGAAACCTCGGGCATCACACGCGACACAAGCTCCCAGCCAATTTGAATTCGGTACCGCGCCTATCATTGAAAAGAGGGCACTGACCTTGTGTGTCTCAACATTCCCAGTTTTGTTATCGCGCCATTGCACCTGCTCTAAGTGATCGTTGCCTTCAAGTGAGACGACTTCGCTGTTCGTGCGCAATTCGATATTCGGGCTTTCTTCGATTCGCCGGACCAGATACCGCGACATTGTCTCGGCTAATCCACCCGCGCGGACGAGCATGAAGACGCGTCGTGTCGTTTGCGCCAGAAACACTGCGGCCTGACCCGCGGAATTCCCGCCACCAACCACGATGACTTCTTCACCGCTACACAGCTGTGCCTCAAGATGAGTCGCGCCATAGTAAACACCGGCGCCCTCGAAGCGCGACAAGTTCTCCAACTGTAGTTTTCGATATTGCGCGCCGGTTGCGATTATTATGGTGCGGGCCGCCACTTGCTCAGCATCGTCAATGTGGACAGTGTATGGTCGGCGATCACAGGCCAAGGCCTTCGCGTTTTTCGCGATTAGAATCTCCGCGCCAAATTTCTGTGCTTGGGTATAAGCCCGGCCGGCCAGTTCCTTACCCGAGATCCCTGTCGGAAAGCCAAGATAGTTTTCAATCTTGGAACTAGTGCCAGCTTGCCCACCCGGCGAGTTAGATTCAATCATCAGCACGTCAAGCCCCTCGGATGCTCCGTATACTGCCGCCGCCAAACCGGCCGGCCCGGCACCGACGACGATCAGGTCCCGAACATGCTTTTGATCGATGGCTTCATTGAAACCGAGACAAGTGCTGATTTCCTGGTTGGTTGGGTTTCGCAAAACCACTTTTGCCCGGCAAATCAACACTGGCAAGTCTGCAATCGCCACCTTAAATCGATCCAGCAGTTCCTGAACGTCAGCGTCACTTTCCAAATCGATGTACGAATATGGTTGGTAATTACGAGTCAGAAACTCCTTGATGCGGAGTGTATCGACAGAATGACTGGAGCCGATTAAGACTAGATCGCTGATGCCACGTGCGATCAGTTCTAGTCTGCGGAGAATGAAAGCGCGAAGAAAAATATCGCTGAGCTCGCTGTCCGTCTGGACCAAAGCCGACAATGGCTCACGATCGATCTCGATGAGTTCGCTGGCTTCGGCCGCCCGTATTGCTACCAGGCCGCGCCGCCCCGAAAGTACGTTCAGTTCGCCCGTAAACATCCCGGGACGACAGACAGCTACAACTTCTTCCAGATTCTCAGACACTCTAAGTAAATTCAGTTGACCAGTGACAACGACGAAGAATTTCTTCGATTCAGCGTTGGCTTCAACCACCGTTTCGCCCTTCTCAACCTGCCGCAATCGGCCATGAGCGGCCACTCGCGACTGTTGCTCCGTCGTCAGCGCCGGAAACATCTCGTCAGACTGAGCGTCGAGTAGCTGTGGATTAATCTGGTCGTTATTGCTCATCTAGATATTCCTGAAATGAAGTCCGCGCACACTTTCGAACAAACAAAAATGTGCGGGTTGAATTTGCCGCGAACTTTATTGACCGCTGAACCTCTCTTTGGTGATCCAGTTATTTATATAACGAGAACAATGGACGAGGGAGATGCCTTCCGTTTGACATGTTGCGAGGAAGCGAATGACATCCAAGTCGACGAGACTGACTTCGTTCAAGTCGAGCGTGACGCTCGTGCCTCCGGCATTTATTTGCGCTTTCAATTCTTCGATATGCTCCCGCTGCATGCGGCCAATCAGCCTTAGCGTCGTCGT
Source organism: Blastocatellia bacterium (assembly GCA_033856915.1). Taxonomy (GTDB): domain Bacteria; phylum Acidobacteriota; class Blastocatellia; order Pyrinomonadales; family Pyrinomonadaceae; genus UBA11740. The sequence continues at coordinate 5,614 of JAWVEB010000007.1, read as the reverse complement.
CTTTCCATCCGAATCTTTTTCGATTCTTAAGGTCACGTTCTTTTTCTCTCAAGTGCCACGCTTCAGCGGTTGCACGCTGAGTGCCACTTTGGAATTCCCTGAATCACAGGCGTTTTCGGTTTAGCTTGGGGCCGCTTTTTCGGCGTTTGCTGAAAACTGAGCGTGAGACGAACGGCGTGCGGATCGCATCGAATTCGTTTTCGCTCCAGAGGAGCGAGATGTTTATAGTCACGAGCCGCACGCCCAAAGATCTCGCTCCGTTAGGAGCGAAACCTGGCAACAGAACCTTCGCCGAGAGAAGCAAAAGCGATTGCGCTCCTAACGGAGCTTCGGAGTAAAGAGAGAACCGCCAGGCTATAAACATCTCGCCCCTCTGGGGCGAAGCGACGAACAGCCTGCGGAGCACGCTAGTCGCTTTATTCAACGATGCCTGATTCATCTGGGAAAATCGGGTAGTGGGACAAATGTGTGATCCTGATTTGATGGCCCTCGGATGATGGTCAATACCGCGTTTGGAGGTATGATTAAGCAGTTTTGATAAATACTTAGTATAGTTCGGCGGCTATCGCTCGTAACGGATCCGGCGATAGACGATCCGCTTAGTCAGAGCATTCACAGGAATATAGGAGTTGTTATGGGAATAACCAAAAAAGAAGCGATCGAAGGTGCTCGCGAGTTTGAAAAGGAAAAGTCTGGAGAAAGAGATTCCTCAAAGGAATTTGCGAGGGCAGAGCATCAGGCTCGTGAAGATGTTCAAAACTCCGATCATCCAGTTGATAAATGGCTCACTCAAGATTGGACACGCACGCCAGATAGCGAAAAGAAGTAAGTTAAGTTCAACTTGTTCTTTGTTGCATCTATGGTGGGTCGCCGCCGAACAGCTCGTTGCAGGTGAGGCGCGGTAACGCGTCGTCAGCTTGAAGGGTGAAATCCAAGTTGTATATCGGCGCGCCCACCTGAACTCGGCCGTTCGCTGGTCCGATTCGGTTAGCATGGAGACTTTTCTAGCCAGCCCGATTTTTCGTTATGCGCTCTTCCCAGTTGGCAGCGCTATCCTGGGCGTCGCGGTAAAATGTGTCACCCGCAATGATAGGTATGCTTCATTCCGAAAGGAGGACATGGCTGTCGGCTTGGAGTTAATGCTAACGGCTTGTTTGCTATTTGTGGTCCTTACGACGGACCGGGCTCTTGCCCTTCTTCAAGCCAACCGCCAGTTGGCGAGAGTTCTCGCAACCACTCCTATCGACTCAACAAATGCGGCGGCACTACAGGCTCAGGTTCAACTCTTGTCTGGTCGGCTTGCTTTGGCGGGATGGATGATTGCTTTGTTATTCCTTGGGCTTTGGAGTGTTTCCACACTCGTTCGCAAGTGGGGCTGGAAATCAGAAACTGAAATGACGCCACTTATTGGGATCGCGATTCCGCTAGGCTTTGGGATTCTAGCCTTGATAGCGGTTATGGGTGGAGCAGTTCAATGAATCGAAAAGTCTTGGCACACGTTTCCGGCCTAGTCTCAATCGCGGGCGTCGTGTTCTCTGGGTTCGCGCTGTTCGCAATCTTGGGCAAGAGTCTGAAATTGTCCGAGTTCTCTCTATCAATCATAACGGCTGTGATTGCGGTCGTCGTGGGGTTTTTCAGTAAATATTTGGCTGGATTTGCTAAGAGATTACAATTTGCTCCTCGTGTTTTTATCTCTTACGCGCACGAAGATGAATCTATTGCACATGAGGTAGCCGAGGCCCTTCGCAATCACGGTGCGCGGGTATGGTTGGATCAAGAGAGATTGAAACCGGGTGAGTCCATCAATGACGCAATTGAAAAGGGAATCGCTGATGCAGACTCGTTTGTTGCCCTCGTCTCTGGTGTTCCTCGACCCAATCTCTTACTAGAAATTGGTATGGCCCGTGCTAGGGGGCTACGCGTCATTCCAGTTCTTCTCGCAGATACTTCTTTGCCTTCGGACCTGCAAGGCCTTCGATACATAGACCTCCGAAAGGAACAGAGTCGTGGAATTGAGGAGTTGGTTCGTGAAGCGACATAATGCAGGTGCCATCGAACAATTCGTTGAAGTGAGAATCAATGCCGCAAGACGAGGGAATGGGAAAGTCATGAAGGCTCAGCAGTCTCATCACAAAACCGCCTCGACCGCCAGTGCGAAACGGGAGGATGAGTCCGACGTGCTCGTAGTCACGCCTGGAGAGAACAAGAATGGCGATACCTCAAACCAGGACCTCCAGCAAGCGCTACAAGAATCGAGGGACTCGGAGGCCCGGCTCCGAAAGATCATCGACACGATTCCAACGCTGGCTTGGTGTAACTTGTCGGACGGCTCCAACGACTTTGTTAACCGGCGCTGGTCTGACTACACGGGTCTGTCTCAAGAAGAAGTGAAGCGGGTCGGGTGTAAGGTGGCGATTCACCCCGAAGACCTGCCTAAGTGGCTGGACCAGTGGCGAGGGCTGATAGCTTCCGGAACCGGAGGAGAGATCGAGGCGCGGCTTCGTCGCCATGATGGAGCTTACCGCTGGTTTCTCATCCGAGTAGAACCTTTGCAAGAAGAGTCCGGCGAGATTCTCCGATGGTATGGAACCAACACCGACATCGAGGAACGAAAGCGCACGGAAGAGAAGCTGCGCGAAGACGAGCGCGAGATTCGCCGGATTACCGACGCCATCCCACAGACAATCATGGTCCAGGATCCAAGCGGCGCGCCGATCCATGCGAACCAGGCGCTCCTCGACTACACCGGGCTCACCATAGACGACGTGATCTCTTCAGACTTTCGTGCGCGCATCTTCCATCCCGAAGATCTCGAGCGGCTTCACGACCTGCGGGAAGCGGCGCTGTTACGTGGCCTGCCGTTTGAAATCGAACAACGGGCGCTGCGGAAGGATGGCCGGTATCGTTGGTTTTTTATCCAATGCAACCCACTGCGGGATGAACACGGAGACATCATCCGCTGGTATGCAACCGGTACCGACATTGACGACCGCAAACGCAGCGAGGAACGAACACAAAACGAAAATCTCGTGCTGCGTGAAGAGATCGACCGTTCCTCGATGTTCGAAGAGATCGTTGGATCTTCCGAGCCGCTTCGCCGCGTGCTGTCGCAAGTCGCAAAGGTGGCGCCGACTGATTCTACCGTCCTCATACTGGGCGAGACCGGAACTGGAAAAGAACTCATCGCCCGCGCCATACATAAGCGCTCCAACCGCTCGGGCCGTGCTTTTGTTCGCGTAAATTGTGCCGCCATTCCGCCTTCGCTGATCGCTTCCGAACTGTTTGGGCACGAGAAAGGAGCGTTCACCGGCGCCACGCAACGGCGAGTGGGACGCTTTGAATCGGCTGATAGCGGAACGATATTCCTGGACGAGGTAGGTGACCTGCCGCCCGAGACCCAGATTGCTTTGCTGCGAGTTCTCCAGGAGCGCGAATTCGAACGAGTTGGTGGCAGTCAAACCGTTCCAGTGGACGTACGAGTAATCGCGGCTACAAATAAGGAGTTGAGTGCCGCGGTGGCTGAAGGAACCTTCCGACAGGACTTGTTCTACCGGCTCAATGTTTTCCCGATTCAAATCCCGGCGCTGCGTGAGCGCGTCGACGACATTCCCTTGCTGGTCGAATATCTGATCGATCGTTACGCGCAAGCGGCTGGTAAGAAAATCAAAAACATCAATAAGGGAACCCTGGAACTGTTCCAGAATTACGACTGGCCGGGTAACGTTCGCGAATTGCAGAATGTAATCGAGCGGGCCGTGATCTTGAGTGATGGGGAAACCTTTGTCGTAGACGAAACATGGCTGACGCCGATTACTCCGAAGACTGCCGCGCCGAGCGTTCCCCTCATGGCGAACCTTATTGACCACGAAAAAGAAATGATCGAAATCGCGCTCCGCGAGGCGGAGGGGCTCATCTCCGGCCCGACCGGCGCCGCCACCAAGCTGGGCATTCCCAGACAGACACTCGAATCAAAGATCAGGAAGCTGGGTATTAACCGACACCGTTTTAAGACCTCATAAAAGAACAACTCAACGACGATTACGGAGTCAGTACCGGGAGCGGTAGCGACTGGGTTCGACCCACGCCAAGGTCGAGTTTGCCGGAATCTAACCCGGTCGCTACCGCTCACGGTACTGACCTCATCACTTAACTCGCGCCTCTTCTTCCACAAACCGATTGCTTCGATTAAATGCCGACCAGCCATGGGCGATTGCAAGCCGAAGTTTCAGCAAACGCCGAAAAAGCGGCCCCGAGTTAGGCCCTAAAAGTCTGTAATCCAAGGAAATTCGAAGTGGCACTCAGCGTGCACATGCTCAAGCACGGAACTTAAGACAAGACGAGAAGGAGAATTGTTGTGAGCAACTACACGCATCAGACCGCGCCGACCCAATTCGTAGAGGCTAACGGGATCCGTTTCGCCTTTCGCCGATTCGGTAAGGCCGGCGGTGTGCCTATCGTCTTTAACCAGCACTACATCGGCACCATGGATTATTGGGACCCGATGGTCACGGATGGTTTCGCTCGAGATCGCGAGGTGATCTTGTTCAACAACGCGGGCGTCTCCAGCAGCTCCGGCGAGGTGCCCACGACGTTCGAGGAGATGGGCGCTAACGCCATCGCCTTCATCAAGGCGCTGGGCGTAAAGCAAGTTGACGTACTTGGCTTCTCGATCGGCGGCATGGTCGCGCAGGAAATCACTTTGCAGGCGCCCGATCTCGTTCGCAGGTTGATCGTCGATGGCACAGGTCCGCGCGGCGGTCAGGGAATGGAGTCGCTGACCCAGGCTGCAGGGCGGCTCTTTGGCGCCACCTACGATCCGCCCGAGCATGTCTGGCTCGCGGTCAAATTCAGTCCGTCCGCGGCGGGCCAGGCGGCGGGACGAGAGTTCCTGAAGCGCACGCATCTTCGGCAGGAGGGCCGCGATCCCGAGGTGAACGACAAGGTGTCGCCTGCACAGGTCGAAGCGATGGAGAAGTGGGGCGTCCAGCAAAAGGCGTCCTACGACTATCTGAAAACGATCAAACAGCCAACACTCGTGGTGAACGGCAGTAACGACGTGATCATGCCCACGGTGAACTCTTTCATCATGCAGCAGAACATGCCGAATGCGCAGCTGATCATCTACCCCGACTCCAATCACGGCGCGCACCACCAGTATCCGGAGCTGTTCGTTGAACACGCGACTCTGTTTCTGAACGCGTGACGCCGACGGCAAGACCGCCTGAGCCGACGCACACACTCATGGGCCTGACCATGAGATTTAGGCGGTGTCATTGAACAGAACAAAAGGCGCTAAGGCAGATTGAACCAAATAGAGGAAGGTGACCAATGGCTAACGTAGTGAAGAAACACAGCATCTCTTCTGAGCTCGCACAGAAAATGGTGGATGCAGCGGTGGCGAAAGCCAGAGAACTGGGCGTTACCGAGAACGTAGCGATTCTCGATGATGGGGGCAATCTCAAGGCCTTTAGCCGGATGGATGGGGCTTCGATCCCTACCATTGAGATTGCGCAGAATAAGGCCTACACAGCTCTTTTCGGCGTCTCAACGCAGGACTTTTTCAACTTCATCCAGGGCGACCCGTCGCTTTTGGCCGGCATCCCCAATCTTGCGC
>JAWVEB010000006.1:0-2504 GCA_033856915.1 Blastocatellia bacterium | reverse complement strand
CTACGATCCGGCGTCTGACCCCAAGCAATTTCGCTCGCTGGCGGAACGTTTGTTTCAGGTTGATCGTATCCGATTATTGTTCGGCTGCTATATGTCGAGCACTCGCAAGGCAGTTTTGCCGGTCGTCGAAGGCCACCGCGGTTTGCTTTTTTATCCGACGCTCTACGAAGGCTTTGAATATTCACGGCACTGCATTTACACAGGCGCGGCGCCGAACCAGAATTCGTTGCAACTCGCAAAGTTCCTGCTGTCCACTTACGGCAATCGCTTTCTCCTGGTGGGATCGAACTACATATACCCTTACGAATCCAATCGACTGATGGCCGACTTCGTCGTGCAGGGCCGGGGCAAGGTGTTAGACGAAATTTATGTTCCACTCGAAGCGAGTCCGCGCGATTTCGAGAAGGTCATCAACCAGATCAAGAAGACCTCTCCAGACGTCATCTTTTCGACCGTGGTGGGCCGGGGCACATCAGTGTTCTACGAGGCCTATCGGAATGCCGGGTTCGACCCAGCGAAGATGCCGATCGCGAGCCTGACCACCAGCGAAGCTGAAGTCGCAGAGATGAATCGCGAGGCCGCCGAAGGCCATATCACTGCGGCGCCGTTCTTCGAAACCTCTTCGTCGCCATCTGCGCGGCGTTTCGTTAGCAGCTTCAAGGACAAGTACGGGCCGGATGCGCCGGTAACGGCGGCCGCAGAAGCTGCTTATTTCCAGCTGCATCTGGCAATGCGCGCGCTTGCGCGGTGCGGGTCGGACGATCCGGAAAGAGTGCTAAAAGAGCTACGCGATTCTGAATTTGACGCGCCACAGGGACGAGTAAGGATCGATCCCGAAAACAACCACACCTATCTCTGGCCGCGGATTGCGCGCCTGGATAAATTCGGTCGATTCCAGACGATCTGGAATCCTGGCGTTCGGATCAAGCCGGACCCCTACTGTGTCGTACAGAGCCTTGACGACTGGTCGGTTGACGACCTTCAGACAGTCAGCCACTGAGGGTTCTGAGCGCGGGAGCATGTGGTGGCGATCCAAATCCTTCGCGATCTTCGTGGGCTGAGAGTCCAGGTTGTTCATCCGCCGGACAATGAACGCGTCAGGCTAGTCGAGCATCTTCGCCGCATAGGCTGCATGGTCGAGACGCAATGGCCCGTCCCCGATTGCTGGACCGGTAGTTGCGACGTGATGTTGCTTGCCGTCGAACATGATGTCCGAACCGACATTCAGCGCCTTCTGAAGTCAAATGACGGGCCACGGCCGACACTCATCGCCGTCGTAGGTTACGAAGATCCATCTACGCTTCAGCTGGTATTGGAGGCCGGTGCGGTCGCCGTCATCGAGCGGCCAATCCGGCCGTTTGGCCTGCTCACCAACCTGACGATTGCTCGCAGCATCTGGCTCGAGAAACGCGAAACCGACAAGCGAATCCGCAAATTGGAGCGCAAACTTTCCGGCCTTCAACGAATCCAAAAAGCCAAAGCGATCCTGATGGATGGCCAAGGATTGAGCGAAGCCGAAGCTTACGAAAGCATCCGCCGCCAAGCGATGGCGAAACGGTTGTCGATGGACGACATTGCCGCTGCGATCATTCATGCAAATGAACTCTTGCAGTACCGCGCAAAAGATGTTTAGTTTTGTGTCTAACTGCGATGGGACGATGAAGTTCTGCTCGTAGTTATTGCCGGACCACCAGTGACGTTGGTCTGGCTTGGCTAGGTAGCCCGAAAGATCCGTGAGGATCTGTCGGGCTTTTTTGTTTTGGCGACTGAGAATCGGCACGGACCAGTTCAGGTCCGCCGGCCTCGGGTGAATCTGGAATTTTTTCGGCTCGAAACAGCGCGCTTCGGCGCGAGCGGAACCGGCTTGCCTCCGGTCGTGGGGCAGCCATAAGGGGAGTGTCACTATGTCGATTGATCGCCGTAAGTTCTTGAAAGGCAGCCTGCTTGCGACAACCGGAGCGCTTGCATCGCCCTACATAATCAGCGGTCCGGTGCGCGCCGCAGGAACGGTGAATGTGGGCGTGCTATTCTCGCTAACTGGCGGCCTTTCGATTATCGAAAAATCGCTTCACGACGCCACGTTGATGGCGATCAGCGAGATCAACGCTTCCGGCGGCGCCAAGGGCATGAAGATAAATGCCATTGTCGAGGACGGCGCATCAGACCCGAAAACCTACAACGAAAAAGCTTCGAAGCTGGTGATCCAGGATCGCGTCCCGACCGTGTTCGGATCTTATACCTCGGCGAGTCGCAAGGCCGTTCTTCCTGTATTCGAGAAGCGTAACAATCTGTACTTTTATCCCACGTACTATGAAGGGTTCGAGTGTTCAAAGAACGTCGTCTATACGGGCGCCGTCCCCAATCAGCAGCTTTCAAATTTCATCCCCTGGATCATCAAGACTCTGGGCAAAAAGAAATTCTTCATCGTCGGCTCCAACTACATTTACCCGCGCGAGATGGCAAAGGTATCGAAGATCCTCATTGAGAAGAACGGCGGCGAGTGG
>JAWVEB010000005.1:0-43600 GCA_033856915.1 Blastocatellia bacterium | reverse complement strand
GCCGTTGTCGCCGAAAGTCATGGCGAGCAGGTCAAAGACACACTTGTGCATGCCGTTGGCTTCGCTGGTGAAAGTCAGATCATGCGCGTCGATGTGCAGCATCGAACGCATAATCGGACCGATCTTTGGGTCGCTGCTAAACAGCGAAGTTAACTGAAGGTGGACTCCCGTCGAGCCGAATGGCGAAGTTAAGGCGCCCAGCAATTGCTGCGCGAGTGTCAGTTTAGCGGGAGCGGCTCTTGCGTCATCGGTGAAGCCTAAAAAACCGTTGCGCATGCGCACATTGAATTTGCCCGGTCGCGTAATCTTCAGCGATAGCTTATGAAAAGTACGGCGTCCGGTCTTTGGATCAAAGGTCGAATTATCCGGGCGATAACCGATCAAGTAAAAGCCTTTCTGATCTTCCAACACCCGGCGAATGCCTTTACTCAAGTCATTGTTATTCTTAATCGCGATGCCGCCCGTCTGTCGCGCCAGATAGTCCAATCCATCCTGCGTTTCGAACGCTGCGTTGCGGCGATTGCTTAACATCTGTTCCACATCGCCGCTGCCCGGATTGTCGGCAGCGGTCAAGCCCAGCGTCTGCAAACCGGTGGCATTCATTGTGTAGATTACGACTGAAGCTCGGCCCGCCTCGTCAACTAAGCGGCGCAGTTTCTCCTGCGCCAGATAGCCGCGCGTCGGATCATCAAGGTTGTAGATCCTGAACCCGTCCGACACGAGCAGAATTGACTTGCGTCCCGGTAGTTCCCGCAAACCTTTCACTACGTAACTAATCGCGCCGAGCGTTCCGACCGAGAACATGTCCTCGCGAAACTGGTTTAGCTCTTCGTTCTTTGCATCTATCTCGGGTCCCTTAGGGCCTGGCGTCGGAGGCTCGAGCGGGGCAAAGGCGCCGACGCCGCTCCGTCCATTTGAGTTCCATTTCACCCGCTCAATTGCCGCGTACAACTGGCGCTTATCAGAAGTGAATTGTTGCAGAGCACCCATGCCGCCGCCCGTGCGAATGATCGCCACGAGATCGCCGTTGGTCATCTGCTCGTCAACAAATTTCTTTAGCGCGCGGCGCACGTAGTAAGTGCTCTGGAAAGAAAGCCCCAGGTCGTCAACCACAATTGCAATCGTCCGGCGGATGTCTTCGGGTTTCAGTCGACTGGGCGGAGCCGGCGGAGCATTTCTATCAACGCTCGCCGGTTTTTCATCGCGGGTTGTCGCCGCTCGCGTCTCGGTAACAGTGTAAGAGAAGTTCGTGATCTTCTGCGGTCTGCCGTCCTCGAGAATCTTGATCTCCTCCGGCTTCAGATCCGTTACGACCTTGCCGTTCTTATCGGTGATGACCGCGTCAACCTGGACCAGATTGGTCGTGATGCGCACCACCTCGTCTGATTCCGGCTTTTGGACTTCTTGAGAGGACGATGGCTGTTGAGGTGTTGGCGGCCCGATAGGAGTGGCGGCCGGTTGCTGCCCAGAAACGCCCGAGCCTAATTGAATTATTAAGACGACGGCAAGCAGATGATGTCTCTTCAAGGGAGCCTCCCGGACGATCGATCTTGGGTCAGCTTAATATGAAGTTTCAGTCAAAGCAAAAGACGCGGATTAACGGTAGTGCCCTAATTTCAATTCTGCTTCTATGTTGCGTCATTGTCGTCGCCGTATGGCCCAAACTGTCCGCCAAGCGGACTATCCTGAAAGCAGAACTTGGTCGTTCTGCGTTCGCCAAACATATCGACGTATTCGATAACACCCCAGCAACACAACTTCCGCTCACGTCGCTCAACGAGTTCCGATTCTTCCCTCGTCAGGGCTTGGCGGGTCGTAGCGAGCTTAGTTATAAAACTTCGCGGCCCGATCAGTCCCATAGTTGCCCAGTTAGGCAGGTCGGGAAGCGTTTGATCGATAGTTGGTGGTTTTCGAACAACGTCTACGATGGACAGAATCTTCACCTGACGGGCAAAAGTATTTCCAGTATTTTCAATTCTCAAACTGAAAAGCACATCGCCATTTGGCGCGACCTGTACCGAGCCCGAAGTAATACTTACGTAGGCTCGCTGGGCATAGATTGCGCTCTCTTTAGCAGCCTTCGTGCTTATTTCGGCAATATCAAACTGGGCTTCACCTTGAGCCTTCATCACTACCAACTGATCCCGCATCACGGCCTCTTGCCCTTTTATCGCGTCCAGTTCTTCTTGCATCGTGCCCGTTTGCTTCTCTTGAGCGCTGGCCTGACGAGTCAAGACCGCGAGAGTGCTCCTCATTTCCCGCAGTTGTTTCCAATATATGGTCGCCTGAATCAGAACGGCTACAAAAAGCGCAAGGTTAAGAACAACAAGCGGATCAGACCAGTGTGCGGTATTGGCTTGATCGCTTTGTCCGTTATTCCCGGCCTCCCCGGTTTTGCCGCGCTCCATAACGGGCGATTGCTTTGGGCTGGATTGTTGACTTGCATTAGTGGTGATCTGGTTCTGTGTGGGACTCACTTGGCCCTGTCCAAACCAAAAGCAGAACAAGAGAAGTAAAAGCATGGCTGGATATTACACCACGTTTACCGTATTACGGGTAATCCTTGACGGGAAATCAGGCCGGATCGTAGGCTGTCAATCATGGATCGTCGGAAGGCATCTGAATGGGGACAAATCGTCAGTACTATTATCGGTTTGGCAGTTCTCGGTTTCGTTATTTGGGATCACCGACCGGTTAGTCCTGCATTCGACACTACTTATCCGACTTGGAGTAGTCTCATGAAAGCGTGGCTACCTCCAGCAGTCATCGCTGCAATCATGCTATTTGCAGCAGTGCTCAATATAATCGCCTCGCGTCGTAGCCATGGCGAATCCAGTGAGAGCAACCTTCTCGCCCGCTTCAGCGGAAAGCGGCAACAAGTAAAATCCCTTCAAGAGGCAAATACGAGATTAACTGCGGACTTGGCAGAGTCTAATAGGGGTAAATCAGCCGCCATAAATGAACGGGACGGCTTGCAGAATCGGCTCTCCGAACTGACGGTTAGATTAGGTACAGCGGAAGCAAATCATACGCTTAAAATAGACGAACTTAATAACAAACTAGACGCCAAAATCGAGGAAGTGAAAACCGCCAAGCGCGAGACAGAGACGGCAAACCTTAGAGCTGATACCGAGGCGCAAGACAAGCGATTTACACGCGAGCTAAAGGAGCGTGCCGAGAACCAATTAGCGAATCTCTCTTGGGCTGAAAAGATGATTGCCGATCAAGCAAAGGACATAGCTGCGCATGTGATAATAACCAGCGTTAAGCCGGGAAGTTTGAAGCTCACAGACGCTCCCCGCTGTGTCACTCTTGGACTACGCATCAGGAATGAGTCCGTTTTTGACATTACGATTCGCGCAGCCAATCTAACCGGCCGTTTGTTCTTTCAAAGCACAGCACTTAACGACCCCGCGACAATCCTTCTCGACGCGACTCGGCTCCCGATAGAAAATCTGAAGCCAATGCAATCCGAAATGCTCGTCATACTGCAACCCTTATGGAAATCCGAAGCTGAGACCATCAGCGAAGCGGATATGCACACGCGGTTTTGGCTTGGCAACCTAAACATTCCGATTTCGGTTGAAAACGTGCCCCAACAGATAGAAACCAAATCTCTGAGGATTCGGGCCGAAGTAGAACACGTCTCTCTAAAGGACTTTTTCGGTGATACGGCCAACGAAAATCAGAGGTTGACACGTCAACAGCTACGCCAAAGGATTGACGCGTTGCCGCCCGCCGAAAGAGCGAAAGCGACGGAGGCTGCCTTGAAGCAATATGGCGAAAGTCTTTACCAAGACGACCCGCCCGAAAAGTAGGATTATTTATTAGTCGTAATACGAATAATGTTTGACAATCTCGATTATCCGTAATACACTTATCTCCAAGTTGGGGAGGTAAGGAACTGATGCCAAACGTCCTGAAAAAAGACAAGCAAATAGGGCGATTGCTGGCATGTTCAGGGAGCAACAGAATGCCGAAAGCTAAGAAGCGCGGACGCCCGCCGCTACCAAAGGGCCACGTTAAAGGAAAGATCGTTCCTGTCCGGCTCAACGATGAAGAAGTAAAACTGTTTACCAAAGCCGCTGACAAAAGCGAGCATGAATCGCTATCAAGCTGGATTCGGCACGTTTTACGTCAAGCCGCAGAAGCAAGGAGCTAAAGATGACCGACGAAAATCAAACCGTGCAAGCAGCCCGACAAAAAATGGAACGCACCGACCCTGAGTGTCCCAAGTGTGGCTCTAAAGGCATGTGGAAATACGGCGACGAGGATATTTTGAACTCATACGATCAAGAGAAACAGGTTTCCTACATTAAGCCAATGGTGCAGATTTGGTGCGCGAAATGCGGAGAGGAAATGGACCCGCACGTAGGGGAGAATTAAAATACCGTGCCACACTTTCACCGCAACCATTTCAAATTAGGGCACTACCGGATTAACGGTAGTGGGTTACGAAACTGCTTGCGGTAGCGAGCTGGCGAACCCAGTCACTAACGCAAGCGGTTCCATCCTGTTTCGGGTGTTCTGCCCTATCTTTAACCTGAGAAGCAGAGATATTTTTTGGGCAAAAGCATTTGTCAGGAAACCCATCTGTCCTGAATCAAAACAGAACCGGAGCGCAAAACCTGGTCTAGCGCGTGCGCTTGGGAAAACGCTGCTTCGGAGGCGATAGGTCTGGCTATCTGTTAATATATCAAGGTTTACAGACGGTTCTGACCGTCAAGCAATGGAGTCTCACGGTCGCGCAATGGCGTCACGCGGTCGAGCATTGGCGTCTCGCGGTCAAGCATTGGAGATTCGCGGTCGAGCATTGGAGATTCGCGGTCGGGAGATGGCTGGTCATAGTCGAGCAATGACGATTCGCGGTCGGGAAATTGCGGCTCGCGGCCAAGCAATGCCGGCTCACGGTCGCGCAATGGTTGCTGACGGTCAAGCAATGGCGACTGACGGACGAGCAATGTCTGATCGTGATAAAGCAATGCAAGGGGACGGTCGGGCTATGGCAATGCCCGGTCCCGCGGGAACGAATCACATTCGAGCAACGGCGAGAATCTGTTCGTAAAACTTTATGTACTGCGGAATGATGAGGTCCGTGCTGTAACGCGAGACCGCCGAAGCCCGGGCGCGTTTGCCCATGTCGCGGCGCAGCTTGTCGTCGGCTAACAGCTTCACGGCATCGTCAGCCATTTTGTCGACATCGCCTACCGCGCTAAGAAATCCAGTTTCGCCGTCGTCGACAACTTCCGGCAAGCCGCCTACGCGCGAAGCAATGACGGGGACCTGGCAGGCCATGGCTTCCAGCGCCGCAAGCCCGAACGATTCCTGCTCAGAAGGCAACAACAGCAAATCGGAAGCGCAAAGGTAGTCAACGATGCGTGCTTGTTTTCCGACAAAGACGCATTTGTCATATATGCCGAGACAGCGCGCGCGATGAATCACGTTAGTGCGCTCGCTGCCGTCGCCCACCATCACCAGCCGCGCGTTAACCTTCTTCAGTACTCGCGCGAGAATCTCAACGCAATCGACCGGACGTTTTACCGGACGAAAGTTCGAGACATGAACCATGATCGGCGCATCGTCAGGCGAAAGGGTTTTGCGCAAGTCGCAATCCGGCGTGGGCTTGTATTCCGACGGGGAAACAAAGTTCGGGATTACCTGCATGCGGTCGAACTGAAACGTCTCGATGGTGGCTTGCTTCAAATAGTTCGAGATAGCCGTCACGCCATCGGATTGTTCGAGCGCGTAACGCGTGATGGGTAGGTACGAACGGTCGGCGCCCACTAAGGTAATGTCGGTCCCGTGCAAGGTCGTGATCACCGGCAGGCGTCGATGCGCCTTGATCGACTCGCGCGCCAGGATCGCGCTGATCGAATGCGGAATTGCGTAATGCACGTGCAGTAGATCGAGGTTTTCATTGTCGGCGACAGTCGCCATCTTTGTCGCCAGCGCCAGCGTGTACGGCTGATGCTCGAAGAGCGGGTACGACATCATCTCGACTTCATGAAAGCGCACTCGCTCGTTGAGTTCCGTCAGCCGGGTAGGCAATGCGGACGAGATGAAATGCACCGTATGGCCGCGTTCGGCAAGCTCCTTGCCCAACTCAGAACCGACGATGCCGCTGCCACCATAGGTCGGATAGACTGTGATACCGATGTTCATTGAATAGTCAGTTGTCGGTGGTCAGTTGTTTCGTCGCCGCAAATACGCGACCTACAGCCTCGAACGTACCACTGACAGCTGACAACTGACAACCGACATCTGCTAAGAAAGAGAGGCAGACGACCCTCGCAAATCGTCTGCCTCGACTCAACTTGTCTCACCTTTGAGAAAAGGGGGCAAGCGAGGCGGGGAGTATAATCCTCAGGGCCGTTCCCTGCAAGAGTTTTTGCGAACAAAAATCCGGAGCGGTTGTCGGGACTCCCACGATTAGGGTTCTGGCTTCAAAGAGCTATAATGTGGACAACACCTAAGAAGGATCAGCGCCGCGCTTCCTCTGAGAGCTTCGGCGCCTATGAGAAATGCCAAAAATTAACGACATACAGGAAACGCCCAACCCCAACGCCGTAAAGTTTATTCTGCGTGAGCCCGTGACTCACGGCGTCGCCCGGCAGTTCGGTTCCGCCGATCAGGCCCAGAGCGATGCGCTGGCAAAATCGCTGTTCGAGGTGGGCAGCGTCGTGTCCGTTTTCTATATGGACAACATGATCACCGTCGAAAAGGAAGACCCGGCAGATTGGGACGAATTGTTGCCGACCCTGGCCGTGCCGATCCGCGCCGCAGAGTCTGTGACCACCACTCCGCCCGCCGGAGCCGGCGCTCTGGGCGGCGCGATCGCGGCGGTCACCAGCGATGATCCGCGCTTACTGCAAATCAACAATATCCTCGATGAAAAGGTGAGGCCGGCCCTGATGGGTGACGGCGGTTATGTAGAGATCATCGGTCTGCAGGATCACACGCTGAAGATTCGCTATCAGGGCGCATGCGGTAGTTGTCCCAGTTCACTCTCAGGCACGCTGATGGCGATTGAAGGCATGCTCAAACAGGAAGTCGATCCCGAAATGGAAGTTGTAGCGGTCTAGACTTTAATTTTGGCTCATTCTGGAACCTCGTCCCCGTCCAGCGCGTGATACGCGTTTACGTAGCATTCTTAGTCTACTCAGCCTTCCGGAGGTTTAAGACATGAATCGTCGTACCCTGCCCTTTCTGCTTTGCTTGCTGTTCGTGTGCGCGACTGCGGTCGCCCAACCCAACGAAGCCAACAAACCCGCTCCTGCTAAGGAAGTGGCCGGCAAGGGCAAGGCCGCGGCCGATCCGGAAGCCGAGCGAATTCTGCGGGAACGCCGCTCTCAGGCGCAATCGCTGCTGATTTCATTGGCCGCCGACGCAGGCAGCTACAACGATCAGAGATTGCGCGCGCGGACTCAGGCACGGATCGCTGACGTACTTTGGGATGCTGATCCTGAAAGAGCACGCACCCTGTTCCGCAAAGCCTGGGACGCCGCCGAGATTGTCGATCAGGGTGACCAACGCTCGGTCTCGATCGACATGACGCGACCGAATAAAGGCGGAAGCATTCCCAACACCGGCCCCACAAACGTGCGCAGCGAAGTGCTGCGTCTTGCCGCCCGACGCGACCGAGCGCTGGGCGAGGAGATGTTGGCCAAACTCAAAGTAGAAAAGGCGCGGGAGGCCACGGAAGCCGCGGACAAAGCCAAAGGTGATCTCTTTAATACTCCTGATGGAGTCAGCCAGAGGCTGAGTTTGGCGAGTCAACTGCTCGCGACTGATGTTGACCGGGCCCTGCAATTTGCCGATCCGGCTCTGGTCACCATTACCCGGGAAGGAATCGATTTTCTTTCTTATCTACGTGAGAAAAATGCCGCCGCCGCCGATCGTCGATATGGCGGCACGATCGCGATGGCTGCGGGCAATTTGCAGTCGGACGCGAACACGGTTTCTCTTCTATCGTCTTATCTCTTCACTCCACATGTCTTCGTAACCTTCACCGACAACGGCGCTAACACGCAATCCTCGAGGAACTCCGAAGCTCCGCTGGTTGCGCCCGAATTACGCACGGCCTTCTTTCAGATGGCGGCAGTGATATTGCTGCGACCACAAGCTCCTCCCGGACAGGATCAGACCTCGGCGGGCTTGCAGGGCAAATACCTCATGATTAAACGCCTGTTGCCGCTATTCGAACAATTCGCTCCCCGTGATATGACTGAAGCGCTTCGCGCGCAGATGGAAGCACTGGGCACGGCTGTGCCGGAAGAGCTGCGCGAGCGCGACGATAACACCTTGCGAGAAGGAATAAGGCCGTCGCTGACGAGCGACGATCGCGAGAAGGCCCTGCTTGATAGACTAGACCATGCCAAGACGTCAGAGGAACGTGACGGGCTCTATGTTCAGTTGGCCAGGATCCGAGCCGACAATGGCGATATGCGCGCCCGCGACTATGTTGACAAGATCGATGACAGCGAGCTGCGTCAGAATACACGTGCCTATACCGATATCGCCATGACTATGCGAGCGGTTGACAAGAAAAAGACCGAACAGATTTTGGAGTTGGTTCGAACCGGCGAGTTAACGCACCTGCAAAAAGCCTGGGCGCTGGCTTCAGCCGCCAAGTTGTTGGCGAAGACTGATCATGAGAAAGCATTGGCAGTGATTGAGGACGCAGCCGCCGAAGCGCGTCGCATTGAGGGCTCCGATCCCGACCGGCCGCGCGCACTCTTGGCCGTGGCGAATGCTTTGCTGGTTAACGATCGTAGTAAGACCTGGGATGCCACTTACGACGCCGTCAGAGCCGCAAACTCTGCCGAAGGTTTTACCGGAGAAGATGGCGCGATCAGAGTCAGCTTTTTTACCAAAGTGATTGCTTCCGTACACAGTTCTTCGGCGCAGGACTTTGATGTGACAGGCATTTTTGGCGAACTCGCGAAGGATGACTACAATCGCACCGTCGAACTGGCGCGTGGTCTTGAACGCGAAGCCCCCAGGGCCAGCGCCGTGATCGCGATTGCCAAGGCGGTGCTGGAAGAGAAGAAGAAATGAGGGTTGATGGTTAGGTGTTGGTTGTCGGTGGTTCAGCGTTGAATCAAATTGACAACAGCACTAACAACTAACAAGTGACTAACTACGAATAGATATTCATCGGCATGGTCAACAACGCAAACGGATCTCCTACGTTCAAGGCCTCGCGAACATAGAAGGCCTCGCCCGCCTCAACGCCAATCAGCGAGCCGTAATAACGCATCCGATCTTCGATCTGCTTGAGAAATCCCTGCTCGCTGATCCGCGTCGTTGGTTCCTCTGACTGGGCGCTGTAGAACTGCGATGCGTACGCACGAATCGCACTCATCTTACCTTCAGCAAACTCGGAAACATCCACGACAAACGATGGGATAGTCAGACGCGAGTAGACCGCGTGCGCGATTGCCGGCATTTTGATCGCGGCCATTCCCGTTTGTTCATCATAGCGGCGCATCGTAGCCAAACGGGCAGCTTCGCGGACTATTCGACAAGTGGCCGAATGATCGGGATGCGGATCGTCCCAATGCGAGGTAAATAACACTTGCGGTGCGCGCTCTCTCAATACGCGGACCAGCGCCCGCCGCGACTCTTCATTGACCGCGACGTGACCGTCCGGCTGTTCCAAATTAAGGCGAGCATCCAACCCCATGACGCGCGCGGCGTCGAGCGATTCCTTCGCCCGAATCTCAGGCGTGCCGCGAGTCCCCATTTCCCCGCGGGTCATATCAACAACGCCGGTGCGATAGCCTAGCGATTTCAGCTTCAACAGCGTCCCGGCCATCGTCAATTCGGCATCGTCAGGATGCGAGAAGACAGCCAGCACATCGAGTTGGATTTCGGCGGACATCTTTTTCTTGTTAGTAACTATCGGTGAAACGCGAGTCTTACGGCCAACTACTGCCTACTGCTTACTGATCCTAACTGGATCGTGCCATCCCCGACGGTGAACGTAAGTACCGCGCCGCCACCACCAGCACGAGCTCGCACCGAATGTGGCCCGATGCTGTTTCGGTCGCGCGGCTCGAGACCTGGGAACATGGTTTTGATTTCACCGACGCGCAGGATGTCAGCGTCGATGTCACCACTAAAGCCAGGCATGAGATCAACATTGAGATTGCCGCTGGCCAGCTTGATCTCGGCCCGCAAGCCATGCCAGGAGCGTGCCGGAATCGTAAAGTTTACTGTGCCTTTTTGAATAAGCACCGAGACGTCGCTGCCCGTGAGCGAGAGGTCCGCGACGCTTTCCAGGGCATTGATTCGGATCGAGCCTTCGACCCCCGAAAGTTTGATGGGTCCGTTACCCGCGTCGATTGCCAGGTCGCTCATCGCCGGCATCTTGATGTGATAATCGACTTTCCATGGCATACCGATCAGAGATTTTGGAAAGTTCTTCGCCACGCGTTTCAGGAACTTCTTGTCATGAGTTCCTACCGTTATGATCCTGATGTGATTGGCGTCTTCATCGATCGCAAAGCTGTTCACTGCCGCGAGTACATCAAGGTCCTCGACGCTGGGCGCCCGTAACTCGACCTCGGCCGCGATATCAACTTCACTTCGTTGCCAACCTTCGATCGTAATCGAACCTGCCGGGGCCCCGACGATCGTGACCGCGCCTCCGAACCCGAGGCGGCGGCTATCGTGCCGCATTGTGGTGCGTGTCACGAGCGGCGTGACTGGCGTAACCTGCTTATCTTTTTGGGCCGCGACCGGTTGGTAGGTGTAAAAAGTGGAAAGTAATAGCAGAGCAAAAACGAAAACTAAGATTGAGCTTCTCTTCACCGGACAGATTGTGAGGGAGATGGGCAGGCGTTGTCTAGCGACGCATAAACTTTATGTCGCCCTGATAGTTAGTGACGGTCACTGAGGCGCGGCCATCTCCGACATCGCCGGTAATCCGCCGACCCTGGCCCAGCGTTTTCAAGGCGCCGCTCGAAAACGGGCCCATAGAGATTTTCTCGGCGGGGGCGGTAGCTACCAGACGGAAGCCGCAGTTTGCCGGCAGTCGGAGAGTGATAGTTCCCTGCCCCGACTTGAATTCGTAGGTTCCACCCGACGCGAACTCCCCATCAAAGAAAATATTTCCGGTAGTGTTCGAAGCAAACACGCGGGCCGCGTTAACGCCCGAGAGGGTAATGTCTCCTGAGGTCCAAACATGCGCGCGCACCAAATCGCCCTGGATGTTACTGACACTGATTTGGCCGCTGCGGGTTTCCAAATCAACGGAAGAGCGGGCCGGCACCTGAATCTTAAAATTGACGTCGCCCACATCACGACGATCGCGATTGTCGCCGACGATGTCGACAACCAAACCTGAATCGGTTTGTCGCGGGTTAAAATGCACTGCCGGCGCCTCCATGGTAGCGGTGATGCGAATCTCATCCCGTGCCCAGGTCTCGACCGTGATGGTGCCTGAGAGATTTTTTAGCTCAATGCGGACGTTCTTACCCGCGGGATAGTGCCGCGACACTCGCTGTTGGGCGAGGGAGCTATGGGTGACAACTAATACGAGAAAGAGGGCCGGGAAGGCTGCAAAACTCACTCGATTTTTGGTGACGGGAAAATGAAAGTTCATCGGTGGATCGATGGCCGGGAACGGAATGCGGCCTTTTCAGTTTTACAGCGCGGAAAACTCCTTCAACAACTCGACCTTGTCGTTCAGAGCGGCGTTGAGAATCTCTTCGGAAACTTCATCGTGTGGATTCTGAGTCAACTGACGCATTGAATCGTTAACTGCCGTGTCAATCACCTTCATGTTCTTATCGAACGTTTCGCGCATCTGCGGATTCCAACGGGCCTTATTCAGTTCGACACGATCGTTCCAGTAGGCAATTACTTGCTCCTGCTGGCGATAACGATCCTTCAGGTTTCCACTACCGATCGTGGGGGCAAATCCGGATGCCTGATAGCCGGCGCCGCCGGCGAACCTGAATTCGCGCAAACCCATGATCGTGAACGTCGAGACTACTATCATGACGACCACGGCAGCCGCCGCCAGCTGTGGGAACGACAATCGCCAACTCCGGTTCATCAAGCGAAACCACCAACCCGCGTTGGCGGGAACAGCGTGCCGCGATGCGACGGGTAATTCCGCTTCAATGATGTTGCTTATGCGCAACCACAGAGCGCGCTCGTTCGGCACGGCTTCGTACTGGCCTCGACTCTCGAGACAAACCGCCGCGATCGCGCCGAGGTCGTCTCGGGCTTCGCTGCAGACGGCGCACGCGCTCAAGTGCGCGGCAACGCTGTGGTGGTCATTTTGAGCCAGCGACCCGTCAATAAAATCGCTGAGTAAATTCTGATACTTCTCGCAGTTCATTGTCCTAACCTCTGATGCGTCGCGCATCATACTGCCAAAGCCTCGCAATGCGCGACTCTCGCGGTCTCAAAGCAATAAAGGGGAGACTGCTTCCTTCTTGCTCTGCCAAGGGCGATTCGCTCGCCGCAATGTCAAAGTGGCCCGCCTGGGAGCGCGGACAGGCTGCCCGCAACTTTCTAAAGGCCGTCTCTTGGTTGCTGTCGAGCCTTGTTCTGTTGCCTGAGAAGTCCCCGTAATTTCATTCTGGCCTTGTGTAATTGGGACTTTGACGTGCCCACAGAGCAGCCCAGCATGCGCGCAATCTCTTCGTGCTCGTGTCCTTCAATATCGTGGAGCGTGAAAACCATCTTATATCCGGGCGGCAGTTGCGCAATAGCCTTGTCCAGCGCGATGCGATCAACTACCGGCATCGCATTCGGATTCTCGGTTCCTTTGACAATCTGGATTGGGGCCTCGCCGTCTTCGGTCGTCTGTTCCAGACGCACCCCTCGCTTGCGAAAGTGCATCAGGACCTGGTTGACAGTCAACCGATGCAGCCAGGTCGTGAAAGCCGATTCGCCGCGAAAACTGCCGATCTTTCGAAAGAGCTGAATGAAAACTTCCTGGGCCAGGTCTTCGGCCTCGGTCACGTTGCCCGTCATGCGCAGGCAGAGCGAATATACGCGGCGGTTGTGGCGCTGGTAAAGCTCTTCGAAGGCTTTCATGTCGCCTCCGGCGGACCGCTGCGTCAATTCGTAGTCCGGGGTTTTCGGTGTTTCAGTTTCGCTTGCAGCCACTGTTTCTATTATTGCCGAGCAGTACAGCAACGCACCCAAGCTTGCAGCACGCCTTGTCTTAGCTCGTAATCAAGAAGTTCGATGATTCCTATTTCACTTTTTAGTATCCGATCATAGTGGTTGCCTGACAAGTTGGCAGGCGCTGACGGCCGCGCTTGCCATGTGGTTTTAGCGATCGAGATCGATTCGGTAAGCGAGAGCAAGGCGGCAGCGGGAACCCTCGACTAAGTAGCAGAAATAAGTCTCGTGATCGGACGCCTCACGTCCAGTAAGTGCGATCAAGAGAGCGATAGTGAACGGCCTCAGAAACGTGGGCCGATTGGATCTCGTCAGAGTTTTCCAGATCGGCGATGGTGCGGCTGACTTTGAGAATCCGGTCATAGGCGCGGGCCGATAATCCAAGGCGGGTCATGGCGCGTTCGAGCATCGTCTCGCTTTCGGCATCAATCCGGCAAAAGCGTCGAATTAGGCGTGGCGTCATGGCCGCGTTCGAGAAAATACCGTCCGGCGCCAGTCTCTTCCCCTGACGCTCGCGCGCCATGATTACCCGCTCGCGAATGCGGGCCGAGTCCTCGGCGTCGGGCGGCGGGTCCCCGGACAGATCGCGAAAGCGGACCGCGGGTACATCGATGTGAATATCTATGCGATCCAGCAGAGGGCCTGAGATGCGACCAACATAACGCTGAATCTGCAAAGGAGTGCAACGGCATTCGCGCGTGGGGTCATTCCAGAAGCCGCAAGGACATGGATTCATTGCGGCAGCCAGCATGAAGGAAGAAGGGAAAGTCAGCGACATCGCAGCGCGACTGATAGTTACCTTTTGGTCTTCGAGCGGTTGGCGCAGGACCTCCAGGACGCTGCGATCAAATTCCGGTAGTTCATCCAGAAATAGCACCCCGTGATGAGCCAGCGAAACCTCACCGGGCCGTGGCAGCGCGCCCCCGCCGATCAAACCGGCGTCGCTGATCGTATGATGCGGCGAGCGAAAAGGTCTCTGAGTCACCAGTCCGGCACGTCCCGTCAAACCGGCAACTGAATGAATTTTGGTTAACTCGAGCGCGGCTTCGAACTCCAGCGGCGGCAGAATCGTCGGCAGACGCTTGGCTAGCATGGTCTTGCCTGAGCCCGGCGGTCCAATCAGAAGAATATTGTGCCCGCCGGCCGTGGCGACTTCGAGAGCGCGCTTCGCAGCCTGCTGGCCGCGGACTTCGCGAAAGTCGACGCTGGAGTGATCGTCGGAGACCAGCAGGTGCGACGGGTCCACACGAATGGGCTCTGGAGGATTCTCCGATCTAATCGCCGCAATCATTTCCACGGCGCCGCGGAGATCAGTGACGGCATAGACGTTCACATCGGAAACGACTGCCGCCTCTTTGGCGTTTTCATCAGGCAAAAGGAGATGTTTCGTCTGCGACTGTCGCGCGCGCAGGGCAATCGGTAAGGCGCCTCGGATCGGCCGTACGCGACCATCCAAAGATAATTCGCCGACGGAAAGAATGTCGGTCAAGTGTGGTGTGTCACCTAGGTCGCCGTTGGCTCCAAGAATGCCCAGCGCAATTGGCAGATCGAAACTCGCACCTTCTTTGCGAACATCTGCGGGCGCCAAATTAATCGTGGTCTTGTGAAATGGAAAGAAGAAGCCGCTGTTGTTTATGGCGGCGCGAATGCGTTCGCGAGACTCGCGCACAGCAAGGTCCGGCAAACCGACGATTGTCACAGACGATGGATTATCAGTTTCGTTGCGAACCGGGGTGAGGTCAACTTCGACATCTACGAGATTCGCGTCGATGCCATAGACCGCAGCAGATTGAGTCCGAAAGAGCATGGGAGCTTAGTGGCACAGACTTCAGTCTGTGAATTGAATCGCAATCATTAGTCGGTACTTGGGTCGCACAGACTAAAGTCCGTGCCACTTAAACAGACCGAGCGCGCCTCCCACGAAGCGCGCTCGCCATTTCTTTAGCGGTCGCTCACAAGCGAACGCTTATCACTTACTTGATCAGCTAATAAAGGCTATCTCTGTTTCGAAGTGCTCGGGCTGCTCGGCAACTTGATTTCTTGACCAGCTTGCAACTCCACGTTTGGTCCGATGCCGTTAAGGTGGGCCAATTCATCGGCCGATAATTTCCGCGCTGAGGCAATCTTGGCAATCGTGTCGCCTTTGCGCGCCCGCACTTTGGTTAAGGTCGAAGCGCTGCCGGTATCGGTCGCGCCAGGTGCACGGCGCCAACTGGTCAGCTTAATGCCGCTGTTGGGAACCACTAGTTTATTCGTGCCCTTCAGATCGACCCCGCTATTCATAGTCTGCAAGGTCGCTACGCTGACACCGGTGCGGTTAGCAACGGATTGCAGCTCTTCTCCCGGAACGACTGAAATCACGCGGGCCGAATCACGTCGATCGGCTGGAATCCGTTTCAGCACCGAAGCCAATTGCTTTCCCTTACCCGTCGGCACGCGAACCTGGTAGGACTCGCCGCGCGGTGTGGTGTCACGTTTCAATTCCGGGTTCAAGCCCGCGATGTAATCGACGCTGGTATCGGTGGCGTCCGCAATCAATCGCAGACTGGTTGCCGAAGGAACGAGCACGGGTTCGAAGCTCATGGGAGCTTCGGGACGAATGCCGCGGAATCCATACTTCTCGGGATTCTTAGCGATTAGAATCACGGCCAGAATATTGGGCACGTAATTGCGCGTTTCCTGGGCGATGTACGGATAAATGGACCAGTAATTAGCAACGCCCGCGCGCGAGATAGCGCGGTCGACGTTTAGCGCACCGGTGTTGTAAGCCGCCATAGCGAGCAGCCAGTCACCGTTGTAACGCTTTGCCAGATCCTTCAGATATCGCGCCGAGGCGGCAGTTGGCTTTTCGATTCCGTTTCGCTCATCAACCCACGCAGTCTGTCGCAGACCATACTGTGCGCCGGTGCCGCCCACGAACTGCCATAAGCCGGAAGCGGCTGCCCAGGAGCGTGCTTTCGGGCTCCAGGCGCTTTCCACCTGGCCCAGCCAGGTGACGTCCTCGGGCACGCCTTCTCTGCGGAAGGTTTCGCGTGCAATTCTCATGAAGCGACCAGAGCGGCGCAGGCCCGATTCCATCGTCGCGCGACCACGTCCCTGGTAGTAGTTAATGTACTGCTGAATTAGCGGATTGATCGTAAAGTTGAAATCGAGTGAGTTCTTTGCTTGTTCCAACGCATTCAGTTGATCGCCGGAAACCTTCTGCTCGTCGTTGGTAAGGATTAACTTACTAAGAGGATCGAGCGGCGAAGGATCGAAGCCCTGCTGCCGAAAACCAATCAGGATCTGCTTCGGCTGCGGCGCCTTGGCCACTTCTGCTGATTCGGTTTGGGGATTTGGCGCGCCTTGCGCGACCACCGGAGTTACGTTCTGCTGCGGCGAAGCCTGAATGAGCGGGACTTCTTCGCGGTAGATCTTTTCGACTAACTCCAAATATCCTGTTTGCAATCGCTGGCTGGCGCGCACGTCCAGGCCCGACATAAGAATTTCATCGATGGCTTTGTCGAACTCATCGCGCGCTTGCTCGCGTTTGTTGTCTTCAAGATTAAGTTTTCCCTTGCGGAAATGATCGTTGGCGCGCTCCAGAACCTGATCGACATGCGGATCAGCCTTTTGGACTTCCGTCTGGATGTCACGAGCAGATGAGCCGCCGGGGATCTGGGCTTGAATAATTGCTGGGGCAAAAAGGGCTGCTGCGGCAAAAAAAGCGCTGGCAGTCAAACTAAGAGGGCTACGGGTCATCAATCGTTGTTCTCCTCTGATAATGCTTTGGGCGAATCCCCGACTGCGACTTCCACCTGAGTCGCGCTGCGGCATTCACTACTAAAACAATACGGAACGTGGAAAAGTTCCGCTTTTTGTGGCTCAAAACCAGCCACACGAGTCGCGAGATTACCACACGAACCTGGGGGTGTCAAACGAACTATCCTGCGAAAATCGGCCCGAAGTTCATGGTTTTGCGTCTGACGCGCCTGCTTCTCGCGCAAAATCCGAACAGATTATTTTCTTGGATGGTCACTCCAAAAAAGGCCGGAATCGTCGTAATGAGTACAAATCAGAAATACGTCGGACATCATACGCCGCGGCGGCTACTTGCGGCCTGTGGTAAGCGAGCGGGGCGCGGGCCCGACGTCACGACCGGCGGTGCCTTCTCTTTCAGCGCCTCGCGAAAGACCTGCTTCATATTATCCACGAAGACGAACCGAATATCCTTGAAGAGTTCTTTGGGAACTTCGTCCAGGTCCCGACGGTTTTGCGCCGGCAGAATGATTTTTGTCACTCGGGCCCGACGAGCCGCCAGCACTTTCTCTTTGACGCCGCCGACCGGAAGCACATTACCGCGCAGAGTTATCTCGCCAGTCATGGCCACGTCCTTGCGCACAGGCCTCAACGATAGAGCAGAGACCAATGCCGTTGCCAGGGTGATACCGGCGGAAGGTCCATCCTTTGGGATCGCACCCTCGGGAATGTGTATGTGCATATCAAAGTTACTGAAGTCGTCCGGATCGATCTGAAGTTCGCGAGCGCGCGACTTGGCGTATGAGTACGCAGCTTGTGCGGACTCTCGCATTACTTCGCCAAGCTGTCCCGTCAGAACCAGATTCCCCTTCCCCTTCATGCGCAGAGCTTCCACGAACAGCACGTCACCACCGACGGCAGTCCAGGCTAATCCCGTCGCGACACCGATTTGATCTTTCTTCAGGACTTCCTCAGGAATGATCTTGGGCGGTCCCAGAAACTCGTGAAGGTTGTTTACTGAAACGCGCACGGCGCCCTTGTGGCCTTCGCCCATTCGTCGCGCCACCTTGCGGCAGATCGAACCGATTTCGCGCTCGAGTTGTCGCAGGCCGGCCTCATGCGTATAGCGCTGAATCATCGCCGTCAACGCCGTGCGCGATATATTCATGTCGCGGGCCGTGACCCCATTTTCATCCATCTGCTTCGGCAATAGATGGCGACGAGCGATCTCGAGCTTTTCCTCTTCGGTATATCCGGCCAGCCTGATCACCTCCATGCGATCTCGAAGCGCGGACTGCACTGTGTCCAGAATGTTCGCGGTCGTCATGAAGATCACGTTCGACAGATCGAACGTGACGCCGAGATAGTTATCACGAAAGCTGTTGTTTTGTTCCGGATCCAGAACTTCCAGAAGCGCAGATGACGGGTCGCCACGAAAATCCGCGCCAACTTTGTCGATCTCATCGAGCATGATCAGCGGATTGTTTGTTCCCGCTTGCTGCACGCCCTGCATGATCCGGCCCGGCATTGCGCCGACGTAGGTGCGGCGGTGCCCGCGGATTTCGGCTTCATCATGGACGCCGCCCAGGCTCAGCCTCATGAACTTGCGGCCCAGGGCCCGCGCTATCGATCGGCCCAGACTTGTCTTTCCGACGCCGGGCGGGCCAACCAAACAAAGAATCGGGCCCTTGGGTTTCTCTTTCAGCTTGCGCACCGCCAGCGCTTCCAGAATGCGCTCTTTCACTTTCTCAAGACCGTAGTGGTCCTCATTCAGAATGCGTTCTGCCTTATGTAAGTCCAAATTATCTTTGGAAGATTTTGACCAGGGCAGATCGGTAATGATCTCCATCCAGTTGCGCAAGGTTGCAGTCTCAGCCGCGTCAGGATGCATGCGTTCGAGCTTCTTCAGTTGTCGCAGCGCTTCCTCTTCGGCCGGCTTGGGCATTTGGGCGGCTTCAATCTTGTCGCGGAATTGCTGAATCTCTTCCGCCAACTCGTTGCCTTCGCCGAGCTCACCCTGAATTGCCTTCATCTGTTGGCGCAGATAGAACTCTCGCTGAGAACGATCGATGTCGGCCCGCGCCTGGGTATTGATTTCCTGCTGGACGGTGAGTACTTCGATTTCTTTGTTGAGCAGCTCGTTCACCCGCCGGAGCCGCGCGGTGGTATCGGGAATATCGAGTACGGACTGAGCGTCCTCCACTTTCAATTCCAGGTTGGAAGCTGAAAGATCGGCCAGCCGGCCCGCGTCGTCCAGATTAGCAATGATCGCCATCACTTCCGGCGAGATGTTCTTGCCCAGGCTCGCCGCTTTTTCCATCGACGCGCGCACGTTACGCATCAGCGCTTCAACTTCCAGCGAACGCTCAGGCGCCAGGACTTCCGTCATCACCTGCAGTCGCGCGTGCAGAGAATCGCCCGTTGCGGTGACCGACTCGACCTTCGCGCGCGAAACTCCCTGAACCAGAATGCGAATGCGCCCGTCCGGCAACTTCAGCATTCTCATGATCACCGCCACGGTGCCGACGTCATACAGGTCTTCCTGCTGAGGTTCTTCTTTATCAAGATCTTTTTGACAGGTGAGCAGGATCATCCGGTGCTGCCCGAGGGCTTCATCGACGGCGCGGATCGATTTCTCTCGCGAGACAAACAGCGGCACGATCATGAACGGATAGATCACGATGTCGCGCAACGGCAAGAGTGGCAATTCGTCGGGGATCTGTAGCTGCTGCTCGGCTTCCGTCGGTTCCAGCACCGCGGAGATTTCGTCGTTAATGATGTCTGACATTCTCTCTCTCTTTTAAGTTCTCTATTTCGATTCTGTCTCGGTGATTGGAACTTTGAATTCCGATCCTCGGCGGTCTTTTATCTTCGGCAAGTTGATGAGCAGCATGCCATTTGTTAACTCTGCCGTCGCGTCCTTCACACTAATGGTCCAGCGCACCGGGACAACCCGATTGAAATGGCCATAGCTGCGTTCAGAGCAGAGATGCGAAACGATTCGTTGCCGGGAATTACGTTTCTTCTTTTCACCGTAAACGCGCAGTTTGTTGCTGTTCAGCGCGATTTTGATTTGACTGGCGCTGACGCCCGGCAGTTCGATGCGAATCGAGATCGCGTTCGCCGTCTCACAAACATCAACCGGAGGCGTCCACCCACCGGCGATCACCGGCAATTGCTCTTGCGCTGCCTCCTGCAACACGGAAAAGAGCCGCCCGACGCGTTCCGTTAGGCGCTTCAACTCGATCCGTTGCAGACCCGCCGGCCCTACATTCTTGACCATTTGATTCTCTCAACTGGCCCTACTCCACCAGCGGCGCAAGGCGACCAGGGCCCAAACAAATTCGACCAGACCGAATGGCCACGCTCCCTGAAGAAACCCATAGACCGATCCCAGTATGCAGGCGAGCGCGAACCCGAGAGTGAACCAACGGCTGCGCTTTTCAAACGCGTAGCAGACAAGCATCGCGGTCACCGCGAAGAGGCCGAAAAGCGTAAGTGAGTTTCGCATGGGCCGGCAGTAAACAATGTTCAGAGTTTCGACCAGTTGGGTTCTTATTAATCGAGAAAGAGCCCGATTGAAGTTGGTACTCTAAACGCCGTGATCTTTTGGACATCGTCCAATTGCCTACTTAGCCCCTCTCAACGCCCTGTCCTGACGCGCGCGCACCAGCGTCTTCAGCTCATTCATGAACTCTGAAACATCTTCGAACTCGAGATAGACCGAGGCGAAGCGCACATAAGCTACTTTGTCCAACTCCTTTAAGCGTCGCATGATTAATTCGCCTATCTTATTAGTTGGCCGTTCACGCTCCGACGACTCCTGCACATATTTTTCGACGGCGTTAACCATGCTGTCCAACTTCGATGGCGGCACGGGTCGCTTTTCACACGCGCGCAGAATCCCAGCCATCACCTTATTGCGATCGAAAGTTTCGCGACGGCCGTCTTTCTTGATCACCATGTAAGGTATTTGATCTATCCGTTCGTAAGAGGTAAAGCGGCGTTCGCACTTCAGGCATTCACGTCGCCGCCGGATGGCATCGCCTTCGCGCGATTCGCGCGAGTCAACGACTTTGTCTTCGAGAAAGGCGCAAAAGGGGCATTTCATAGGTTTATCCTCACTCTCGCAATCCGCTTTGCGGAACTACCTCTGCTGTGCTTTCAGATACCCTCTGCCAGCACCACCTTGTCGTCTTCCACCGCGTGTTCGACGGCGCTCGTTGAAGTCAGAGATCGGAGACGAGCAACATTGATATCACCGCGCAGAAAATAGAAAAAGCCAAACATCGCTGCCGGTGCAAAATCCACCAGATGCAAAATGATCGCGACGGCCGCTGCCTGATCGCGCCCGACGCCAAGCAAAATCAGCGCAGCACCCGTCGCCGCATGAAACGCGCCGGCCGCGCCGCCCGGTGTCGGCACTGCAGAGCCAACCATCGACCAACCCAATACGAACAGGACTTGCGACAAGCCAAACGGCAGGCCGAAAGCGCGGAAGACCAGCAGATTCCCCACCGCCACTGAAAACCAAAGCAACAGCGTCCAGCCGATGCTAATCGCCAATTGACGCGCATCGGACAAGACACCTAAAGCCGTCGCGAGTTGCTCGAGCGTACTGAGTAAGGCTCGCTTCAACCTGCTCCGTAGTCTCGTGCGGTCGCTAATCCGCTTATCCAGCCAGCCAATAACGCTCTGGAAACGCCGCTTAAACCAAATTAGTAAGGCGATCGCGACTCCCAGGAAAACAACCAGCAGCCAACCGACGACGCGCGCACGGTTGAAGTCTGCTGCAGTGCCGGGCGCCGCCCTGAACCAGAGCAAATTAACTGCAAAGAACAAAACCACGGCCATCATGTCATACAAACGTTCGACCATGATGGTCACGAAAGATGCGGCGGGACGCACACGCTGGTCTCGCATGGGCAGGACCGCCGGCCTGACAACTTCAGCGATGCGCCCAAAAACCAGCACGGCACCGAACCCTACCGTGGTAGCGATCCACACTTGGCGCAAGCTCGCCTTTGTCAGGGGTGCGAGGAACGCCTGCCAGCGCAGAGCGCGCCAGAGATAGCCTAACAACACGAATACGATCGCCAGAACGATCAGACGCCAATCTGACTTCTGCACGGCCAACTTTACCTGCGGCCAGTCGAGCCTGCGGCCAAACCACCAAATAATCAGTGCTGCCAATAACAGCAGGCCGGCGAACTCAAGATACTTGCGATACTTTCCCAAGACGTTTTGAAATGTCCGATTAACTTTGGTTTGTGCGCGGGATCTTCCCGGCGTAGCACCTTTGCGACGATCGACAACCCGAGTGTCGTCGCGCGGGGACAACCTTGACTAAAACCTAACCCAACCACAAGATATGGTGTGACTCAGCAAGCCTACAGCAGTTTAATGTTGCGCGCAAGAATCTCGATCTGAACCCTCAAAAGCTCGGCGGTGGTGAGTCGGAGCTAACGGAACTTTGTTTCGCGGGCCGACGTAAGACGCTCGGGCCAGGCAATTGGCCCTGACGCTTTTTCGGAACGAGTACAAATCGGAGACGGAACAAGTGGGAGCCGCCAACAGCTTGGCTACCAATGAAAGCGCTGAATTAGTCCGACGGTGTCGCGCGGGTGACGGCGCGGCCTGGGAAGAGATTGTCCAGACGTATAGCCGTCGCATTTACAATCTTGCCTATCGCTTCACTTCCCGCGCGGACACGGCTGAAGACCTGACCCAGGAAGTTTTTATCCGCGTCTATCGATCCCTTTCGCAATACAATCCAAAACAGGGTGACTTGCAGAACTGGCTGATGCGGCTGGCCCGCAATTTGGTGATTGACGACTATCGCAAACGCCAGCGCGCACCTCAGGACGAGGCGGCGGACGATCTCGAAGATCATCAGTATCATCTACGAGCAGCGGGCGCTACGGCCCAGCGCGAAATGGAGCGCCGCGAGTTAGGCGTACAGGTTCAAGGTGGGATCGACAAGCTTTCACCGGATTTACGCACCTGCGTTATTCTTCGTGACATCGAAGAACTGAGTTATCAAGAGATCGTTGACTTGCTGAAAATACCGGAAGGAACGGTTAAGTCCCGGATCAACCGCGGCCGTATTGAACTTGCGAAGATTCTTCGTCGTATGCGAGTAGTGGAGGCATAGCGGCGGCGCAAGTCTTTTGAACAGGAGTTGGAGAAAAGCAAACAAGATGCTTTGCAATGAATTTGAAGACCAGCTAACCGATTACCTCGATGGTGCACTCGAGGCTCAGGCAAACCGTGACTTTGCCGAGCATGCTATGCGTTGTCCTGTTTGTCATGATCTCCTCAGCGAGGTGAAGAACACGCTGCTCGCTTGTTCAGCGTCAGAGGCTCCGTTCGCTGGTACAGGTTTGGAAGCGCGGATCCTGCTGAAGACGATACCGGAAACGGCAATCACCTGCTCGGATTTCGAAGATCATCTGACAGATTATCTCGATGGCTTTTTGATGGCGCCGCTTTATCATCGCTGGGAGCGACACGCGGCCCTCTGCGTCGGCTGCAGCGAACTTCCGGGCGCGGTCGTGCGCGCGATTGGCGCCTGCTATACGTATAAGCAGGACGAGTTAATGGTGCCCGCCGGCCTCGAAGCTCGCATCCTGCAAAGCACCATCGGCAACGTTTTACCGCGGGAGATCCGCGCGCCCTGGACGTCTCGCCTGGTCGAATGGCTGCGCGGCGCACTTGATCCAATTGTATCGCCGCAGCTTGCATCAGTAGCGACCATGCTGCTGGTCTCGGTATTTGTCTTGACGAATACCGTTTCCACCGACGGCTCAGTCGGCGGAATCTATCACGCCAGTTTGCAGTTGGCTGAACGCGCCGCGGGTAATGCCTCGAAGAGTTCCGCGCTGCCGAAGGAAATGAAGCAATTCGCCGACAGTGTTAACGATGTGATGGGCGGTAAGGAAGACCCGGTGAAAGGAAACGATGCGAACAGAAATCAGAATACATCGAATCAAGACGGCGCTGCGCAAGGCATGAAGAAAAGCACCGGACAGAATAATCCGAAGGGCGGAAACTCAAATCAAGACAATCGTTGAGAGTTCGTCGGATAAACTTTAGTTGTCGTTTATAGCCGATCCACTCGCTCAAGATTGCCGAACAGTACAGAACTGATGAACTGCGCTTATCACACAAAGAATCCAGCAGCCGTGCAATGCAATCAATGCGCGCGGCCACTCTGCCCCGCCTGCGATCATCGCATACGCGGGTTTGCGTTCTGCCAGGATTGTATTGTTGCCGGCGTCGAGCTGTTGCGTTATCAGCAGACTCGCACTACTGACTCGCAGGTCATCCGTCGCAAGACTTCACCCTTTATCGCGACGTTCCTTTCATTTTTTGTTCCCGGCCTCGGGGCTGCCTACAACGGGCAGACTTCCAAAGCCATCGTTCACTTTGCGATCTTCGCCAGTTTCTTTCAGATGGCAGTAGTAACGGACGGCGTGACGTTCTTCGTGCTAGGAGTAGCCGGCACCTGGTTATTCGCGGCCGTCGATGCGTGTCGTACGGCGCAACTGATGCGCGCGGGCCTGGCGCCTGACGCTGAAGAAGATGCGATTACCCGTCAACTTTATGGCAACCCAGTCGCGTGGGGCGTAACGCTGGTCGCCCTTGGTTTGATCTTTTTAGCGCACACTCTACTCGGCATGCAGTTTCCTGTGCGGCGTACTTTGCCCGTGGCCCTGGTCATCCTCGGCGCGTACATGTTGTTCGATTATTTGAAGCGCCGCCGGCGGCGGGAAGAGCTTCGCGGTTTCGACACGAACAATCCGCCGCCTTCCGTGGTAGCAAACTGGCCCGCCAGGTCCGGAAAATTCGGCAACGACGATTTTCAAACCCACGTGAGTCCGCGTCAGCTTGGCTCAGCAAGATTTAAGTAGGTATAGGTCGTATTGGGCCTGTTTTTTTCTTAAGGAAGTTTTTATGGCAATCCTGGCAGCATTCGGACGTGGCGGCGCGGTCTTCGCACTTATTCTCCTGGTCGTAGCTCTGCTCAAACAGTTAATACTCCTTGTCGGCTTCCTCCTGATAGCGATCAAATTCGCTGTTGTTGTAGCGTTTGTACTGATGATGGTAATGATCGTTGTGGTAGTCCTCCGCGACCGCTCGAGACGTAAACGCGAAGCTGAAGGCGACTAATCAAGCGTCGCAGTCTCTCGCTCCTAACCCTCGTCCAATTCAAAAAATATTTCTATTCCAACAGTTCCGCCAGCGCGTCTTTTCCGCGTTTGCCTTCTCCTGCCTCGTGTGATAGGGTGTCGCGCTCAAGCAGCATCCAGGATAGCTCGCGCTGAATTCCTAAGCAGTTCCCGGCGATTCGGCTTTGCACTCCGCTGCTAATCTTCAAGCAGGGTTCTTTAGATCTTCCGGCAGGTTCTTTTTTAAGACCTCCCAATTTACGCCCTATCAGTCGCCGTCGTTGGCAACTGTTACTTTCGCGGTCGCCACGCGGCTGATTTACAAGCGCTTGGCCTGATCGACAGGAGCAGAATTGATGACCCGAGACGACCGTTTCTATGCTTTTATTGTCGCCCGTACTTCCCGTTCCAGAGCCCATATCCGTCGCATCTGCGTCCACAAAAGCTGGCTGAAAGCGTCTGCCCTCGGCTTGTTAGCCGTCATGTGCGGCCTTGCCTACGGTTTCTATGGCCTGACCCAGCAGGCAACGCATCTGCGCATCGAGCACGAGAATCAGCGCCTGCGCGCCGAAAACGAACAGCAGCGACAAGAGCTGCAAAACCTGAACAACCGGGTCGATGCCGTGGAAGATACTTCGCGTAAGCTGGCGGCCGAAGTACCGGGAGTTCAGCGCGAAGATCCGACAGCACATGGCCAGGGCGGACCAGCACGGCCGGTTGACAGCGCCGCCGCACTGGCAGCCTTGGAATCAAAAACGGCCAAACTCGAGCGCGACATGCGCATGTATGAAGCGTTCCTGCGGCAGCACGGCATGACCCCATCCATCTGGCCCGTGATGGGCAAGCTCGAGAGCGGCGTGGGCGGCCGACGGAATCCATTCGGCGGACGTGGCTTTGAATTCCATGAAGGACAGGACATCGATGCGGCCAGAGGAACGCCGGTTGAGGTAGCCGCTAGCGGGAGAGTGACCATCGCCGGCTGGCAGAGAGGTTACGGAAACGTCGTGTATGTCGATCATGGCGCCGGATTATCCACGCGCTATGGCCACCTGTCAGAGATTGATGTCAGCGTCGGCCAGAGCGTGACACGCGGGCAAACTATCGGATTGGTTGGCTCGACCGGGCGCTCAACCGGTCCGCACCTGCATTACGAAGTCCGCATTAACAATCAACCAGTCGACCCGCGACCGTATCTGCCGGGGGCCGAAAAGCAGTAGAGAAAGTCTTGAGTACCAACTTTAGTGGGGTCCTTCTCATCGAGGACCCTTCTAGAGTCGGTACTCCGAATACCCTGCCAAATCCGCCGCTAATATTTTCCGCTTTTCACAAGGCCTCTGATACTATCCCTCCACCTGCTTCAAAATTAGTTCACAAAGGAAGAACTCAATGACTTCGAAGTACTCGCGCGCGACCGCGCTGTGGCTTTTACTACTGCTCTCTATCAGTCTGGTTCCTGTCTCAGTACTGGGTGACGAGGGCATGTTCATGCCCGATAAGATCGGCCAGCTTCCTCTGAAAAAGTTACAGCAACGCGGATTGAAGATTCCGATTACGGATATTTTCAATCCTAATGGCCCGAGTATTAAAGACGCCGTCGTAATCGTCGACGGCGGCACCGGCGAATTCGTCTCGCCGGAAGGATTGCTCCTTACAAACCATCACGTGGCGTTCGATGCCCTGGTGTCCGCTTCTGATCAGTCGAAGGATTACGCTTCGAACGGTTATTTGGCGAAGAACCGTAGCGAGGAATTACCGGCGAAGGGTTACACCGTACAGATCACTCAGGAGTTGAAGGACGTTACCGCGGACGTTCTGAGCGGCGTCACCGACGCGATGCCGCAGTCGGAAAGAAATAACGCGATTGCCGGCAAGATAAGCTCGATTGAAGCTGCCGCCACTAAACCCGAAGCCGGCATCACCGCGCACGTGCAGCCCTTGAACGAAGGCTTGTCGTATTACCTGTTTTCCTATCTTGAACTTCGCGATGTGCGCATTGTCTATTCGCCACCCAAGAACATTGGTTTCTTTGGAGGCGACCCTGACAATTTTGAATGGCCGCGGCACTGCGGCGACTTCACATTTATGCGCGTTTACGCTGGCGCCGATGGCAAGCCGGCCGACTATTCGGCGAGCAACCTCCCATACAAACCGAAGAAGTTCCTTTCGATCTCCATGGGAGGCGTGAAGGAAAATGACTTTGTGATGGTCATGGGATATCCGGGCTCGACGCGGCGTTATCGCGAAAGCTACTCGATCGCCTACAACCAGGACGTGTTCATGCCATTCCTGATTGACCTCTTCAACCGGCAAATCGAAGTTCTTCAGGGCGTGGGTAAGAACGACCGCGACCTTCAGATTAAGCTGCAAAGCAAAATTTTCGACATTGCCAACACCGTAAAAGATTTCGAAGGCTCCGTCGTCGCAATGCGCCGGTTTGGAATCGTCGATCAGAAACGCAAGGACGAAGCCGCCTTCACCGGTTGGATCAATCAGAGTCCTGACCGGCAGAAGGCGTATGCGGACGTGTTGCCGGCGCTGCAAAAAGCCTACGACGAATTGCAAAAAACGCAGCCGCGAGACATTGTGATTCAGCAAATTGCCGAACTCGGTGATTTCTTTGCGGTCGCGGGATTAATTAGTTCCGCAGTTGCCGATAAGGAAAAGCCACCGGCCGAAAGAAACCCTAATTTGGAAATGGTAGTTATGCGTGCGCGATCTGCCCTCGCCGAGATATTCGCCGAGCGCCTTCCCGGCTTTGACCGCGAGATGCTCACGTTCCTGTTACGAAAAGCCGCCGAGCTGCCTGCCAATCAGAAGATCGAGCCGATTGAGAAGCGCTTTGGCAATCTCAAGGGAGACGCCCGCGTCCGCGCCGAAGAGGAGTTCGCCCGCGCCGCAACCGAAAGCAAGAACCTGAGTACCCCGGAATTGGTTTCTAAGTTATTCGATATGACCACTGCGCAACTGCGGCAGTTGAACGAGCCCGTGATTGATTTCGCAGCGGAAATGCGCGCACTCAATGGCCAGGTCGCTACGCGCACGCGCGCTTTCAATGCTCTCGTCGCCCGGCTCCGGCCGTTAGTCGTTCGCGGCATGAGCGAGATGCGCGGCGGCCTTCCCTACCCCGACGCAAACCGCACGCTGCGTTTTACCTTCGGCGATGTCAGGGGCTATATTCCACACGACGCGGCGATTTATCAGGCGTTCACAAATCTCTCGGGGGTAATCGAAAAGGACATCGGTCGCGAGCCTTTCGACGCGCCGGAAAAACTCAAGCAGCTTTATCGCGCCCACGACTTTGGTCCGTACGCCACGCCGGACGGACAAAATGTTCCGGTCGACTTTCTTTCGACCACCGACATCATTGGCGGCAATTCAGGCTCGCCGATCATGAATGGGCGCGGCGAACAGGTGGGCATCATTTTTGACGGCAACTATGAAGGACTCGGCAACGACTTCTTTTACAACGATGCGAAAGGTCGCGCGATCTCAGTCGACATTCGCTACGTGCTGTTCATTGCCGACAAATTCGGCGGCGCTGGATATATTCTGAAGGAACTCGACATCAAGAACGCTCCGGCCGCGCTGCGTCGAGCGGCGTGATGTCCGAAAATAATCAAAGCAGCTAATTCAAACTGGAGGATCTAACCGTGAAGAAACTAACAATCATTCTGTGCCTGACGCTGGGTAGCTCAATCCTTGCCGGTGTCGTATCGGCGAAACCCACTACAAGATCGCTCGCACCAATTACCCAGGAGAACCGATCATTCACTCACAAGGAAGCCGGGATCCAGTTCGAACTCCCCAAAGGTTGGAAGGCAAAGCCGGATGGTGAAGTGATAACTGTCTCGACTGCTGACGACAGCGTGCAGATGGTTTTTTGGGTGCCGGACGAGGATAGCTTCGATGCCGCGGTAAAAGACCTGGACAAAGAGTTGGGTAAGACAATCAAGAACATCAAGACCACGGACAAGGGAACATCAGACACTCATAATGGGATGCCGCACTTCAGTCAAGGCGGAACCGGCGACGTCAACGGCACTACGATCGAGTGGAGTGTTGACGTGCTCGCCGCCAAAAAGGTAGTGATTATTCTGACGTTTGCCGCTCCCGGAGTCGCGGAAAAGCATGCTGACGAATTCGTTAAATTCGTCTCCAGCATCAAGAAAATCGAGTAACTCGGCTAAAACCTGCGGTTTTGGGGAGGTCGAGGCATGGCCGCGATCCTTTTTTTGTTGACAGGCTAAAACCCCATCGTTTAGGATTCGCCGACGTTTCAATCAGTGCCGGGGTTGGCTTTACACCCGCCTTTGCATTTCGATTTGCAACTGTAATAAAGACAAATGAAGTTTAGCTTTTTGCTAGGAAGTATGTGCACGACGATCGCTCGCCCCGGCGAGGGGTCGCGTGTGCGTTGTTCGTTGTGTGTTTCCGTATAGCGCCCCAACTAGTAAGCGCGTCCGGCTCACAGCATTAACCTGTAGGAGAAGTAACAAGTCCCTTCAGTCGTGTTACTTCAACCCGTTTTGCCGAATCGTTAGGAGGATTCGTTTGTATGTCTAGAATAACAGGTAAGGTCAAGTGGTTTAACAACTCGAAGGGTTATGGCTTTATTGAACAGCCCGGCTCTTCGGACATCTTCGTTCACTATAGCGCCATTCAAGGTGACGGCTTCAAAACCCTCGAGGAGGGTCAGGAAGTCGAGTTTGAAGTGACGCAAGGCCCGAAAGGACCTCAGGCCGAAAAAGTGACAAAGGCGTAGGTCTCCCCGGCTTGCTACCAAGCAGAGCCACTGACCACTTCCGGTCGTGAGCCCGGAAGGCGCGAAAAGGAAAAGGCGATCTCGGTAACGAGATCGCCTTTGTTCTTTTGTATTACCCTGGTGTTTGCTACTTACTTATCCGCTTTCGCTTTGAAACTAACGTGGCCGCCTTCCACATTGACGGAAAAAATTACGCGATCCGATCCAATCTGGGACTTCAAGTTTTCGGTGCGTTCCATGATTAGGCGATGGAACCTGGAAAACGATAGATCGCTGGTAACTTCACCGCAACTTCGTTTCGCCTCGATCAGTGCATCGTAAACGCCCTTCACGGTGCGAACGTCATGACGCACGTCCGTGCAGGAAAACTCGGAACGAGCGAATGGTCCCTCGCTCTCTCGACTGGAAGCCCGCGCCGCCGCTCCCACGTCACGTCCTTCTTCCCTTCCCTGCAACATGCGGCGCCATAACTCGCGGAACGAAGCATACCGGGTGGCCAGCGAGTTGTAATGATAACGCTGTGCGAAATTGAGCGTGCGATCGTCACCCAATCGCTTCAGATGCGATTCGACCCGCATGCGCGTGTCATAAGGCGGACGCTTTGTCCCGCCGTTAAAGTAGACGTCGAACTCAATTTTCAGACGGCGGATCTCTTCTTCGAGGCGCGTTAGACGATCCTCAATAGTCGGTTCTTCGTAGGAACCGAGCGCCTTGTTCTTATCGCGGCGTTCTCGGGCGAGCCTGGCTAACTTGTTATCTTTTACGGACAAGGTGGAACTCCTATCGGGCAGCGCAAGCAGGGTCGCCACCGTTGATCCCAGTGTAGGGGGTGGGTTCGCTGCCTGTCAATATTGTTTTCGCGATTGCTTCAGATGGGCGAAACAGCATATTCTGCTCGCTCTTGCCAAAGTGAAAACCGAAACCTCGAATGTCTAAACTTCAGACCAAAACTTCGCTGAGAGCGTTGCCGTCCGTAGATTTACTATTGCGGACTGAGACAGCCCAGTCGATAAGACAGCAGATAGGGGCGACGCGGCTAAGCTCCCTCGCCCGCCGGATAACCGATGAACTGCGTCGTGAAATTCTCGCGGCCACGGCTGATGGACCCACTGATTCCGGGCAGAATGGATCGCGAGCAAGTCTGTTGGAGGAAGCCGAAAAGCGGCTCGCCGCGGCGCATCTGGATGAAAACTCGAGAGCCCTGCAACGCGTTATCAACGCCACGGGAGTGGTGTTGCACACCAACCTCGGACGAGCGCCTTTGTCCGACGCGGCCCGCCTGGCGATCGTTAACGAAGCGGCTGGCTACTGTAATTTGGAGTACGACATCGTCAGCGGTGAACGTGGACGCCGCGCTCCGCGAGTGGAAGATCTCCTGTCCGATTTAACCGGGGCTGAGGCTGCGCTCGTCGTGAACAACTGCGCCGCCGCCGCCCTGCTGGTGCTTACGACGCTCGCGCGGAATGCCGAAACGATTGTCTCGCGCGGAGAGTTGGTCGAAATCGGAGGCGACTTTCGCGTGCCCGAAGTGATGGCCCAATCAGGAACGCAGATGATCGAAGTTGGCACTACCAACCGAACGCGCTTGTCGGACTATGCAAAAGCCATTTCTGAAAACACCCGCCTGATCATGCGAGTCCATGCGTCAAACTATCGCATTGTTGGTTTCACCAGTACTCCTACTCTCAAGGAGTTGGCCGCACTTGCTCACGACGCCGGATTGCCGCTGTACGAAGATGCGGGATCGGGCGCCTTGCTCGACCTCAAGGAATATGGAATCGAAGGCGAACCGGTTGTTCGCAACTCAATCGAAGCCGGCGTCGACGTTGTTTCATTCAGCGGCGACAAACTTCTCGGCGGGCCACAGGCGGGCCTGTTGGTTGGTCGCGCGGACATCATCGAGCGCATGCGGCGTCATCCGCTCTATCGCGCATTGCGAGCCGACAAGCTGCGACTGGCCGCGCTCGAAGCCACGCTCGACGCATATGCTCGCGAGGCTTCAGCCGAGGAGGTGCCGGCGCATCGCCTCATCGCATTGTCAGCACTTGAGATCAAGAAGCGCGCCGAAAAAATGATCAGGCGTTTGCGAAACAGGGTACCTGAGACGGTTGAGTTGGATAGCATCGCCGGCGACTCCGCTGCGGGAGGTGGGTCGGGCCCGACCTCGCGTCTTCCGACGGTGCTTATTTCGATCACCCACAGCCGCCTGACTCCGAACCAAATCGAGGCGGTGTTACGTCGCGCAGCCCACCCCGTGATTGCCCGAATCGTCGATAACCGAGTGCTCCTGGACTTGCGCACCGTGGCCGAAAATGAACAGTCAGCCCTCGAGAGCGCGATCGGTTCCCTGCCCGCTTAGACCCAGACGCGCCACAAAAGCCCCACAATCCGAGTACTTTATTACCAAACGCCTGCAGTGAGGCGTTACCGGTTTATTCTTGAGCATAACGGTGCGCGTCTGTGTATAATGACGTTGGCACTCTCGCCTCGCTTCCCATCAGGGCATCCAGCACGGAACGCTCGCCACTCGAGTTTCTCTTAAAACCTTGAAAACATTTTCGTGGAGATCGCTGTTTTCGTCACTTGGCCTGGCTTTCCTGGCCGGCGGTGTTACCTGTGCGATCTGGCGCGCAGGGTTAATCGATTCGCTGCAAACGGCCTTTGTCGTAAACGTGGGTCGTGGCGAAGTACCGCTCCAGTCTCCCCAGACGTGGCTGGGCCTGCTCCTGATCGTGGCCGTCAGCACGAGCGCGGGATTTTTTGTTAGTCGCGCCGGTGCGCGGCGCTCGTTCCTGATTCTCGGCCTGGGTTTTTTGGCGGCTGCGGTCGGGAGCTTGATCGCCTCGCTTTACCTGAAGATCGATATCCTGTTCGCGCCCATGGCGCTGGGCGCGACGAGCGCAGTTTTTCTGGTGCAACTTCATCGACTTTGGTTAATCGATACGCTGCTTACCGAACGCGTCAACGATACCTCCGCCAGGACGGACACGCATGAAGCAAGCCTGGCGCAGAGTCGCCTGACCAGCGGCCTCAAGCTCCTGCAAACTATTCTTCCGCTGGAGGAGGCAGCCGTCTTCGAACTGGATGATCTCGGCGCCCTGGTACCGGGCGCACGCTTGCGCGCAAATGCCAGCGGATCGCTCGAGCCGGGTCGCAACACGGTTTGGCGGCGCTTGATTCAACTTTGCGATCAGGCTGTCGAGACCGGCGAGATGGCCCTCGCTCCGGCCGGCCAGATCGATTCTCTTGAGAGCTTGGCCATTCCTTTATGCCACGAAGGCCGCACCGTGGGCGCTTTGCTGTTGCGTCTGAGAGAAAGTTTTGATCAGAGTGATCGCAGACTGCTGACTGCGGTGGGTGGCCAGGTTGCGCGCAATCTTCAGCGCGAAGAAGCCCGCAAGAGAAAACTGAACGGTCACTTGCCGGCGTTTGTTTCGGCGCGCACGTCCGGTCACCGCTTGCATGCGTTTGATGTCATCAGCGGCGTCCTAACTGAGAACCGCTTTGGCGCTCAGGTCCTGGCAGAAAGTTCGGACGGTCACGCCATCGCCTATCTGGACGGAACGCTGGGCTTCGTCAATCCGGCGATGCTCCGGGCGGCGCGGATGGACAAGTCTGAAGCGCTAAGGACTGATCTGTTCGGACTGCTGGATCGGTTTCGCTCCGGAGTTTTCGACGAACCTTCGATCGCGGTCCGGCGCGTACTGCAGTCAGGCGAGCCCTACGAACGAGAGTTGAAGTTCTCCGATCGCAACCAAACTCTGGAGTTGCGAATTGCGCTGGCTACCGACCGCAACGGTAACGGCTCAAATGGAAATGGCGGCGGCGCGAGTCCACTATGCTTTGCCATAAGGGTTCGCGACGTGACCCAAATGAAAGAGTTCGAGCAGTTGAAGAGCGACATGATTTCGCTGATGTCCCACGAGCTGCGGACTCCGCTGACGAGCATTAACGGTTTTGCCGAGCTCCTGGTGATCGACGAAAAGATCCCCGAAGAATCACGCGAATTTCTACAGATCATCTCCAACGAATCACAGCGGATGTCACGCATGATCGATACATTTCTCTCCGTAACTCAACTTGAACGCGCCGACAAGAAGGAAGTTACGAAGATCGCTTTGCGCCTGGACGAAGTCGTGCGCGAAGTACTCAATACGGTGCAGCCGCTCGCCAAGAAAAAACGTATTCGGCTAATCGAGCAACCTAACGGGCACATTCCTCCCGTAGCCGCGGACAAGAGCTTGATTACTCAAGTCCTCACCAGGCTGATGGAGAACGCGATCAAGTACAGCCCGGAACGCACCGCCGTAACAGTCTCCACTTTGCTGGAAGCTGAGGCTGTACGCGTGGTCGTCGAGGACCGCGGTTACGGCGTGCCGGCGGAATCAATCGATCGCATCTGGGAAAAGTTTTATCGAGTGGCGCGCGACGGGCAGGAGAAAGATGAAGAGTCAACCGGACTCGGTCTGGCCTTTGTGAAGGAAGTGGTCGAGCAACACCGCGGATTAGTTGCCGTCGAGTCGGAAGTAGGACGAGGATCGAAGTTCAGTTTTGCGTTGCCGCGATTGTGACTAAGTCGCGCTGGAGCTTTGCAGAAAAGTTCCAGCCCGCTGCGCGGGCTATTTGGATTTCATAGCTGCGCGACTTCTTGTGCACACTCACTCCCTGGCAAACGCCGCGAATGCCATTCGTCTTATACACCTGGAATTCTATTAATCCTGCCCCGACAGCTCGCCGCTCCACAGTAA
The DNA here is from genome assembly GCA_033856915.1 of Blastocatellia bacterium. Lineage (GTDB taxonomy): Bacteria > Acidobacteriota > Blastocatellia > Pyrinomonadales > Pyrinomonadaceae > UBA11740. Next base: position 9,035 of record JAWVEB010000005.1, on the reverse strand, counting down.
CAGCGCTTGGAATCGGGATGCAGCGTCTGTTCGTAGTCCACCGTGATTTCCTCGCCGGGATGAATGTCGCGCAACGCGAAGAAGACTATGTGGCCATAGATCGTCCGCACATAGGCGTTCGGTTCGCATGAGTGATTAATGTAATGCGTGCCGTTGCCACCGCGACTGCCGTCGATACTCCAAACGCCGTCGACATCACAGATGCGCAGCTTTGCCCGATGGGCACGTCGTTGCGCTTCGCGATCCGGAATACGCTGACCAGTGTATTCGGCGATCTTACGGCGACGCGGGAAATGAACGATGGCAAAGCAGCCTCTGCCGTTAATATGTGATTTCTGGATTGAGAGGCCCGGAGCAAGTTTCAGGTTCATCGGAAACATTGTACGCCAACTGTGGCGTTCGGACTGTTGCTGAATGCCTGTCGAGAAAGCAAGACAGGGGAGCCGGATGTAAATTCTTAGTGCTGGGAACGCGGGCTCGTCCGCATTGAGCGCGCAGCGCGAACACGGTAACAGTGACATCTCTGCAACCTTTCGATCTTACTTGACCGGGGGCATCGTTCCGGCTTTTTGAGCTGAGGGCGGACGATGCCGAGTCGCCTTCCCTTCCCTTTCGCCTAACGCTATTGTTCTTCCTGCCTGAGGAATTGGTGGACCGGTGATTTGACGAGCGTGATCAACGGGAATTGCCATAATCCCCGTCGTTCTCATTGATACCAAAGGAGAACTGCTGGTGAAAGCTCCGTGCACCCCCAAGCCCGCAAACAATCCAAGCACCATAGAACTAATCGCCTTCGCTACGTAGGAGACCCGGCGGGCTTTGGCTTGAAACTCCCGTTTGCCTCAAAAGTCTTCCGTTTGCCTCAAAATAGGATTTCCGAGGGCCCGCCGACTCTTAGCCCAGCTATATCCCTGTGAAAGCGCTTCGTTTTTGAAGATCGAATATTCTCTTGGGGTTTACAAGCGGTGGAGCAGTTCTGTCATTCATTCCCTTTAATTAAGCCGCATTGCTCAGCGCGACGTATTGCTTTGAGGCGGGTATGCGCGTTGAGTTTGATGAGAATATGACTGATGTGGTTTTTGACTGTGGCGCTGCTGATAGAGAGTTGTTTAGCGATTTCGTTAGTGTGAGCGCCTCGTGGGAGTTTTCGTAGGATCTCCGTCTCACGAGCAGTAAGAGTTCCAAGAGAGACTGCCGATCCAGGGCCGAAACGAATTGGCTTGCTAACTTAGGTCTAAGCTCAGTTTCATTAACCATAAAGTTGCGCAGTAGTTGTTGCAAGCGTTTGCGCATTGCCCGCGGCTGGATGATGTGCACTGCGTGAGGTGAGGCAAATTCGGGTTCGGTCACGATGAGCACGGATACACCGCACCACTGTGAGCCCTGCTTCGTATGGATTTGCAAATCGAAATTTGCGACTGGTCGGTTCTCCTGTACTGCTTGCTGAATCGCGCAATGCTTTGAACAGACTCGCCCAGCGTCGTCATTGCCCTGTAGAATCTCATGACAGCCTCGGCCGATCGTTTCCTTCGAACTCAACCCAAACAATTCTTCCGCCATCGTGTTCCAGGCGCCGATCAATCCCGACACATCGACGGCGAAGGCCGCGTCCGCTGTTCCTGCGACAAGCCTGCGGATCTGTTTTGAGTCCATTGAGGTTGGTGTGCTAGCTAAATGAGCCAAACAGCCTATGAAAATGAACCAAGCAGATTATTGACCGATGTCGAGGTTAGGTCAATAATGACACGACGTGGTACCTTGCGCTTCAAGCGTTTATCTGGAAAAGGACTGGGATACGAAAGTAAAAGTTCTACGCAGGCTCGTCGAATAAGAATAGCAAATCAAAAGAGCATTTGGAGTCTTATGATCAAGAAAAACCGAATATTTATCGTCACTGTCATCAGTGCTGCCCTATTTATTGGTTCGCTAGTCGCACTGGCCGGGCGCAGCCAAGACAACAAACAAAACCCACGTAAGGTTGATGACAGTTCGCTCGCAAAGCAGATCGACGATGAAGCAACTCCAATTGTTGATTTGCAAAATCCTGACACCTCGGACCGAGTTGATAAGAATAACCGGAGAATAAAAAACGCTCGGCATGACAATTGGGGCACTGATAAGACACGTCCCATTCCTAACGTCAACGGTGTCGTTGGAGAGCCTGAAAGGCGCGCCGGCTTTTCCGACATCCCGGTCGCGACCAGCGATCTTATTGTTGAGGCAGTAGTCTCCGAATCGCATGCGTTTCTATCAAATGATAAGACAGGTATTTATTCGGAGTTCACTTTGCTCATCTCCAAGCCCGCAAAGTTGACTAAAGGATTGGGCGTTAACCTCAACGAACGCATTGTAGGGGAGCGATTTGGCGGGAAAATCAAATATCCCTCAGGCCAAATAACTCGTTGGCGAACTGGAAGAGAAGGGATACCGATTATTGGGAAACGCTACCTTTTCTTTCTAGCTAAGGTAGATGAGGATACCTACCAGATACTAACTGCATATGAAATCGAAGGCGATACAGTTTCTCCTCTGGATGGCTCGCGCACCGAATCTGGAGGACGTCAGGGCGCTTCGATTTTCGATAAACACAGCGGTGAGAACCTGGATTCCTTTATGGCAGAAGTCGATACAGCCATCAAGAACACCAAGGAAGGGAGCAGGAGGCTGTGAAACAATCAAAGCTTGCGAGCGCGCTACTCTCCGTAATCGTCTTCGCATGTTTCGGCCAGTCTGTGAATGTTGTCGCCCAACTTCCTCCACTTTCGGGTTGTAACGGAACCCATATCCCGCCCACAAACAAGCCTGGTTGGCCGCAAGGCCAGGGCCAAGTTGACGTATGGGTTGATCCGGCAATAACGGGCCTACGACGAAGCTCGGTGGAAAGCGCATTCAACAACTGGACCGCAAATAGCGGAGCCAATGGATCGGGAGTAACGTATCATTTTGTGGGCGGCTCCGAACCGCCGGACGGACAGGGTTTTAAGGTGAAGAATCAAACGCCTCCGGGCTCTAACCCTCCGCGAATAGTCACTTTTACGTACCCAGACGGCACAGTTACTCCCACATCTGGTGCGGTTACATATTTGAGTCCTAGTATGACTAACCCGGCCGCCGTGCTAGAAGCGATGTCTCATGATATCGGTCACCCCGCAGGGTTTGACGATTGTGATGATTGTGACCCGAGTGAATCCATAATGGCAACTAAGGTTCGGTATACGAACGATAATGACGTCATCGGTAGGACCACGAGCCCCACTCCGTGTGATGCCCAAAAACTTTACCTCCTCAACCACCCAGATTGCCTTCCCGATCCAGAGGGCGCAGTGTTAGACACGTGGTGCGTATATTGTTGTTGCTGGATAAATTTTGGTGATGCGTGTACTGCTCCAACGCCCATGCCAACCCCCACGCCGACACCGCTTGCAACACCGCTTGGCGGAGAGGGTGGATATTGTTATCCGACTGGATGTGCTCGTGGTTATTACAGTTTTGATCTCTGCTGCTGCACTGATGATGGCTATAGTTGCTATGGTACTCCGGTCTTGATAGATATTGCCGGCAATGGCTTTGCCTTCACTGACGCCGCTGGCGGAGTCTCATTCGACCTCAACAGCGACAGAGTGAAGGAAACGATCGCCTGGACCGCCGAGACATCTGACGACGCATGGCTTGTCTTAGATCGTAACGGCAATGGGGTTATCGACGACGGAACCGAATTATTTGGCAACTTCACCCCACAGCCCCAGCCGCCTCCTGGAGCAGAGCGAAATGGATTTCTCGCTTTGGCTGAGTTTGACAAGCCAGCGAACGGCGGCAACGGCGATGGCGTCATTGACAAGCAAGACGCGATCTTTTCGCAACTACGCTTATGGCAAGACACGAATCACAACGGCATTTCGGAGTCGTGGGAGCTTCACGCTTTGCCGGAGCTTGGTGTAGATTCAATCTCGCTCGATTACAAACTGTCGAAGCGGACTGATGAATACGGCAACCAGTTTCGTTATCGTGCAAAGGTTGCCGATGCGAAGCATCAGCATGTCGGTCGGTGGGCTTGGGATGTAATTCTGGTCAGGTAGCCGTGACTGTGAAGCCTAAGACACTGATTGTGCCACAGAGCAGACGTAGCCTGGAATCCACCAAATACCTGTTGCCGAGAAACGGGATATCGACGGGGTTACTGCCATTAAACAATTAGGACGTCTCCCCTAAATAGATTCGGAGCAAATCACATTTTTGAGGCAAGACCGCCGTTTGCCTCATAAATCGACTGATAATCAGCCTTTTGAGGCAAAGCCACTCGGCGGCGGATCGCGCGCAGGCCAACCGGACAATCCTTGGTAATGATCGAGCCATCGCTCCGTCGATAAAACCTGACACACAACCTTCCCTCGGTCCGAGCGATCAACGACTCGGCGTCTGATCGGGTCATGCTCGAAAGGTTAAAAACATTCAAGCTGCATTGGCCGCAGAAGCGCACGCGCTCATCGCCAATCATTTGATCCCAATCGGCGGGACACGGGGCTGCGACTCGCACGTGATTAAGTGGATTTTTGAATCGAGCCATGACTTCTTTCTTAAGTGCCGTGGAAGAATCTGCACGTTCGCTAGAGTAATTTAGAGTGCGCTGATCAGTGGCACAGATTTTTAGTCTGTGATGAGTCTCAGCAAACGCACAATCACAGACTGAAGTCTGTGCCACTTTGTCAGTGCTCTGGCCGGCGCGACTAGTCGAGCCTTTGAAAGCGGCGACTAGTCGCCGCACTGCACGCAAGTTAACAACTTGCGCTACATTTGCGGTCCTACATACCGAACCGATTTCAATTCGGCGAGCGCTGCCAGCTTTTCAATCGGTATCCGGCCGATTACAAGTTTGGCCGTCTTTGGATCGAGTACGACTTCAAAGCCGAGTTCTTTGAGCCTGGCGATCGTTTCGTCTGATTTCTCAGTCAACCAGATCTGAACCTCAGCTTTGCCGTTACGAATGAATTTAGCTTCATCGGCGCCCGGCTTCGCGTTGGGGACCTTCAAACGATCGATGACGGCCAGCACCAACGGATGAAACTTCGATTGTAAATCAACCCGCTTCCTCTCTTCCGGCGTCAGGCTCCGCCTGCCGTCGATAGCCATGACTTCATCCGCCATTACGGCATTCGTAGCAGGCCGGCGAGAAGGAGGAGGAGGGTTTTCTAATGACACGCCGCCTCCGGTACCACTCGCGGCACGTTTTGTTTTAGCTGAGTTAGATCCCGACCTCGTAACCGTGACTGTTTGCGCGGTTGCTGATGGAACGCTCGGCGACAGCGCAGTCATGTTCTGTGTAGGCCTTCCAGCATAAAACCTCAGTGTTCCGCTTGGTTTGTCGCTTTCCTGATCAAACACTGCGGCGCGATTCACACCTTCCGGCACTTCTACCGGCACATCGATCCGCCGCGGCTGACCACCGTCGGTGACGACCATCTCTTCAACTGCCACGAAAGATGTGAACTGCGTCATCAGGCGATAGTCCAGACCGAGTTGCGTCACGGCCTGCTTAACTTCTTCTTTCATCGCGCCTTGCTGCGCCCCTTTGAGGTCCTGACTCATCAAGTCATCGATGCGCGTGCGCGCCCAGAGAGTCGCCAGCACGTCGTGCTGCTGCGATCCGGAAAAGTCGACCGGAATCTCTCGCACGAAATCATGCCCAGCCATTTTTCCCTTTAGACGAATCGTTCCGCGCGGCTGTCCGGTGTAGCGGCCGCTTAGAATTACGGGCTTCGCGCTGAACAGATCCGGCACGGTCTTCGGATAGACATCCGCTACCGGCAATCCATTCCAATCGATCGAGATATCGGTGAGCAGGGGATTCCGAACGCGTTCGTGCATGCGTCGCGCCGCCGCTGAGCCATCGTCGTTGAGCCCGACATACTCGACTTCGCCGCGACCGTATCGGGCCATGTTGTCGAGCAGGAACCGATTCACGCTGTTGCCGATGCCGAACGCGAACACGCGCGCGTTGGGATGCTTCTGCACTTCTCCGATGATTTCCATGTCGTTGCCGACATAGCCGTCAGTCATGAAAACCACGATGCGCACGTGGCCCTGCGCGTCCGACGGATCCATCGACGCCTTAATCGCTTTCATCATTTCAGTGCCGCCGCCGCCCGTTCGCGACTCGAGAAACGCTTGTGCCTGCGCCAGGTTTTCTTTCGTCGCCGGCACCGGCTCAGGAAACAGTATGTGTTCGTCGCCCGAGAAAGTGATCAGATTGAAAGTGTCGTATGGATAGAGATTGTCGAGCGCCAGTTTCATCGTCTCTTTGGCTTTCTCAATCGGAAAGCCACTCATCGATCCCGAAGTGTCGAGCACAAAAACCAGTTCCTTCGGCGTCACGTCTTCGGCGGTAACTCGATCCGGCGGTTGCAGGATGAGCGTGAAAAAGCCGCCTTTGTCAGATGAGTGGCTCAACAGAGCGTCTTCGATCTTCTTACCGGCCACGTCATAGCGCAGAATAAAATCCTTGTTGGGAATCGTCGCCTGATCTTTCAGGCGCACCACCGCGCGACGGTCATCCGGACGCTCGACAGTCACGTCGTGCGTTCTTGAATTGAGCGCATCAATCGGCACTCCAGCGTCGAGTGCAACATCGATCGACACATCGTGTCCGGCCCGCATTCCGTCGGGCGCCGGCTGAGGCGTGACCCGCGAAGCATCCGGAACCTGAGTCGTGTCCGGCGCGAAACCGTTTCCTTGCTGGCCCGTGGCCGCACCGGGCACGTAGCGCGGCCCGACCACCATCGGGAAAACGAATTCGTACGAACCATCTTGGTACTGCAAAGTCTCGACATAGCTGATCGTAATTTTGATCTGTTCGCCGGGAAGAATATTCGCGACCGATTGCGTGAAGACGTTCGGGCGTTCCTGATCGAGCAGGCTGGCCGTTTGCCCGTTTGATTTCGCGGCTTCATAGACGGCCTGGGCTTCCTCTCGCCGCAAGATCTTGCCGCGCACCGTCCGCTCACCAACAATCATCGTCATGTCGTCGACGGCGGCGTTTTGCGGCAACGGAAACGTGTACACCGCTTCGATCTTTTCTTTGAAGGGATTTTCAAACTCCTGCGTCACGACTACCCGGGAAAGAAAGCCGCTGATCTGTGCTTTCACGTCGGTGTGCTTGAGCGGGCACAAGGCCTTCGGCTTTCCATTCGGATCGATAACCTGAAGCGCGCCCGGGGTAATTCCACTTTGGGCAGTGACCAGTCCGCCTGAACTTCTCAAGGCGCTGACGCCAAACATCGCGGCGACTGAAGCTGTGATCATCAACAGGGATTTGAGAAAGAAAGTTCTACTCATCGTCTCCTCCACTTCAAATAAGCGACCTTCATGAAACACTGCTGACCGCCGGGAAAGTTGCAGAAACATTAATTGTTTCGCTGGTTAGAGACCTAACGTGAGTCTCTGGTTCCCGAATGGATCAAGGTTTAGGGTCGGCCTGGCGCCGACAACGCGGGCGGTAGCCCGCTTCTAAACTTCCATGCTTCGTGAATAGAACGCGAAAAAAGGGAGACCTTGCAAAGAATCAATTAAATTTCGAGTGCGCTGACTTGTCAGCGCTTTCGTAGCGGCGACTTGTCGCCACGAGACTCGCGACTACGGCAACTCCCTGGCCGCGACAAGTCGCGGCCTTGAAAAGCGGTAACAAGTTACCGCACTCCAAATTTACCTTCTCAATACAAATTGAAGTTGTACTCCAACTGCATATACATCGAGACGGGCTGGCCGTTTTTCCGCGCCGGCACAAATCGGATCTGTCGTGCCGCGGCGATTGCCTTCTCGGTCAGACCAGCACCGAGAGGTTGCAGTGCGTGGATGTTGGTTACTTCACCGGTGCGCGAAAACACGACTCGCAATACAACCGTACCGGTAATGCTGTTTCGTCTGGCTTCCTCGGTGTACTGGGGTTCGGGCTTCGACAAAACGCGCGCGCGTTCGTTTACGTCTGAGGCCGGATAAACTCGATCGGGATCGGGATTGTTGCCACGTGATCCGCCTCCGCCGCAACAACCGTAACTGTTATCGCCGCCTCCGAGGTTGCCCTTGCGCCCGGGCCCGAATCCAGGGCCATCTCCCTCACCAATGCCCGTGCCGTTATTTGTGCCCACCCCACCGCCGTTGCCTGGACCATTCGAAGGCGTGGTTGATTTGGATCGAGGATCACCATAAGAAGTTAACGAGAGATTTTTCCACAGCGCCGGATCGATATCGACGCCCGCGTCCGGCAAAGCCTGTGGCAGACGAGCCAACGTCGTCGAAATCGGCGCCGGAATTACTGACGGGACAGGCACGCGGCCCTGCGAAGGCGGGGATTGACTGCCATCGCCGCCGCCTCCTCCGCCTTGAGATCGCGCCGGCGTGGGATGCGACCCTTCGCCTTTGCCTCTATTGAAACCGACACGCCCTTTTTCGCCGTCGCCTACTCCGGAATCATCGTTTGGCTTTGCTTCGTTTCGCAGATCAATCTCGACTGTTCGCGAAGGTTCATCGCCGTCATCGATTGCGTTGGTTAATCTCGGAGAATGCCTCTCCAGAACCAGCACGCTCAGGATTATCGCGGACACGATCACGAGCGCCGCCATCGCTCCCAATAGCACATGAGGACGTGAGAGGGTCTGCTTGAGTAATTGCCCGCCTGCGCCAAGCTGTCTGGCCGCAAAAGCGATCGGATCATTTCTGAAGGCAGGCAACGCCTGTTTTACTTGCGTCGAGACGAACCGGATGTGGTTTGCCAGCCGGCGCGCAAGGCTTTCGTCATCGATCAAAGTCAGACGATATTCGGCTGCAGGGTTAGCGCCTGGGACTACTTCCAGTCTCGCCCCATCAACCGGACAAAAGCTAAACTTATCTCTGAATTCTTCTCCGCACTCATCGCATCTTTTCATGGCAATCTCCTGGTTCTCTGTGGTGAACTCGGACGGGGGAGAGCTTGCTTGAAAAAGTGGTGGCACAGACTTCAGTCTGTGATTGGACTTGTCTTACCAATCATCACAGACTGAAGTCTG
>JAWVEB010000004.1:0-58629 GCA_033856915.1 Blastocatellia bacterium | reverse complement strand
CAATCGCTTGAACCGAGAGGTGAAGCCTTCGGCCTTGGCGGCGTAAAACGATCGGCTATACGATCCCTTAATCCGTCATTCGCGTTCAGTGATGCCTTTCTCGGCAAAGAACTCGCGAAAGAAATCTGTCGCCGGTTTGCCAGGTTGGCGCTTCATGTTTTCCAGTCCGCGCTTTATCACTTCGATCGTCTCGATTCGATCTTTCGCCAACAGATCCTGATAGCTCTCAGCATCCTCTACCACGAACTCGGCTTCGCCGTTTGCGGTCGGAATTACCGGGGGGGTTAGTCTTTTTCATCCGGAACTCATGGCAAACGAATCATTTAATCCAAGGGTAAACTCAACCCTCCACGAATCACGGTTAGCGAATACGCCGGCAAAGAGACGTGTGTCGGTCCGGGATCGGATGACTGAATGAGCTTGTGATCAGGCTCATCGGCACGAACCGGAAAGGGATTGGTCGCGGTCCCGCCAAGCTGGTACTGCTTACTCGAATATTGAAATGTATCAACCCTTCCGAGAAAGCCGCCGGTGGAACGCGATAGTGGATTGCGAAAGACAACGTCCGTCTGGAAAGTACGCTTGGGATCTTTATTAATCAGCAGCAAAGACCAGAGCCCGTCGGGACGATGGACCGCATAAGCGGTGATCAACTCTTCGCCCTGCGCGTTGCGCGCGTTGGATGTCGCGGGATAGATTTCGTGGGCTTCATCTCCGGGCTGCAACCACTCCTGCGTCAGCAAACGCGCGCCAAAGTAAGTCGCGAAACGGTGGCCGACATTCCCATTGTCATCCATTGAAAACAACATGTTGTTGCCGGCGGTGCAGGGAAAATCTCGATCGACGTAGCCCGGCGTGTAACCAAACAGAAAAGCCTGATCGCCGCCGAGCTCGAGAAACTTTCCCACAATGTCCGCATTCAACAACGCCCCCTCAATGCCAATCTCCGCGCGCGTGGCGAACGCCGAGTAGCCGTACTCAGAAATAATCCAGGGTATCTGACGAGACAAGCCCCGCTGTTCCATGTCGTGCAGCGCGTTTTCAAGCAGCCCGGGTGCGCTCGCGAGTTGCGGCGCGACCGGCTCGCAAACCTCGTCGAACGGGTACCACTCAAACGAAAAGAACGAATAGTCTGATAAGCGGCCGCGCCGTTTCAGATAATCCAGAAACCGCGCCAGCCAGGCACTATTGCCGAGACGAATCCGGCTGGTCGAGTCGGAGGGGATGATCTCCTGAAAGCTCGGACCGCCGAGCTTCACTTTCGGATCAACCCGATGAATCGCGTCCGCCCACTGCAGGTAGAGCGCGCCAAAATCTTCGGGGGTGATGTATTGGCCGTCCGGCTCTTCGCCCAACTCAACCCGATCGAAGTTATAACCTCTCGCGCGCAGGTAACGAATCTCGTTCGCCGCATTACCCGGCTCGTCGTAGAGCAATCCAGTCGGTAAGAGCATCGCCCGGCCATTCGTCAGGCCGTCCCGGAAGATTCGATCAAAGCCCGGCTGCTCCACTCCTTGATCGAGATCTGATTCGCGATGCCAGGGGTCGGTCGATGACACATGAATAATTGTTTGCCGGCGACGATTGGCGCCGTGACGAATGACATCCCGAAACTCACCCCGGGAGTTAATCGTGCCGGCGTAAACTTCACGCAGGGCGAAACCAAGACGATCGCGTGGATCGTTTGAGGCGTTGACCGCTCCGGGAGTTTGTGATGACTCGGTCAAAAGGAGGCGGAGCCAGCGCGCTTTGATCGGTTGCCGCGAAAGCTGGAGCGAGACTTCACCACCACGGCCTTCGCGAACTACTCCGCTCGGAAAGTTCTGCCACGCGCCGGGTGGACTCAACGCGATGTCGCTGACGTCATCAAAATTCCCATATTGAATTTGATAGCGTGAGGCGAACGGCTCGGCCCAGGCCAGACGCATCGCGTTGATCGGCACGGCTTTTTCGAACTCAATCACGATCCACTGTGGATGAACCGAGTTGCTTTCAGCGGTGAACGCTCGGTCCAAGTAAGGATTGCTCTTCCAAAAAGTCTGCTGGTCACCATCGTCCAGCCGCGAATAGCCATCATCGTTCGCCTGGTCAATCGTGTTGCCTCTGCGCGGCAGACGATAACCGTACGAGAGCTCAATCGGTCCCGCTAATTTGTTGTCAGACGTCCAGTATCCCTGCCGATTGTTTGCGTCGCTCCAACTGCCATGGGGATTCCAATGCCATGCATCGTTGGCCAGTTCCGTGCGCAGACGATAACTCAGAGACTTGAAGCCGGCCGACAACATCGCCTGAATGTTTGGCGGCGTGAGCTGCAGATCGATGACCCCTTTGTCGTGACCGTCCACCGCTGCGCCGAGTGCGTGCGCAGGACTGAAACGGTTTGCCGGATGGACCGGTGTGAAATTGACGGTGATCGTCGCCGCACGGGCATTGTCCTGGCGCTGACCCAGGACTGCGACGGGGTGAAGCGCCACAGCGCCGCAGCACAGGAGGATGACAAGCTTCAGACCGAGCGCGCGGACTTGTCTGACTGAGTAGTTCTGATCCAGCACACCACCGCACTTAGGATCCTGCGTGAGAACTGCCGAGAGTGATCGCCTCGACAAGTCTCGCCAGGGATATGTTCGACACTTAGGCCCTCTCCCCAGCCCTCTCCCAAAGGGAGAGGGAGCCAGAGAGTGGAAAAGTTGGAATGCTTTTTGAGGCGAAGGTGAGGCGCGCATTTATCGGTGCTGAAACTCCGGCGAGCCAATCAAGAGTGTGATTAATTCCGTGACATACGACGCTTGTGTGGGCGATTTCACGGGCGCCCCCGCGTCATACCCCACGGCTACATTTGCGCCCGGGTTCGCCGCCCGCGTTACCGGGCCAGCCGCTGGCTCCGGCAGCAAAGTCTTTTCCAAAACAGCCCGCGTTCCGTTGGAGAGATCGCCTGAAACCATCAAGCTAATAAACTTTGCAGCGACAGAGTCCTTCTTTGCTTCATCGACTCCGGACAGCAGTCGCGGCACGTCGATCTTCGTCCCCTTGATGCGATTGCCGGCCAGCGCGCTGGCAAAATTGAAACGCGCGATCATTGCGCCGCTGGAAAGCCACTGGTCAGCCCGATCGGCGTAACCGTCCGGAGTGATGCGCCCAAAAACGGGCTGGCCCATGCGTCCGATAGCATCGAGCACCGGCCGGTCAGCGTCGGTCTCGGCGTTCAGCGCGCGCATCGCCGCGGCTACATATTCAAAAGGCGAGCGCATCTTGGCCCGATAAGACGTCTGAGAGAAAAACTCCGGCGAGGTGACGATCGCGCGCAGCGTCTCACGAATCGATCCATCGGTTTTTAGAAATACCGCGGCGGCACGATCGATGATCGACTGTGGCGGATCGTCGCCGATGAAACGGCGCGCGAGTTTGGTCGCGACGAAACGCGCGGTCGCCGGATGCGTCGCCAAAATATCGAGCACGCGTTCGCCATCCGCGATTCCACCGCCCGGAAGGATCCTGTGGCCGAGAACAATCTTCTCACCGTCGTCGTGCAGTCCCGGCCGATACAGAAATAGTCCCTGCTCATTCGGCTTTTGGATCGTCCAACCGGTAAAGCAACGCGCGATCTCCTGCACATCCTTTTGTGTATAGCCGCCATTAACGCCTAACGTGTGCAACTCCATCAACTCGCGCGCGTAGTTTTCGTTGAGTCCGCCATCGACGCCTGCGGGTTTGGTTTTCGTGGCCGCGTAAGGCCGCGGTACGCTGGACCGCCAGTTGTCGAGATAGAACAGCATCGCCGGCGAGTGTGCCGTGGCGCCCAGCAAGTCGCGGAATCGTCCCATGGCAAACGGTCGAATCGTTTCGCGATCATAGCCGGTCAGCAAATATCGATCGTCATCCTTATTCGCGAAGATGCTGAAATGATTTTCCCAAAAGTCGACCATCAGTTCGTACAACTGGCGTTCGCTGTAAACCGCTCGCAGGAGTTTGGCTCGCTGCAACTCAGTCACCACCATCTGCGGGTTCTTGGCGGGCGGTGTCGGCTTCGGAGTTGCCTGGAGCGGGGGCATCCTGCCCGCTTCTTCCGTCTTCTTCTCGTTCTGCATCCCGGCCTGGACCGCTGGCCTTCCCGTCTCTTCCTTCTTCGCCTCCATCTGCATTTCATTTTGCATCGAGGCCGAATTCGAGTTCGCCGACATCTGCGGCGTTTGAGCCAAAGGATTTTGCGCGATTAGTTTCTGCGGGGAAGCAGTCGCATTGTCAGGAGACTTAATCGGAGCCGGTGAGGGCGCCGGTTTCGGCGGTGTGTACTGTTCGATGATCACGGGCGTAGCCATTCCGAGAGTCGGTAACTTTTTGAGCCTGGCACTCACTCCACCGACATCGAGGGAATCCGGATCGAGCTGTTGATTGATGAAGGCCTCGACTCCCATGGCTTTGACCCGTTCGAAATCGCCCGGCCTTGCTCCAAATGTCAGACGTGACAGAACGTGCGCGATGCGCTGGTCTCCGGACATCTGGGGAGGCTTCGGCTTTGGATTACGCTGGGCACCGGCGGCGAGCAACTGCCCCGTCACCAGCACGAAGGAAAGCGCGAACGCCAACGAACGAATAACACCTGTGCTTGCTCGCTCAAACTTAACTGCTCTCATTTCGCTGAATTCCTTTCGGAAAAGCTTCACTAGATGCGGAGGTTCTATACAGTAGCGCACGCGAGTTCGCCGGGCAAGATTCCAAAACCTGAGAGACGCTGCCGCCCACGTAAAACGACCCACAAAATACATGGATCAAAATTGTATGCTCGGGTTGAGGGTGATTTCGCAACTTACCGGAAGGCGGAGCCTTTCCGCACCTCCGGCGGCAGAGCCGCATAGAGCCAATGAAAATGTATGGTCAATCAAGTAAGATGCTCCACTATGAGCGCGAGAACTATCCGCGCGCCGCGAGGCGCAAAGCTTAACTGCAAGGGCTGGCATCAGGAGGCGGCGCTGCGCTGCCTGATGAACAATCTCGATCCCGACGTGGCTGAACGGCCTGAGGACCTGGTTGTCTATGGCGGCGCGGGCAAAGCTGCGCGCAATTGGGACTCGTTCGATGCGATCGTGCGTTCGCTTCAAGGCCTGGAGAACGACGAAACTTTGCTGGTGCAGTCAGGAAAGCCGGTGGGAATTTTTCGTACTCATGAATATGCGCCGCGGGTTTTGATCGCGAACTCGAATCTGGTTGGCGCGTGGGCCAACTGGGAATACTTTCATGAGCTCGAGCGCAAAGGTCTGATGATGTACGGCCAGATGACTGCCGGAAGTTGGATCTACATCGGCACGCAGGGCATCGTGCAGGGCACGTTCGAGACGTTCGCTTCGATGGCCGACAGACACTTCGGCGGCGATCTGTCTGGCAGGCTCCTGCTCTCTGGCGGTCTGGGCGGCATGGGTGGCGCGCAGCCACTGGCGGCGACTCTGAACGGCGCGGTCTTTCTTGGCATTGAAGTCGATCCCGCGCGCATCGAGCGTCGTGTCCTCAACGGCTATTGCGATCGCATGGCTCTGACTCTGGATGAAGCGCTGGACATTTGTGAAGACGCTCGCGAGCAAAAGAAAGCTGTCTCAGTCGGCTTGGTCGGCAATTGCGCTGAACTGCTTCCCGAGATCGTCCGTCGTGGGATCAAGGTTGATGTAGTCACCGATCAGACCAGCGCCCACGATCCTTTGAACGGGTACATTCCTGCCGGGCTGACTCTCGAAAAGTCGGCTGAATTACGTCGTAGCGATCCCCACGCGTACACCGAGCGCGCGATGGAATCGATGGCGATTCATGTTGAGGCGATGCTCGCCCTGAAACGAGCGGGAGCGATCGCGTTTGATTACGGCAACAACATTCGCAAGATGGCGTTTGACGCCGGAGTGAAAGAGGCTTTCGAGATTCCAGGTTTCGTGCCTGAATACATTCGCCCGCTGTTTTGTGAAGGCAAGGGGCCGTTTCGCTGGGTCGCGCTCTCGGGCGATCCGAATGATATTCGAAAGACCGACGATCTCGCGCTGGAACTTTTTCCTGAGGACGAAACATTGAATCGCTGGCTGCGTCTGGCTCGGGATCGCGTGCAGTTTCAGGGATTGCCGGCGCGAATCTGCTGGCTCGGCTATGGCGAGCGGGCAGAGATGGGCGAAGCCATCAACGAACTGGTGCGGCGCGGCGATCTGAAAGCACCCATCGCGATCGGCCGCGATCATCTCGACACCGGATCGGTCGCCTCACCTTATCGTGAGACTGAAAACATGAAAGATGGATCCGACGCCGTAGCTGACTGGCCCATCCTCAATGCTTTACTGAACACCGCGAGCGGCGCGAGTTGGGTTTCCTTTCATCATGGCGGCGGTGTGGGGATTGGCTACTCGCTGCATGCCGGTCAGGTTTCGGTTGCAGATGGAACTGACGAAGCGTCACAGCGTTTGAATCGCGTGTTGACGAACGATCCGGGAACCGGGATTGCGCGGCATGTGGATGCGGGTTATGAAGAAGCGATTGAGACTGCGCGCGAAAAGGGTGTGAAAATTCCAATGCTCAAAAATGCGGGGCGAACTGACTAGCTCTAAATTGAATCCAAGATTTCCCATGCAACGCAAACACACTCAGATTAGTTGCGCAGCTATTGCCCTGATGCTCTTGAGCATGGTGACTTCTGCGCGAACAGGACAAGTTCGTGGTCGCGTCTTGCTCAAACAGAATGGCGGAATTAGGAGAGTTGGTCTCCTCTCTTTCTCCGGCAACAACGCTGTCTTAAGGATCGATCAGCATGGCGACAGCTTCATCCAGACAATGTTAGAATTGGTTACTATGACTGTTACGTTAAAGCCGGATCTCGAAGTCGAACTGGCGGTACGAGCTGAGGCCGAGGGCCTTTCAACCGAGGAGTTCGTCAATCGCGAACTTGGGAAGCTGGTTGCGAGCGCGCCTACCAGTTCCGACTTAGCCCCTGAAGAACGGGCGCGTCTCTGGCGGGAATTCATCGAGAGCCATGCTGTTGGTGGGCCGCCGTTATCTGACTACGCCGTGAGTCGCGAAAGCATTTATTCCAGAGAAGACGAAATGCTATGAGCTATCTGGTGGACACTAACGTGCTGCTACGCAGTGTCCAGAAATCCCACCCGATGGAGTCAGAGGCGGCAAACTCAATCGAACTCTTGCTTCGTCATCGCGAAATACTCGTAATCACTCCGCAGAATCTCATCGAATTTTGGTGTGTCGCTACGCGTCCCGTGGTCAATAATGGCTTGGGAATATCGATCGATGAAACGTGCGACGAATCGAGTCCTTCAAGAGGGTTTTAGTGTTATTGCCAGACACAGACTCGATTTTTAGTGGGTGGGAGCAATTGGTCGTACAGTATCAAGTGTCCGGCAAACAGGTTTATGACGCTCGACTCGTCGCGGCGATGAACACGCACCGAATAACGCACCTGCTCACCTTCAACACGGCCGACTTCAAGCGTTACGATGGTATTACTGTCGTCAGCCCGTCATCTGTAAATTGAACCGGCGGAATGCCAAAAGAATTTCAGCACATCCTCTTCACGATTGACGATCGCGTCGCGCGCATCACTTTCGCGCGGCCGCCGCTCAACGTCTTTGACATCGCGATGATGCGCGAGATCGGCGAAGCTCTGAACCAGTGCCTGCCACAACGAGACCTGGCCGCGATTGTTTTCGACGCAGCGGCCGACACGCGGGCCTTTAGCGCTGGCGTCGCCGTCGAAGAGCACGTGCCGGAAACTGTCTTTCAAATGCTCGAGTCGTTTCACTCCATATTCCGCTTGCTGGCACAAATCTCGAGACCGGTGATCGCAGTGGTCGATGGGCCGGCGCTCGGCGGTGGTTGCGAGTTAGTCTCAGCGTGCGACATCGTAATTGCCAGCGAGCGAGCGCGCTTTGGACAACCGGAGATCAAACTAGGTGTGTTCCCTCCTATCGCGGCTCTCCTGCTGCCGCGCATCATCGGCGAAAAACGTGCGCGCGAATTGATTATGCTGGGCGATATGATCGACGCAGGTGAGGCCTTGCGCCTCGGTCTGGTGAACCATGTAGTATCAGGAGCGGAACTCGAGGCGAAGTTGTTGAGCGTGCTGGCCAAGCTACGGGATCTTTCCGCGTCAGCTTTGGCGATGACTCGCGCGGCGCTTGATTTGGGAGGGCAAACCAGCTTTCAATCAGCCTTGAGTGAAATCGAGAATCTCTATTTGCATGAACTGATGAAGACCGAAGACGCCCACGAGGGCGTGCGTGCATTTATGGAAAAGCGAAAGCCGGAGTGGCGTCATAGATAACGCAAGACAAGAATGTTCGAGCGGCTTTGCCGCGCACCAGCGCCTCCCGCTGGTGGTCTTTCTCCTCGCTCAGATAATCCTGGCGCCGGTATCGTTCGCGCAAAGTCCAAGTGCTTCCCGAAACGGCGCGCATTCATCTGCCGCTCGCAAAGCATTCACGCCCGCGGAGCGCCGTCTGGTTGAACGTGCAATCGGCCAGACCTGCGCTGAGCGGATCCGCGATCCGTTCGGCAGCATGCCGATTGACGAGATGCAGGCCCGCCCGTCTTTGGCCGTGGGCCATCCCGACGCCGTCGCCGGTCTGCGCCGCGCTGAGCGCGTGTTACCAGCAACCAGAAAGCTGGTCGCCGGAGCCATCCTCGAGTTGGCGAAGGAATACAACCTCTATGGCACTGCTCTCTCGCGCGCCCGCGTTAACGCGGCCACTGCGCGCGTTGAAGCGGTGCGGCGCATCCGCCCCGATGTTGATTCAAGGGACAACGCATCGGTCCTTTTGCGCGAGCCGCGCACGATCGAATTCGGCACAATCTTTCTGGCGGGCCTGCGATCTGACGAAGCCATGATCAGCGTGCTGGCCCACGAGCTGACCCATATTGCCAGTGGACAGGCTGAGGCCCTGCGGCCCTTGTTTCGCGCGATTGCCTCGCGCGCGGCCACGCGCACCGGGCTACGCATTCAAGGCCAGCGCGCCGAAGAGCTCGCGTGCGATCTGGTGGGGATGATGGCGGCGCGGCAATACATCAAGGAAACGCCGAGCTGGGAACCTTTGCCGCGCCGTCTGGCGCGCGCCCTCGAACATAACTGTGTGGATGATGATGCGTCAGACGAAGATCATCTGTCACCACGAAGCACAATTCGCGCGCTCTTCGCGCTCGATATAGAGCTGGCCGGCGAGGTGCTTGCCGGCGGCGCGGCCGAGACGCTTTGGGTCCCTCAACCGCCATCGACAGTATGGGCGTCGAGCGCAATTAGCACTGCTCATAGTCGCGTTTAGATGCCGGACTTGTCCGGCAGTCACGCCGCGTTGGACAAGTCCGCCGTCTAAACGAGGGACAATTTGATCAACTGAAGTAAGATTTCAAGTTGCGCTGTACTAACAGAGCGTATTGACAGGTCCGATCGCTAGTTCCTAAGATCGCACACGGATGTTTGCAGGCTTGAGCAACCAGAATTCTTCGTCGCAATTTCGCATAGGGTCGCTCTGCCGGCGCGTCTTTTCGCCTCGCCTTTTTTCTGCCCGATCCTCGATGTTTGTTTCATTGCTTAGCCTGGCCCTGCTTCTGTCCGGCATTGGGTGCCGCAGCAATGGCGACTCGCAGGGCGTGCGGCCGCGACAATTGCGGGATGTCCCCGCGCGGCGACTGGCTTTCAGTTTTCAGGCGGACGTCCAACCGCCCGCCGGGGTCGTAGCTGACGAAACGAAAAGTATCATTCCGGCGATCCAGCAGGACTTTGACGCACGCCGCCAGGATGATGCTCTCTTACGGACAGTGCCCTCGCCCGACGGCCAACGGGCGCTCGCGCTTTACGGTACGACTGACGAACCGGCACAGACCTTTCGCATCGATCTCTATTCCGCGGACGGAGCGTTTCTGCGTAACGTCACGCCGCCGAACCTCGCGGTAGTCTTCCAGGATTCCGTCGGCTGGTCAGCGGACAGCAGCTTCATAGCTTTCGTCGGTCGCAAGAGCATGCAGGCGGAACCGACTCCGACTCCCGTCGAGCCGCTCTTGCCGGCCCTACCTTCCGCCTCGCCTGATTTGCCGGTGCCTGCCCCGACGGTAGCGCCGGCGTTTGCGCCGCTGGCAGTTTTCAGCACTGAGCAAGTCTATCTGTGCAACCGCGATGGTTATGATCTGAGGCCGCTAACGACGCGTGATGGGTTGATTTATTTTGGGCTCTCGTGGGCGCCGGACACTCATGCGCTGGTGGCGCTGGCGTGTAAGGAGAATGAGTGGCAAGCCCGCGAGAAAGAATTTAAGACTCCGGCGGGCCGGCCGCGCTTGATCTCGCTCGATGGGGAAGAGCGTCTGCTCGACGATGGGTTGGCCGAAACACCGCCGGTGTGGTCACCCGATTCCTCGAAAGTAGCCACCGCCTTCGGCGCTGACATCGGGATATACGACGCTGCCAACAAAGCGCCGACGCAAGCCCGGCTCGAGTTGCGTGAGCGTCTGCTGACGGCGTCCGCGGCCTTTGATGAAAAATCCGCGCCGGGTAAAAGCAAGCCGGCCGACTCGCCAAATAAGTCAGGAGCGACGCCTGCGAACGTGGCGCCTTCCGTCGCGTTACCGGTTTCTTTCAATCCGATCGTGCGACTCGAATGGCCGACGCCCGACAAGCTGTACATAGAAACTGCCTACGTAAGTCTGCGCAGCGAGCTCATCAAGACTTTTTCGCGCTGGCATTCGCTGGTTTTGAGTCCGCAAGCCGCGGTGCTGAAATAGCGGGTAGCTCAGTCCCTATATGAATGATGCAGTCGGAACCAGGGACAGTGGATTTAATCTCATTAGCACCTGGCTTGAGCCAGGTGGTTAGGGGGCACTCGATTGATTCTTGAACCGTTTTCAACGGTTTACCTCGAAACCGTTAAGAACGGTTGGAGCAAAAACCGGAACGGCTGATCACCGCACTCAAGTGCGGTGCTAATGAGAATCAACCTCTACGATCCAGGCCTCTGATTCTATTCCCTTCTTCATCCCTCGCCGGCCAGATCCACAAAAGCACTATTCCGATCACCCACAGGCAAAAGGCCACCAGCGCAGTCATCACTATCCAGAATCTCCAGTAACTGCTGAACGCATTCTCCCAACCGGTTTGAATGCGATGCGCGACGTTCACGTTCAGCCTGGGATCGGTCACCAAACGCGATGCTATCTCCATCAACAAATACCAGACGAAAGCATAAACCCAGGCCATCCGATCCATGCGCACCCGGCGCAGAACGATCAAGGCAACAATAATCCCGCCGACATGCGCGAGCGCCGATGAAACCACGAAATCATATTCAAACAGGACAAAGCGGATCCAGAGCGCCAGTCCCGGAATTGTCCAGATGGCCGCGGCCCTGATCAGCTCGCGATGACCCAGGAAAAGACCGGCGGCCAGGACCAGGTTTCCGATATTGCACATCCACAGCAGATTGCCCATCCCGCCAACGCGCCAGTAATGGATCGCCTGGGCCAGAAAGAAAATGAGCGGCAATAAACCAATTAGCCGGAAGCGCATGTCCAATTGCCGTGCCATAGTCGGTAAGAATATCACGCGGAATGTCCCGGCATGCGCATCTTGAGATTGGCTCAAGGGCAGGGCGTTTTCAGGGTTTCGGACATGGACAGCTTCGCGCTTTTGAGTTAGATTAGGCCTCCCCCCAAAGCATATTTGGAAAGTCCCCTTTTGCGTGCCCCATGAAAAGGCCCCGACAAATGGAAGTGCTGCGTCTGAACGCCGGTATCCCTCGCTTTGGTTCGAGAGTCTTAAATCAGATGATCAAGCAAAGTTCTGGAGCCAAAGGCATTCTCGGCAATGGTGCGATGGGTGGGACGACCCGTCAAACAGCTTCACTCACGCGGGTCGCTCCGCTCAATCGGAATCAGGCTTTCGGCAGCAGCGTGCCCAAAGCCCCGACGCAAAGAAAATCGCGCAAGCGCAAAGAGGGTTCGCCCACTTTCAAGCGTACCGTCCTGGTCGTCGACGACGTTCCCGACGTTACTGAAATGATTGGTCTCTTCCTCAAGCACGCGGGTTATGAAGTGACCACTGCAGATTCAGCGAGCGCTGCGCTGCGACTGGCAAGTGAAAGAGCTTTCGATGTCATCATCACTGATATCGGCATGCCCGAAATGAACGGTTACGAATTGGCAGAGTCCCTGCGGCGCTGTGCAGAATATCAGGGCACTCCGATCATCGCCGTTACGGGTTACTCGGAGTACGATGATCGAGGCCGAGCCCAGCGATCAGGATTTAATGCGCACCTCACCAAACCAATCGATCCGTCAGAGTTGCTGCTCTTGATGAACGAGTTGCTGAGCCAATAAATCAGTTGATTTGTTTGTTTCCTTCCGGCATTCTGCTTTGACGCATGGAAGACATTCAGGAACCACCAATCGACATTGACGCCGACAGGAAACCTCGGACCGCAAAGTGGATCAAATCCGACTCAGCCGTGCGTACGGCCGATCTAGTGGCCGGCGCCATCGCCATCGCCCTGGTATTCTGGTGGCTTCAATATTCCACTTCGGCAATATGCTGCGGCGATTATGATGGCTATTACCACATCAAGTGGGCCCGCCTACTTTGGGACAACATGCGCGCCGGGCATCTGCGCCCGCCGGGGTTCCCGTGGCTGCCGCTAACGACCCTCAGCCCTCGAGAGTACGTCGATCATCACCTGTTGTTTCACATCATCCTGATTCCATTTACGTGGTTTCGCGATTTACAGTTGGGCGCAAAGGTCGCTGCAATTCTATTCGCCAGTCTAGCAGTCTTTTCCTGTTACTGGCTGGTCGTGCGTTATGAGATCCGTTATCGCCTGCTCTGGCTACTGGCGCTGCTGGCGTGCTCAGCGCCTTTTCTGTACCGGATGAACATGACCAAGGCGCCGCCGTTCGCGATCATTTTCCTGGCCATCGGCACTTACTTATTGTTCGAAAAAAAGTTCTGGCAACTCTTGCCGCTGGCTTTTGTGTTTGCGCTGACTTACGACATGTTCGTGCTGCTAATCCTGGCGGCGGCGATCTGGACGGTCGTGACCGGGTGGACTGAAGAACGCTTCGAATGGCGTCCGCTAGCGTGGGTGGGTCTGGGTTCGGTCCTGGGGCTGATTATCAATCCGTATTTCCCACACAATCTTTATCTCTTTTACGAGCATGCCCGCGTGAAAATTACGCCCGCTGATTTCGCCACCAAGGTCGGCCAGGAATGGTATCCGTACGATACGCGCGAGTTCGTCGTCAATTGCTACGTGGCGTTGGCGGCGATGCTGACTGGTTATCTGGCGTTTGACGGCAGCGATCGCAAGCGCGCACAACGTCCGCTCTACTTTCTTATTTTCTCGACGCTGTTGTTACTGATGACTGCGCGTTGGAAACGCTTTGCGGAATACTTTCCGCCATTCGCAATTCTGTTTGTCGCGTTCACGCTGGAAAGCTTTTGGCGCGGCCGCGCCGTATTCACGCACCTGCCCGACGACGTAATGCTGGACCTGCAACCCTTTCTCGATCGACAGGAAACGGCCGCCACGGCCCATGAGAATAGGAACGAAGAAACCTGGAGAATAGTAAAAATAGGCTCGGTCGCAGTCTTGCTGGGGATGGCGTTGTTTGCAAACATCTATCGCACTGCGAAGGACATTCGCGAAAGCGATCCGCGCGACTACTACGCCAAAGGCGCTGCCTGGATGCGCGCGAACGTCCCGCCGGGCGAGATGGTTTTCAACACCGACTGGGACGACTTTCCGCGCTTGTTCTATTACGATCAAACTCACGTCTACACGTCGGGACTCGATCCGACTTATCTGATGGACAAGAGCCCGGAGCTGTCACGTCTCTACGATCGAATCACTACGGGTGAAGAAGACGATCCCGGCCCGCTAATTCGCGATCGCTTTGGGGCGCGCTGGATCTTCAGTGACAACACCAAAGATCACGACGGCTTTTATGACAATGCGCTGCGCAGCGGCTGGTTCGATCGGGTCTATGAAGATGGCGATTGCAGCGTATTGCACATCCGCGATCAAAAGACCGAACCACCGCCCGAAGAAAAACCAGGCGACGGAGATAGCAGCGATAGTAAGGACGACAACTCGCCCTGAGCGTTTTTCGGCTTGGCCGCCGCCCAATAGTAGGAGATCCCATGAAAAGTTATTTCTTCCGGTCCGCCATAGTGACTGCGGTAACCATCTTCTTACTGACCTCCTTCAGCGGCTGCAAACGCACAACCCCCGCCGACGACGAGACGCCCGACACCTCGACTTACCGTCCTGAGCCCACGCCCGCGACGCAATTCGATCGCGATCTGAAATTCGTTCGCGACGGACACTTCGAACATGTCTGGGTCTTCTCGCGCAAGGACGGCAAAGAGTTTACCAGCGAGGACTCAGCGTCTCTGCGCACCAACGCACCGAAAGTCGTCGATTGGGTAACCACAGATGGGAACAGGAAAGTGATCGGCGGATCGAACTTCGATATCGAGCCAACGCAACTGGCCGCGCTGCAAAAGCGATTCAAGATTGAGGATTATTCGGGGAAGTGAGCGCAAACACCTTGTCCGAAGGTGGGACTTTGAAGAAGGTCGTGTCTTTGAAACCTTGAGATTCGGCCTTATGTCTCGCCTCGAGAATACTATCGCCGGTAGCCACAATGGTCTCATCGTCACTACCGTAGCCGGTGATAGCGACCCACTTGTTTACGTGTTTCTCCAGTTCCTTAAGGAAATCCAGTTCCTTAGCGTCTGGTTCCTGCTTTATCACCTGTTTGATCCCTCCGGTCTAAAGTACCCAAAACACGCTCGGGCGATAATAATAGCTTTCTAAGACCAGCTTTTTCCAAATGTCGACCCACGAAGTCCTACGCCCTCCTTTCGGTTAGGCTTCTGACACTAATTAAGGCAACAACACCAGCTTGCCAAACTGCGCGCGGTCTGCCATCAACTCATGAGCCTGACGTGCTTCAGCAAGCGGTAACGTGCGATCAACGACCGCGCGAATCCGACCTGTCTCGATAAACTTCATCGCCGCCAGCAGCTCAGCTTTCGATCCCATCATCGAGCCGAGAATGGTCAGATGACGGTAGAACACCTGACGCAGATCAGTGCGCGCGTCAAAGCCGCTCGTCGCCCCACACGTCACTAGCCGCCCGCCCTTTTTCAAAGACACAAGCGATCCGGGCCAGGTGGCTTCACCGGTATGTTCAAAGACGACGTCGACGCCGCGGCGATCAGTCAGGCGCTTTACTTCTTTCGGCCAATCGTCGCGGGTGTAATTAACTGTCTCGTCGGCGCCCAACTCGCGCGCTTTGGCCAGCTTCTCTTCTGAACTTGCCGTTGCAATTACGCGCGCTCCGAACAGTTTCGCGATTTGAATTCCCAGCGAGCCGACTCCGCTGCCGGCCGCGTGAATCAGCACATCTTCGCCGGGTTGCAGGCGCGCCTGCGTTACCAGCATGTGCCATGCGGTCAACGTCACCAGCGGCAGCGCAGCGGCTTCGGTCCAGCTCAAATTCTTCGGCTTGGGAATTAGGTTAACGCCGGGCACTGATACCAATTCCGCATAACCACCATCGCGCCGATAACCAATGATGTCGTACTCAGCGCACATGTTGTCGCGGCCGGAGAGACATTCGACGCAATGACCGCAAGAGACGCCGGGCTGGACCATCACCTCATCGCCGGACTTAACCCACGTGACCAGCTCGCCAACTTCGCGCACGACGCCCGCGACATCGTTGCCGAGAATGTGCGGCAGAGGAATCTTGATCCCCGGCAGACCGGCGCGCACCCACACGTCGAGATGATTCAGGGCGCAGGCGCGCACTTCGATTAAGACTTCGTTAGCTTTGATTTTAGGATCGGGGACCTCGGTGTACTTGAGAACATCAGGCCCGCCGTGTTGTTCGAAGATGACTGCTTTCATAATAGAGATTCGAGTGATTGACTCCCGCTTAGGGAAAGCCTGATGTTTTCGCTCCGTTAGGAGCGAGATGTTATAGCACCTCTATCGCTCAATGATTGCTAGCTCCTTTTAGGAGCGAAATGGCTTCGCGCAACCGCCAGAACCTCACGCTAAAGGAGCTATCGACGCGTTCAGGCGGCCGATGCTGTAAACATCTCGCCCCTGACGGGGCTACGAACCATCTAAGGTATCGCGAAGCGATGCGTGATGATCCTTTTTCGCCATACCGCCGGGGTAGAAGTCGGCCCCAGGCTGCGAACTAAGCCACCTGCTCGTCCTTCTCCTGGCTCAAACTAAACCAATTGCCCGAGTTGTCCTTCATCACCGTAGCGGTTCCCCACGACTGTTCAGTGGGCGGCCCCTTGAATTCGACACCGCGCGCCTTTAGCTCCTCGTAAGTTTTGTAGATATCGTCGGCGTCAAAAACGCCGCCACCCAGCACGCCTTTGTCGATCAGCGACCGCAATTGGGCGGCGGATTCTTCATCCAACAGCATTCCCGCTTTCGGCTCCGCCAGAATGATTTCGAAGCCCGTCTGATTCTTTATCTTCATAGTGAGCCAGCGAAAGTCAGCGCCTATCATTGCGTCAGTATCCACTTCAAAGCCCAACTTATCGCGATAGAACTCGAGCGCTTCCTGCTGGTTCTTGACCCAGATCATCACGTGCGACATTTTTGTGATCATGATTCTCGATTCCTTCCGAAAGATTTACGACGGAGCATAGGAGGTTTGGCGGAAACTGGCTTCTCGAAAATTGCTAAAGACGCGTGATCGCGTTATGCGGACCTGAACCGCTGGCGTTATCAAGCGGGTCTCACAGCAACCTTACCCGGTCGCTATCGCGAGCGGTCCGGTACCGGGTTCAACCCGAACATGACAATGAAGCAACCCGGTACCTTGCGCAGAGAGTTCCTCTGGCGCTCTCGATAATTATTGGGCGCGTCGCCGACACAGCGGCGAAAGAGCGCGCTGAAAGATCCCAGACTCTCGAAGCCGACTTCAAAACACACATCAGTTACGCTGAGTTTTCCCGAAGACAGCAGCTCTTTGGCTTTCTCGATTCGACGTTGGATCAGGTACTGGTGTGGCGTGGTGGCGAACGCGTCGCGAAACAAACGAAGGAAATGGTAACGCGAAAGACAGGCTTGCTTTGAGATTTCCGTCAGGTCCAAAGGCCGGTCATAGCATTCGTCGATATACCTGCGCGCGCGACAAAGTCGCTCGTGTAGATCCGATTCGTTCGGTTTGATTTGCGCCAGATCTTTGGTGTTCATACGTTTTGACGTCGTCACGCGGCTGCCGATGTCTGGCTATTACCATCCGTTAGTGAGCGCGATTCTACAGCGACCTTGCCGAAAGCGGAAGGCAATTGTTCGCGTCAGGTCGTCGGGTCTTTTGAGATTTGGTATGAATGGGTTCTTCTCCGCGCAATCTCAGCGCCCTGCGCATCTCGGCGGTGAACAGACGTCAATTGCACTCACTGAAGAGATACCGAGGACACAGAGGTTGCGCAAAGAACAGAAGCCCGCAGGGATTCGTTCGACACACTTCACCGTCCTTTGTATACTCGGTTGGCCATCTCACGAAGGCGACCTATTTCATGTTTAGAGTGCCTGCATTGCTGCTCAGTCTTGTCGTCGCCGCTACGCTCGCGCCGTTAAGCGCCCAGGAAACACCGAAGCAACGCCCCGGACGCTTCCTGATTTTTGGTCCCGTTCATACCATTCGCGACGAGCGAGCTACTTTCAAGAACGAGCAGGGCGCCTTCGTTGAGGAACCGAGGACGCTGGTCCAGACAATTGAATATAACGAGGACGGCACCAGACAGGACCGAACTTCTTATGGGGAAGGAAATTATGTCTACCGGACTCTCGATACCTATGACCCGGATGGGCGAATTCTCGAGACGAAGCATTTTCGGGGTGGCGTCCTTGCGGGTCGTGTCGTCAGCAATTATGACGACCAAAAGCAGCTAATTGAGCAACTCACCTATCGCCCCGACAGCTCCATTCAAGGCCGTGTGGTTTTTAAACGTCAGGGCAATCAACGCGAGGTCGAGAGCTGGGCATACGATATTCATGGCAACGTCATCGCGCAAACCAAGACCTTGAACGATCTGCCGGCCAAGCGCTCACAGTCCATCTCGATCAACCCGCGCGGCGTGAGTCAAACAGAGTCCTCCGTGATCGAGAATCCTGACGGCAGCTGGGTCAGAACCGAACAATCAAACGGCAGCTTTAAGCGGCAGGTGATTGCCAACGGCCAAGGTTCCGAGGACTGGATTCTGTATAACAAGGACGGGACGATCAAGAGTAAGGAGCGCATCCTACGAGAGTTCGACTCGCACCGGAATATGATCAAAGAGACCCGTCTGAATGCGAAGGGTGACTCTGCGGATTTTACTCCAAGTTATGTGGCTTATCGGACGATTACTTACTTCGGAAAGGACTAGCGCCCTGATTTATACCAGTAACGGTCCGCCAGTTTCTCGTCGTGCCAGTTCCCAGTTATCAAACTCTTGATCGCATGCCCCAACATGCCGAAATAATGCCAGTCGCCAAATTGATCGAACTTGCGCGTGCAACCGAGCGCACGCACTTTCGGCAAACGCGTCAATCGTTGGCCGCGCGTTTTTCCGAGCCGCCGCAGGGCCATCAGAAAAAGTAAATCCTCGGCGTACATATAGTCTTCGTCATAACCGCCGACCGCCTCAAAGTCTTCGCGGCGACAGAACACCACGCCCGAATCCATTCCGGTCAGCAGCACCAGTGGCGCCCCGAGACAGTAAGTCACGAGCAGGCCAAGAGACTTTCGTTCCAGCGTCAGACCAGTGGAACCACCAACATAACGGCCGCCGGCGATCGCTCCTTCAATTACGTTGAAGGTTTGCGGATCTACGGCCGAGTCGGCATCTATGAAGCAAACAATTTCGCCGCGGGCAGCGTGGCCGCCACCGTTGCGCGCCGCGGCGATGCGGCGCTTGGCAACTCGCACGACTCGCGCGCCGCGCGCTGCCGCAATCTCAGCCGTGCGATCGCTGGAGTCATTATCAGCGACGATGACCTCGACCGCCTCAGCTCCCGCTGAATAATTTGATCGCGCTACGTCGATCGAATCCAGAAGCCGCGGGAGATACTGCTCTTCATTGTAAGCGGGGATGATGATGGAGAATCGAAGATCGTTCGTAGGAGTCATTATAGTATCGCTTTGCATCAACTCGCTCGCATCCTATACAGCTCAGCTATGAGCCTTAACCCAGTGTACGAATTCTGTTAGACTCTGGGCAATGGACAAGGTCATTCTTCAGTTCTGAAGGCAATGAAAAGCGTTGAGCGGACCCGATAAGCTAATGGCCAAACCAACATTCATAATCCTCCTCATCGCCCTCGTGCTCTCATATTCGCGGCTCGTTTCTGGCGAGCAAACTGGAAAGCCAGATCAACTCACGCTCACTCAAACCGAAGCATCGCACTTCGCGAGCCTCGCATTGAAGTGCATCCAAAAGGAATACCCAAACAAACTCGATCACGTAAACAACGACGCGGCCGACGTGCGCAGTCCGCGCGCGATGCACGGAGCATTTTATGGCTGTTTTGACTGGCACTCGTCCGTACACGGGCACTGGATGCTGGTTCATTTGCTGCGCTTGTTTCCGGCCATGCCCGAGGCGGGTAGGATTCGCGCGGCGCTCAACGCGAATCTGGACGCGAAGAATGTCGCGGGCGAGGTGGCCTACTTGAAAGAAGCCAATCGTGCTTCGTTCGAGCGCACCTACGGCTGGGCCTGGCTGCTGAAGCTTGCAGAAGAATTGCATGGTTGGAATGACGAAGACGGCCGGCGCTGGGCGCACAATTTGCAGCCGCTCGCGGATGCGCTGGCGGAAAAGTATCTGAGCTTTCTACCCAAGCAAACCTATCCGATTCGCACCGGCGTGCATCCCAACACGGCTTTTGGCCTGGCCTTCGCAATCGACTATGCGCGCGCCTTTGGAAACCAGAAGTTGGCCGCGCTGATCGTCGAACGCAGCCGTTTTTATTATGCTCATGATGTGAATTATCCGGCCGCGTGGGAACCGGGCGGCGAAGATTTCTTCTCACCGGCATTGATCGAAGCCGACCTGATGCGTCGCGTTATGAGCAAGACGGAATTCGCCGTTTGGTTTCGACGCTTTCTTCCGGGCACGAACAGGGGCGAGCCGAAAGCGCTGCTGCAACCCGCGATCGTGACCGACCGCACCGATCCCAAGTTGGTCCACCTCGATGGCTTGAATTTGAGCCGCGCCTGGTGCATGCGCAGCATCGTCGGGGCCTTGCCGCGAAACGATCCGACGCGCAGAGTGCTGATTCGTTCCGCGCAGGCGCATGCGCAAGTCACCCTGCCTCATGTAGCGAGCGGCAGTTATGAAGGCGAGCACTGGCTGGCTTCGTTTGCGGTTTACTTGCTCACTACTCCATCGCCCTGAGAAATCGATTAGTCATTGTATATAGAGAGCCGGCAACAGGAATGAGGTCGGCACGACCTGCGTGCGTTGCCAGGTCATTTGTCCGCCACAAGGTGAAAGCCCTGGGATGCGCGATCTAAAAAATATTCCTTTCATGGGCCACCCCGCGCGACTTAACCTGCATCCATAAAGACGTACACAGGTTCAACTTTCTGTAATCGCCCTGTGTTGCGGTTCCAGCTTCTTCGTGAACTGCCGTTCATACTCGTCGTCTCCCCTTACTGACAATTCAACTCATCTCGCGTAGTCAAGAGTTCCGCTGCGCCAGGTTGTAGTCTGCTCGTAACGGAGGAAGTTATGAAGCGCAACCCTCTCCTGAGATCGACTCTCTTCGCGTTTGTCTGCCTACTCGCTGCCGGTGCCGTCTCACACGATTATTCCGTGCAAGCCCAGGGAAGCACGACCGAAGGTTCGCTACTCGCTCTTAATGCGCAAGGAAAACCGGAAGGCCAGTGCCCGCTCAAACACACTGATGTTAAGACTGAGATCAGCGGGTTTCTCGCTCGAGTGATTGTCACTCAGCAATTTGAGAATCCCTTCGCGGACAAAATCGAGGCGGTTTACACCTTTCCTTTACCGCAAGCCGCCGCTGTTGATGACATGACCATCGTCGTGGGTGATCGCATCGTGAAAGGAAAGATCATGCGCCGCGAAGATGCGCAAGCCACTTACGACGCGGCCCGGGCCAAAGGCCAGGTCGCAGCCCTGCTCAGTCAGCAGCGGCCGAATATTTTCACTCAGGCGGTCGCCAATATCCTGCCGGGACAGAAAATCAACGTGACGATTAGTTATGTCGAAACTCTCAAGTACGATGAGGGATCTTACGAGTGGTCTTTTCCGATGGTGGTCGCGACTCGATATATTCCTGCGGCCCGGTCGAATACCGATGCTTCCAGCGCAGATGCAACGACCCCACAACCAGCGACGGCAGAGGCCACACCGGCCGAACCGGTGTCGGACTCCGAGCAAATTTCTCCGGCGGTCATGGCTAATGGCAGGCGCGCCGGCCATGACATTTCAATCGAGATGAAGATCGATGCGGGGGTTCCGCTGGTGGGCTTTCATTCAAAGACTCACGAAATCGAAGCGTTCCAACCAGGCCCTGGCAAAGCAATTGTGCGCTTGAAGGATCAAGCGACGATTCCCAACCAGGACTTTGTTATAAGGTACGACGTCGCCGGAAGCCAGATTGCCGACGCATTCCTCGCGCATCGCGACAGCCGGGGTGGCTTCTTTACGTTCATTCTACAACCGCCACAACGCGTGACGGTCCCGGACGTGACGCCGAAAGAATTAGTATTCGTCCTCGACACATCTGGTTCTATGAGCGGTTTTCCAATCGAGAAAGCCAAAGAGACAATGATGTTGGCGCTCGATGGTCTCTATCCAGGAGACACCTTCAATGTGATCCTGTTTTCCGGGGACACCAAAATTCTTTTTTCCGAACCTGTCCCGGCAACTCCCGCAAACATCAACAAGGCAAAAAATCTTCTGTCCCAGGCAAAGGGCGACGGCGGCACGGAAATGATGAAGGCAATTCGCGCGGCCCTGGCGCCGTCCGATGCGCAGGATCATGTGCGTATTACCTGCTTCATGACCGACGGCCAGGTCGGCGATGACCTGGAAATAATTGCTGAAGTGCAAAAGCACCCGCACGCGCGAGTATTCGCGATGGGTTTCGGCAGCGCGCCGAATCGATTCCTGCTCGACAAGATCACGGAATATGGCCGCGGCGAAGTGGAATATGTGACGGAGAGCGGCGAGACCTCCGGCGTTGCCAAACGCTTTCATGAACGCGTACGCAATCCTTTGCTTACCGACGTTTCCATCGATTGGGCCGGCTTGCCAGTTACCGATGTCTACCCCAAAACAATTCCGGATCTGTTCAGCGCCGAGCCCGTGATTATTTCGGGCCGGTACGCCGCCGGTGGCAAAGGCGTGATTCGTTTGAAGGGCAGGATGTCAGGATACGAGTTTGTCAGAGAGATTCCCGTAGAGCTGCCCGAACAGGAGAGTCAGCACGATGTATTGGCCACACTGTGGGCGCGGCGCAAGGTTGACCATCTGATGAGCCAGGATATGAGCGGAATGCAGGCCGGCAAGATGCGCGACAACTTAAAATCGGAAATCGTAAGCCTTGGACTTACCTACAGCATGATGACGCAATTCACTTCTTTCGTCGCGGTCGAAGATTCAGTTCCCACCGATGGTGTGGAACCACGTCGTATAGACGTGGCGGTGGAGTCGCCGGCTGGGCCGGTCTCGTTCACTGGGAGTATCACCGAAACTGTCACTGTGAGCGGTGGCGCAGCGACGCTCAACGCGACGTCGTGTGACATTTCAAGCACTGTTACGACGCGCTCGATTCAGGACTTGCCCCTAAACGGAAGAAGCGTCCAGGGACTCTTCATTCTGGCGCCCGGGAGTATTTCTCCGGGTCCGGCGGATGCTAACTCGGCCCCACGGGTAAACATATCGGTAAACGGCCAGCGGACGACGTCGAATAATTTTACGATAGATGGCATCAGCGGCAACTTTGGGATGTCGCCGGGTGGAAAGAGCCCGGGGGCTGCGGCGTCGGGCAATACGCCGGCGCTAACGGCTACCGGCGGGATGAATCCGCTTGCGTCTCTCAGCGCCGCACGGGAAGTCACAATTCGAACGTATTCCAACACTGCTGAATACGGGCGGAATTCCGGGGCCCAGGTTGCCATTGTGACCAAGAGCGGTACCAACCAATTCCACGGCTCGGCTTTTTATTTCCTGAACCGCAAAAATTTCGATGCGAACGATTGGTTCGCAAACAGTCGTGGACTCGCACGGCCCGAACACGGTTCGAATGAATTTGGCGGCACGCTCGGTGGCCCGATTCAACGGGACCGATTTTTCTTTTTCGCTTCTTACGAAGGTCTGCGGCTGAGACAGCCGGTCGCGGCGTTAACTGACGTGCCATCGCTGACTGCGAGGCGCGCGGCGCCTCTTAACACTCAGCCGCTGCTGAACCTCTATCCGTTACCGAATCGCCCCGATCGGCCCGATGGTTTCGCGGAGTTCGCCTCCAGCTTTGCCAGCTCTGGCCGCCACGATACCGCCAGCTTGCACCTTGACCGGGCTGTCAACAGTCAATTGATGCTGTCGGCTTACTTCAACATTACCGACTCCAGCGCGAACGACCGCGGCAATGAGGGATATTCTCTGAATACTGTCAACCGAATCTTCAACCGCGCGCAAACATTCACCGGGACAGCAAACTATGCGATCTCCCCTAAGGTGGTCGCCGAGTTGAAAGGCAACTACAGCCGCTTCACGTCGCGCAGTTCTTATCTGCTCGACACTTTCGGCGGCGCCATCCTGCCCCCAACTTCTTTGTTCGCACAGCCGGCGCTGTCTGGTGACAACGCATCATTCAGTGCTGACCTGAACGCGAGAGGCACACAGCTAATGAGCGGCGTTGGAGTCACCAGCACACAGCGGCAATTCAACGTGCTGGGCTCAGTGACGACTATTGCGGGTGAGCACACGCTCAAGTTTGGAATCGACTACCGCAGAATCTTTCCCATCATCGGCATGCGTCAGCGCGAACAAAGTGCGCTTTTTGACGGCGTCACGCAGGCGCTTACCGGTCAAGCGGCGCGGGTCAACTTCCTTACTCGTTCACAGCCACGGCGACCCGTGTTCAACGAACTTTCGATCTATGGCCAGGATGAGTGGAAAGTCACTTCAAAGCTGACGCTGACTTACGGTTTGCGCTGGGAAGTTAGCCCATCGCCAACCGAATCGAATGGAAGGGACGCGTTGGCTGTCACAAACGTGAACAATCCTTCGCAACTCACTCTGGCTGCTACAGACGCGCGCCTATGGGCCACTACTTACGGAAACTTCGGCCCCAGGGTTGGCGTCGCGTACCAACCCTTCAAAAACGACGAGTTCGTCATTCGCGGTGGCGTCGGCGTTCTGTATGACTTCGGCAACGGCGCGGCCGGAGATGCGTTTGCCGACTCGTACCCATTCCTTAATGTACAAACCCATTCGAACGCGCCGTTTTCTTTCTTACCAGCGTCATCGTCGTCGAATCCGATCACGTCGATCACCGCCCCGTTCTCAGTTTTCGATCCCCGGTTGAAAATGCCTTACTCGCTGCAATGGAGTGTGGCGGCAGAACGCGCGCTCGGCTCCAACCAAAGCATTTCGCTAGCTTATGTCGGCAACGTGGGAAGACATCTTCTGCTTACCAGCACGTTGCTAGACGCAAATTCTGATTTCAGATTTGTGCGCCTTACCAACAATGGTGGTTCATCTGACTATCGTTCGCTACAACTCCAATTTAACCGGCGGCTGTCCCGGCGCCTGGGCGCGATGGTCAATTACACCTGGGCCAAATCGGTGGACAACTTTTCTCAGGACTCGGCCGCGCACGCATTGTTCAGAAGCACCAATTCTGAAACCGAGCGTGGTCCGTCTGACTTCGACATTCGTCACACGCTGACCGGCTTTGTGTCGTACGAGCCTGCTGCTCTGTTTTCTTCGAGCATCGGCAACGTGCTCACGCGCAAGTGGAGCATTGACTCAGTCTTTAACGTACGTTCCGCCAGCCCGGTTAATGTTGTCTATGCTGTTCCGACGAGTTTTGGATTTCTGTATCTAAGGCCCGATCTGGTTGCCGGAGCGCCATCTTATTTGAATGACGCCGCTGCCGGCGGCGGCCGGCGCATCAATCCCGCGGCCTTCAGCGTGCCGCTCGACTTACGGCAAGGCACGTTGGGCCGAAATACTCTGCGCGGCTTTCCTCTCACTCAGTTCAATCTGGCGTTGCGGCGCCGATTCAATTTCACCGAAGAGGTGAGACTAATTCTCGGCGCAGAGGCATCGAATATTTTCAATCATCCAAACTTCGCCGCACCCGCCGGCGGCGACGCGAGTCAGGGAACCAGATTCGAAGCGGGCTCTACGATTCACCTGAATCCAATCTTTGGACAATCCTTTACGAACGGCGCAAGAAGTGCTTGGGGAAGTGCCGGCAGCAGTTTCGGCGCTAACTATTATCCCGGTGGCGCGCGGACTATGACGCTCTCCGCGAAGCTTGAGTTCTAGCAAGTCCGCAGACTCACCCCACTAAAGGTCGCTCGTACAACCCACTTGTGCGAGCGACTTCTTCTCGTTTCCAGCTTATAATTACAGCGGACGCAAAGTTTGAAGTGCACTAATAACAAGGAAAGATTCAATGACCAGCTCGGGTTTTACTAAAAGGCCAGATAGTATCAATTTCACCGGTCGCATACTATTTCTTACCGAAGACACTTCTCTAATTCGCCAACAACTCGAAGCCGCCGGCGACGAAGCGAAAGCGTTGGAAGACCAACTCGCGCAGCGTCTGTCGCATGACGATCTGCCTTTGATGAATAACATCTCGACTGACGAGATCACGCCGGGATGGGTTTGCTTCTATTACGACGAGACGCTCGGACAGTACGTCTATGTCGGCATGCGCGACGGCGCGGTCAAGAAGGACGAAGTGAAGAACGGCGGCTTTGCAGTGGTCGTCTCGGGCTTATCGAAAGGATGCGGGTCATCGAGGGAAACTGCGCCCTACGCCGAAAAATGGGCCGGCATTCAACTGGTTATTGCTCAGAGCATCGAGAAGATCTATGGGCAGAATTCGCAGAACATCGGCCTGTTGACCTCGACCAACTTTGGTTTGATTGAACGGATTCGGAAAGGTGAAGAGATCGCTCTGGCAGAGTTCACCGAAGGACTCGATCCAATTTCGCAGTCAATCGTCGAGCACGGTGGGCTCTTCAACTATAACAAAGCGCGGCTGGCCGGTGAGGTCTCGCCGCCGCCCATCGAGACCCAATCACTAATGCGCCAATTGGTCGATGTGGGCCAAGTCAGCCGCACCGAAGCTGACAGCGGAATGTTTCGAAACGTAATCCAGCAGGCGCTCACCACATCAACGGGACAAATGCGACGCCCAATGAACATCGTCGAAAAAATCATCGCGCGCCACGCCTTCGTCAAAGCCGGACAAATCGGCGTCGAAGCGGTGCAGCCCGGCGATTCCCTCTTTGCCGTGGCTGATGTGCGTTTTTCTCACGAGTACGTGACGCCCATGGCCGAGTCGCTTTTCAAGCAAGCTCTCGGTTCCGACGCGCGAGTGACTGATCCCGAATCTGTCTTTGCCTTCCGCGATCACCTGACATTTCTCAACAAGGTAATGTCGCCCAAGCATCGCGAGATGGGCTTGCTGGAAAAGGCCGACGGACTGGCTACTACTCAGGAATCGTTTACAAAGAGCCAGGGCATCAAGCTCTATGGCGAAAATCCGGAAGGCGGATCGGAAGCGATCTGCCATAACGCGGTGGTCGAAGATCTCGCGCTACCCGGCCAGATCGTGATCGGCACTGACTCGCATACCTGCATGGCCGGCGTCCTCGGTTGCTTCGCTTTCGGCGTCGGTTCAACCGATATGGCGAACGCGTGGTACGCGAAAGACATTCGCATCCGCGTGCCGGAGACCGTGCGCTACGTTTTGAAAGGCCGCAAGCGCGCGGACGTGGCCGCCAAGGACGTGATGCTCTTCATCCTCGCCAGCGATTACATGAAGACCAGTAAGGGCATCGGCAAAGTGCTGGAATTTGCCGGCGACGATCTGGCGAACTGGTCGATGGATGAGAGAGCGACGCTGACCAACATGTCGGTTGAAGCGGGCGGGTTTACCGGCATCATCGAACCCGACGAGTTCACGCTTCAGTACATTGTGAAAATGCGCGGGCTTGATCCTGACGAAGTGCGGAAGGGATTTGTTTACAGCGATCCGGACGCGGAATACGCGGCGACCTTCGAGATCAATCTCGACGAGATACATCCGATGGTCGCGCTGCCTGGCGATCCGCGCAACGGAATTCCCATCGACGAACTCACTGAAGAAGTGCGCATCGATGCGGCCTATGGCGGCTCATGCACCGGCGGCAAGATGGCAGACATGGACATGTACGCGATGGTCTTGAAGAACGCCCTGTCGAGAGGCAAGCGCGTCGCGCCGGGCGTCCATCTCTATCTGCAATTTGGTTCGCAGAAGATCAAACAATACGCGCGGGAAAAAGGTTACATCGAAATCTTCACCGCAGCCGGCGCTGAACTGATCGATCCAAGCTGCGGCGCCTGTATCAACGCCGGCCCCGGCGCTTCGCAAACGGCCGAGACCGTGACGGTCAGCGCCCAGAACCGAAACTTCCCCGGCCGCAGTGGTCCCGGCAAGCTGTACCTCGCGTCGCCCTATGTCGTCGCGGCCTCAGCGATCGCTGGAAAGATTGTTGAGCCGGATGAGTTCCTGAACTAAGGATTGCATTCAACACGCCATGGCCCACGATGAAGAAAAATTGAACGCGCAGAACGACGAGTGGCTAGCGGCATATTATCCGTTAGAGACAATATCAAATCCTCGCTCGCGGGCCATAATGTGTTTGCTTTTCGACCGAGTTATCAACTACTTCCCAGTCTCTGGAATGGCGTGCGGCGGTGGTTCGGGTATTAGTGGTATGGTGCTTGAAGGGGACTTGCTCTACGAGAATGAGGTAATTGAGGCAAGAGAAGAAACCTTACTTGGGGACATAGACCTCAATTCAACGGACGAAAATCCATGGGGAACGAGAGATGAGTTTGATAGGTACATCCGACTTCAGGTCACGGCAATGGCCGCAGACGCTTTCGCTGAAGAAGGTGTAGTCCCAGTTACTGATGATTCAAGTTTTCGGGTGCCTGCTTCGCTGATTGAATCTATCGACCTATCGCGGCATGCATACGTTCAAGCCTCAATTCTAGCGATGAAGTCTTTGGAGATTGTTCTACCTGCGTTCGCTCAAATACCAGATCTGGAGCTACTGGAAGCTCGAGAAAAACTTAAAGAGCACTTGGTTCCGTTTAGGCGGCAAATGCTATCGCTCGCGCCTGCTGTGAGAAGCGGATTAAAGAGCGGAGCGACAATAGATGATGTTCACCGTGAAGCGGAATATGTAATTCAAACAAGAATCGCTCCAGTTCTCGGGGAGCTTAAAGATAGACTCAGACAAGAAAAGGGCAAGTTTTGGCGAAATTTGTTATTGAAAGGCGGCGGGGTCGCCCCAAAATTTGTTCTGAACTATGTGACTAGCGGTGCTGTAAAGGCTGCGGTCAGCGCGATTGGGGATGTTAAGGAATTGGCATGCGATGCCGTCGATCACGGAGATGCAATCGGCTCTCTCAAGCGAAATGGAGGTCTCGGATATCTTTTGGCTGTAAACGAAATCGGAACGTTTCGTTGACGCTGCCTTGAGAGCGTCTACCTCTAATTCGAGGTAATCGCGTAAGACGGAAGAAATTTATCGAGGAAAGCGATCTGTTCGCTTGAAACGTGCTTGCGCCAACCACGTTTCGAATCAGGCCAAGGGACAAAAAGCGATGATCGCCTGTGCCCGTAAGCCAGCATCTCCCATGTGAAATTCGCCCAACTTTCCATCGAATACACGTTCATGCACCTTGCGTACTGCGGATAAGGATCAGCCAAGGCTCGGCGCATCATTCCTAAGTTGTCACCCTTAGGGTTTAGAACCTCACAAAAAACTTCTGTTGGTTCTAGCGGCAATACTCTGTTCAGAACTTCGTCCAGAATATCTGACCCATGAAACGGAAGGAATGGCGCGACGGCAACATACACCGGTATTCCTAAGGCTCGAGCTTTTTCTAACGTGATCAATCGTCGCGACGGTGAAGACGCGCGAGGTTCAAGTACTCGTGAAAGTACGTCATCAAGGTGTGGGAGCGAAGTGCCCAAAAGAACTTGACTACGATGCGACGCGAGCAGATCAAAATCCCTTTCAACAAGACTCGACCGCGTCTGAATTCGTACGCGGTGTCCTGCCTCTAGCAATAATTGCAAGGACTGTCGCGTTAACATTTCTCTGCTTTCGGTCGGCGTGTAGCAGTCCGTTAGGAAAGACATCAGTATCCAGCCGTCACCCCAGTCGGTGCGCCTAGCCCTGTCGGGTGTAAACTGTTTCAACTGTTTGCGCAGCGCCTCGACGATGCCTGCCTTTGGATAGAGATATTGACCCCATTCGTGCTGGTCGTGACCGTGATTGTTGAAACGTACTCCAGGCATCGCTGGGCAGTAACAATGAAAACACCCGTGTTCACAGCCGACGTAAGGGT
This sequence comes from Blastocatellia bacterium, assembly GCA_033856915.1. GTDB lineage: Bacteria > Acidobacteriota > Blastocatellia > Pyrinomonadales > Pyrinomonadaceae > UBA11740. The sequence continues at coordinate 28,973 of JAWVEB010000004.1, read as the reverse complement.
TTATCACCCAATCGCCAAGACGCTTCTTCCACAGTTTGGATGGATTGAGAGCTTTCATGGATTTAACATGATGAATCTGATTCGCTTTTCGGGAAACCCCGTCTTTGAAGGTTCACCTATCCATTGAACCTCTACTTTTCCTTGAGATTTCAGATATCGGAGTATAGCTTTTGGATTGCTGAAAGGAGATTCATTCAACGCAAATTTCCGATAATCACCATACGGACGCCATTTACCGGCAAGCTCCTTAAGCATTCTCCTCGCCGGCTCAACCGCATCAGAGAAATCGAAGTAAACTTGACCTACCGTGTCATCCGAGAAGGAATACGAGCCGGACTGATCTACCGCCTTCATTGTCTCTTTCATCTTTTCCAGGCCGAGCCAATGTTGACTCGCGAAGACGAGGTGATAGTTCAGCATTTCCCGCTTGCTCCGCATCGCAAAAGCGAAGAAATACTCCACACCGGGAAGAGATCGCAGCCTTGACTTGTAAAGAGCTAATACCTGGGAACAAAGGAGAGGGAGCTTTGCGTGTGGCTCCAGTGCGCTCCTCCACATATCGCCGCCGAAAATCGCGTCAAGGTTTTTCTGGTTCTTCTCGATCGCCTGGGCCGCCGCTAATCTACCAATACCATCCGAGTCCAAGTTGATTAATACTTCACAGCTTCGATGCTTGAGAATCTCAGCAACATGGCTAAATGGAACGCCCGTCGCCCCGAACGGATCTATGAAAGCAAACGTGGGCGGTATTCCACCTGGTAAAATCTTGATCTCATCCAATATGCCATTCAGCTTCTCCTCGAAGGTACCGGTCTGTACATCCCACTTGAACTCTTTGGGTGGCACTGCTTCTGAAATCACTGTCTGCAATCGCGATGAGAACTCGGGCTCTTTCTCAATGAAGTAGAAGAACCACTCCTTCGGAGCGCGCCCGGAACGCACAAGTTCATCGAAGGCTGCCTTGGCTCCTGTCAGGGCGGCAGTGGGTGAACTCTGTTCACTATTAAGATAACGCCCTGGCCCGCTAAAGCCATCAATATATGTCAATCTATTACTGCGTGTTCCTAGGATGCGGAACCACAAAAACAAGTACCGACGTACGATCTCGATCTTTGCCAGCGTGTGGGGCTCGGCGTTCCATAGGTCAGTTGGCTTAAATGAGGGCATGAGTGATGCATCGCGCTGTTTGTAGGCCCAGACCTTCAACGTCACGAAGAACCATACTGGCTCCCGCAGACTATAACGGAGAACCTATGCGAAGGACAATTGTTTCACCGGGTAAAAACGGCCTTGCTCCTCTTGCCATTTCGTTAATGTCATTTACTCAGCAGCGCCGGGCGCGAGTTGTAGTGCGATCAGTTTATGCATGCGGACAAAGTCGATGGGCTTGGTTAGGTAACCTGAAACGCCTACGTCGTAAGCAGCCCTTTTGAACCCTTCAGTATCGAACGCGGTGAGCGCAATGATCGGTACCTCTCGCAACCCCTCTATTTCGCGGATCTGGCGCGTAGCTCCCAAGCCATCCAAACGTGGCATGCTGATGTCCATGAGAATCAAGTTCGGCAGGATCGCGGCAGCGATGCTAACGGCTTCCTCGCCATTGGTCGCGGTCACGACTCGATAACCCATCTGCTGTAGGTCCAAACTCAGAAACGCTACATTATCGGCAGAATCGTCCACCACGAGAATCACGTGCCTTTCCACGGTACTTGGCTCAGTACTCGGCGTAATACTTCCGCTATGAGCGCGATCATTCTCTGCGGATGGTTGGACACCGGGGAGAGTGGTTGTTGCCAGAGGATTTTTCTCTTCCATTAAGCGATTATAGGCCAGAACTGAAACTACCTCCCAAGAGTGGTGATTCCTTCCGCCCCTTCGTATCAGCGATAGTACTGACGGACTGGGATCATACGCACACTTAAGCTGTCAATTTCCGCTTTCTCGTGTATCATGTCGCAGCTTTTCAATCCCTTTTCTGTTATTGGTTCAAGCTTCAAGGCTGAACTTTTAAGGAGTACCCCGATGGTGAGTAAGACCCTATTGATTTTCGCGATCCTGTGCACTGCTATTCTGATCGGATGCAGCAAGACTGACACGACGGAAAACAGCAACACGATGGCCGGCAACTCAAACAAGACGACAAGCTCGTCGACCCCGGCGGCCACAACTGCGTCCGCTGGTGAAAAGATTGGCGTCCCTGAATGCGATGATTTCATCGCCAAGTACGACGCCTGCGTTTCGAGCAAAGTGCCTGAGCAGGCACGCGCTCAATTCAAATCCGCTGTCGCCCAGTGGCGCTCTTCCTGGAAGAAACTGGCTGACAATCCAGCCACCAAAGGAAGTCTGGCCGCGGCTTGCAAACAGGCTGCTGCGCAACAGGAAGCCGCGCTGAAGTCTTACGGCTGCACCTGGTAATCCCTACTTAGGTCTCTATCTCGATCCAGCCAGTATCCTGACCGTAGGGGGCAAGCGTGTAATTTGAGAACGAAGCGCCCTCCCTTACGGTCGGGCTATTGCCCCATCTTGTCCCCGCCTCCCTTCCCATCACCTCGTCACGTTTCAGAGAACTGCGCAGAGTCTTCTTGTTTTGCCGCAACTCGCTGTTATAATCCCGCGCCATGAAGACTAAATTCGCTCGTTCAATCGCCGTTGCTCTCCTGGCGCTCTTTTTCATTCAATCGTCGTGGGCCACGTGCGGCGGCGGTGGTGGTGGCGGTGGCGGAGGCATGTCGAATGGCGGCGGTGGAGGCGGCTCGAACGCGACCACTTATCCGGTGCCGTGGAAAGTTTATACCAAGGCCACGCCGGCGACAGGCGGCCTGGTCCTTTTTTGGTTTCCCGCTTCTGAGACTGAAATAAAGAATTCCAGTTTGCGTGAATCGCGCGCGCTGTCTCTCTATGCCTCGCAATGCGTCGCGATGGAAGTAGCAGACACGAACCTCCCGAACGCGGACAAACTTTTGGGTGATTCAAAACTGCCCGTGGCTGTTCTGGCCACTCCTGACGGCACTCCGGTGAAGAAGATCGAAAACAAAGACGGCAAGCTCAAAGTCGCCGAGGTGGAAAAAGTCGTCGAAGGCGAGATGAAGCAGCGCGAGGGCGCGGTCGATAGTCAGTTGACAGAGGCCGCCCGCAAGATCAAAGCCGGCGACAACAACGGCGCTATCAAAGAATATCGCGCCGTGCTGGATCAGAAATGCCTGTTCCCGAAAAAGGCAAAAGAGGCGGCCAAGGAGCTGAAGAAGCTCGGCGTCGAAGTTGCCGTCATACCGGCGGCGCCCATCTTCGAACGCCGGCAGAGCGCGCTGATCCAACGCACGATGAAGCTCGGGCTGATGGCTGAAAATAGCGGCCGCTACATCGCCGCGGACAAGTTGTACACACGGGCACACCTGATGGATCCGGCTGATCCAACTCCGCTGCGATTCATGGGCGAGAACTATCGCCACAACATCGGTAACTGGAACAAGGCGCGGCTCGCGTTCGAAGCCATTCTGAACATGCCGGCCGATTCGTTGTCCCGATCAGTCGCGTATCACGGTCTGGGCAAGATGACGATCCACGATGGTGAGTTCAAAAAGGGATTGGAGTTGATGGAACGCGCGGTGGCAGAGTTTCCGCTCGCGCTCGCTTATCGAAACCTGGCCGTCTATTGGAATTCCGAAGGCGATCCGGCCAGGGCGAACGAGTACACGCAACAGGCACTCGCTCTCGATCCCAAGGACCCTTACAACCTGGTTTTCGCTGCTGTTTTTCTGGCCGCCAACGGAAAGAAGGATGAGGCGCTAAAAATTGCTCGTGATAACGTCAAGCTGTTGCCGGCGTCATACAATCTCGCCGCGATCTATGCACAGAACGGACAGCGCGAGCGAGCGCTCAGCCTCTTGCGGCGTCACTTCTTCCAGTACGAACGCTATCAGGCGGTGCGCGAGAAGGAGATGATGGAAGCCCGCGTCGATGCAGTGTTCGATTCAATCCGCGCCGACCAGGCGTTCATCGCGTTGACCAGCGGCGCCGACGGGAAACTGCCGATTCCGATGAAGGGAATGCCGGCAACGCAAGCAGGCCCGAGGCGGTAATCGGCCGCTTTAGTTTCGAGCTCCAGCTTGTACGCATCAGCAACCTAAGGGTTGACCTCTTGAGAGGCACCCGCCATTTTCCATTTTCCTTGCGACATGAACTCTGTTTGCTGCTAAGATACGCCCAGTCTCGCCCAGGGGATTTTTTGCAACCCTGCCTTTCAAGTGACGTGTAACGGTAGGGAATCCTAGTCGTCTTATTTCAACCAAACTAAGTCTGGGCGAAGCCTTCGGCCAGTCAAGTTCTCTGAAACATTTGAGGTGCGTATGTCACATACTCCCATGCGCCGTATCTTCCCGCTCTTGATGGTTTGCGGCCTGCTCATCATCGCCTACCCTCGCGCCGGTTTTTGTCAACAGACCACCGGCTCGATCAAGGGCACGGTCACAGATCAACTCGAAGGTCTGGTCACAAACGCCACCGTGGTCGTCAAAGATGCTCAGGGCAAAGCGCGAACCACGACGACCAACTCTTCCGGCAACTATGAATTCAAATCACTGCCGCCCGGCAATTACGAGGTCACGGCCGCGGCCGTCGGCTTCACCGTACGCGAAGAGAAGCAGGTAAAAGTTAAGGCGGGCTCGACCACGACGCTTGATCTGCAACTTAGCATTGAAGCCCTGGAACAGTCGGTCACGATAGACAACAAAGGGATCAGCACTGACTCTGATCGAAACGGCGACGCCATGGTCCTGCGCGGCCGCGAGCTCGAGGCCTTGCCCAACGATCCTGATGCGCTGGCGTCGGCGCTACAGGCGATGGCCGGACCAACCCAGGGAGAGAACGCGCCGCAGGTGACTGTCGATGGATTCTCGAACGGGCGAGTCCCGCCAAAGGAAGCGATCAGGGAAGTTCGCATCAATCAGAATCCCTATTCGGCTGAGAATGAATATCCCGGCTGGGGTGGAATCGAGATTTATACTCAACCCGGCTCTGACAAGTTCCACGGTGGGGTCGGTTTCAACTTTAATGACGAAAGCCTGAACTCGCGCAACCCTTTCGCCTCGCGACGGGCGCCATACCAACAGCGCGGTCTGAACGTAAACTTAACCGGACCGATTATTCCCAAACGTGCCTCGTTCGCCTTCTATGGCGGGCGTTATGCCAGTGAAGGCAATTCAGTCATCAACGCCACGATTCTCGATCCAGTGACGTTGGAGCCGGCGCTTTTCAACCAGACACTGGTCACCCCACAGACATCGGATTACTTCAGTCTGCGCGGTGATCTGAAGATTAATAAGAAGCACACTCTGGTCGCGAATTTTGATTACGGCTGGTTCGCCCAGAACCTGCAAGGCGTCGGTGGGTTCACGCTGCCGTCGCGCGCGTACCGCGGCGGCCGGCACAACTACACCCTGCAAGTGACTGAAACCGCGATCATAAACGAGAAAACAATCAATGAAACTCGACTGCAGATAAGCCACGTCATTTCTCGCCAAATCGCCAACACTGCCCTGCCCGCGCTCAACGTAGCGGAATCTTTTTTTGGGGGCGGCGCCCAAGTCGGTACCGCGTCTAACCAGCAGGACCGCGTAGAGCTGCAAAACTTTACCTCGTGGTCAACGGGTAAACACTTTTTCAAGATCGGCGGCCGCCTCAGGAACGTGCGGCTTCGCAGTATCTCGCCAAACAATTTCGGCGGCAGTTACACCTTCGCCGGCGGCGAGGGCCCGAGTCTCGATGCAAACGATCAGCTTATCCCGGGCGGCGCATCGATCGAGATCAGCAGCCTCGAACGCTACCGGCGCACTCTCGTATTTCAAAGACAGAACCTGAGCGCGGCGCAGATTAGAAGTTTCGGAGGCGGCGCTACACAGTTTTCCATCGCGGGTGGAAATCCCGAAGCTGACGTCAATCAAACCGACATTAGTTTCTATGCGCAGGATGATTGGAAGCTGCGGCCAAACTTTACCATCTCGCCGGGACTGCGCTACGAGAACCAGAACAATATCAGCAGCAACTCGAACTTTGCGCCGCGCATTGGCTTTGCCTGGTCACCTTCGTTCGGAAGCAAGAAAGCAAAAGCGCCCGCGACTGACAGCAAGAACACAACGGCAGCAAAATCAGCGACACCTCCAAAGCCAGCCGGGCCCAGTCCATCCAAAACAGTGATTCGCGGAGGAATCGGCATCTTTTACAACCGAATATCCGAGGACCTGATCCTGCAAGCGCGCAGGTTCAACGGCCTCAATCAGCAGCAATTCGTGGTTACGGATCCTGCGGTGCTCGATCTGTTTCCTGTCATACCTTCGATCAATCTACTCGACGCCTTTGCCCAGCCCCAGACAAGACGTTTTCTCGGATCAGATATCGCTCCAGGTTATTCTTTGCGCTCGTCATTGAGCGTGGAGCACCAGGTATCAAAGACTTTCAGGTTCGGCATCACGTATTCACACGCCGAAACGTCACGCCTATTACGCACGGTGAACATCAACGCTCCGCTGGCCGGGACCTTTAATCCCGCGCTGCCCACCAGCGGCGTACGGCCACTCGGACAAGCTGCCGGCAATGTCCTCGAATCTCAATCGAATGGCAAATCGAGATACGACAACGTGAGCGTGAACATGAGCGGCAAAATTATGAAGGTGGGTTTTTGGAGCACCTACGTCTTAGCGAAAACCCGCAGCACGGACAACGGCACCAGCGGTTCGCCTTTCGATCCGTACGACTTCAGTCAGGAAAGGGGTCGTGCTAATTTCGATATTCGCCACTGGTTCTATTGCAGCGCGGATTATCAAATGCGCTCCGGGTTCAGTGTGAATACGTTTATCATCGCTAATTCCGGTGTGCCTTTTAATATCACGACTGGCCACGATACTAATGGCGATACCTTCTTTACCGAACGCCCAGCCTTCGCCACAGACTTGAACAAGCCTGGTGTCATCGTGACGCCGCTGGGCGCATTCGATCCGAATCCGGTTCCTGGTCAGCGAATTATTCCGAAAAACTTTGGACAAGGACCGGCTTTCTTCTCAGTCAACCTGGGAATGGCGAAGGTCTTCAAGTTTGGGCCGGCCATTCAGCCCAAGACACCACCACCCGCTGCCGCGAATGCCAGTGTGGTCAGCGCGACCGGCAGCCAAAAGCCGCCGGCCAAACCGGAGATTCAAAGACCATACTCGCTCTCGTTTTCGATCTATGCCAGCAACGCTCTGAACCACACCAACCGCGGGAACCCCGTCGGCAACATGGCCTCGCCTTACTTTCTAAAGTCGAACGGGACGTCGGGCATGTTTTTCTTTGGACCAGGCGGTGGAGGCGGTTCAGGCGGGAATCGACAGATTACTTTGCGGGTAAGATTTAGTTTCTGAGGAGGGACAGGATCAGGAGAGGTCTTCTTGCGTCGATTAGTTTCCTAACGTAGGCTTTTGCCTTGGAGGTTGCGTATGCTGGAAATACAGTATGTATCAGACGAAAGTGGCCAACCGACGGCGGTCATCGTGCCAATCGAACTGTGGCGCGAGATTGAGTCGGAAAAAGAGACTGCTTATCTGCTGAAGAGCGAGAACATGAAGCGACGGCTGCTGGAAGCCAAGGAACGTGCAACCGGAATTCCATTCGAGGAAGCCCTTGAGAAGCTTGGAATTTGATATTGCCGCCTTGGAAGATCTGGCGTGGTGGATTCAGCAGGATCGCAACAAGGCGCTACGCATCGTTAGTCTAATAAAGGAACCTTACCGAGATCCTTTCAGAGGAATTGGTAAGCCGGAACCGCTCAAGCATGAGATGAAGGGTTGCTGGTCGCGCAGAATAGATCAGGAACACCGACTCGTTTATGAGGTCACTCAAGAAAACTCAGAATCCTCGCTTGTAGATATCATTACTAAATCAGCCTTCTTATTTCGGAATCTTCCCCGTCTTCAACGTCGACGACGGACACAACTTCTCAACCACGCATTCTTCGCACAGAGGCCGTCGCGCTTTGCAGACTCTGCGGCCGTGAAAAATCAGCAGGTGTGAAAAGATGATCCAGTCTTTGCGCGGCACCAACTCCATCAGGTCCTGTTCGATCTTGCCGGGGTCTTTCTGTTTGGTCAGCCGCAGCCTTTGAGACAAACGGCTGACATGCGTGTCCACAACTATTCCCGCGGCAATGCCGAAAGCGACGCCGAGCACGACGTTGGCCGTCTTGCGCGCGACACCAGGAAGCCTCAACAACTCTTCCATCGTCTGCGGCACCCGCCCGCCGAATTCTTCCGTGATCATCTTGCACGCGCCCTGAATTGATTTTGTCTTGTTGCGGAAAAAGCCGGTGGTCCGGATGTCCTGCTGCAGTTCGGTTGCCGGAACTTTCAGATAGTCTTCGGGCTTACGGTATTTGCGAAAGAGATCCGCCGTGACAATGTTGACCCGTTCGTCAGTGCATTGTGCCGACAGGATGGTAGCGATCAGAAGTTCAAATGCGTTTGAGTGATTCAGCGCGCAGTGTGCATCGGGATGCGCGCGCTTGAGCAGCTTGATGATCTGTTCAGTGCGGGCCTTGCGTTGAGCTTTGGTTTCTCTCATTCCAAAATGGAGCGCGGGCATCCCTGCCCGCACAGCGCGCGAAGCGCGCTCAATCTAAAACCGGCGCTGACCCTCGCCGCCATGCGTTCGCCAGGGCGAGGAGCCCTCCCTAACGGTCGGGCTTCTGATACTCCGCCCCTCGGGTTTTCAATCTCCCGGTCAGCATCAACGCGAGCATTTTCCAGTCACCCATGAACGACCACAGCGGATAGGTAAACGTGGCCGGCCGATTCTTCTCGATGAAAAAATGCGCCGCCCAGGCAAACGCGTAACCAGGAACCAGCGCCAATGGAAACAACCACCAACGGCCGATCGCAATCAGAGCAATCACAGAACTGATAGCGGTCAGCGTGCCGAGACAATGCAGCACACGCGTGGCCGGCTGGCTGTGCTCGCCCAGGTAATATGGCCAGAAGTCCGAAAATGATTTGAACTGACGATTGGTCATGCGAAGTCGCGGCCATTCTAACAGAACTCTCTGGCGCCTTTGGTATTCTCTTTGACGTTCTCCTCTTCTAAACTTGACCACCGACGTACCGCAGGGCAAGATCAAGCGCTATGTTTTGTAGTTCCATTGCCCACCGGCGGATTTACCGCCAAGTCCCCATTCAGATTTCGCTTCTGCTTGCTGTTTCTTTGTTGGCTTCGTTCTCCCCTTTTCGCTCAAACACCCGGGCGCAAGCGCAAGCTTATGAAAAGGAATTAACGACCGGCGGAAAGTCTCTCTTGACGATCAAGAATCGCAATGGGCGCGTTTCCGTGGTTGCTTCTGATGATGAGAAAAGCAGTGCAAGCTTGCAGGCAATTTCGTCGGGCGCGCCGGTCGAAGCCGCCGATGTAACCGTCGCTGGTAGCGACATTACCGTGCGCGAACGGCGGGACCGCATCGATCTAACGGTACACGTTCCGAAGCGCTCGCGGGTGAAGGTCGAGACTGAAACGGGTATGGTCGACGTGATTGGAGACTTTGAAGTGGCCGATGTGCTCACGAACACGGGCACGATTCACGCGGACGTGCCGCTCGACGCGCTCAAATTCAAGTTCCTTTGGCAATCCAGCCACCCGCGGTTCCTCAGCGACGTTGAACTGCCGCGAATCAAAGAAGGCCGCGCCGGCGCATTTTCGATTTCCGGCGTCTTGGGCCCGGACGCCAAACGAAAGAAGCACAAGAAAAAAGAGGACGCGACCCCCGGCGACACTGCTGAGGCCGCCGACAATAAGGGCGAGGCCAACGAGGCGGCTAAGAAGCCTGATAACAGTAGTGAGAAGCCGCCCGAAAAACAGGAACTGGTGCAGTTGAATTTCATCACGCAGCGCGGCGTGATTCTGCTCAACGTCGATCCAACGATGGCCCCGAACGATTTACGCGAGCGGCCGCTGACTGAAGCAGCACGCGCGATAGTGCGCAGCGGTGACGGTCCACTGACAGACGCTATTCGCACAGTTAGCCCGCGCATGTTCGGCGATTTTGCCCGAACTCTCCCGCCGCCACGCAACGAACCTTCGCTGGTCAAACTTCCGCCGCCGGGTGAAGTAGCCACCGCCGTTTCGGCGCAACTGATGCGAGTTAACGCCAGCGTTACCGACCGCAACGGCCGCGCAATTCCCGGCATGCGCAATTCCGACTTTGCAGTTTACGAAGACGGCAGCGAGCGCAGGGTTGTCGACGTCACGCCGGCGACTGAGCCTTTCAATCTGGTTCTTCTGCTTGACGTTTCCGGCAGCGTGGAAGAGCGAATAGATTTCATCCGCAAGGCGGCGCGCGATTTCCTGAACACTGCCAGCCCGCAGGATCGAATCTCGATTATCAGCTTTCACGACGACATCAAAGTGATCTCCGGCTTTTCGACCGATCGTCGTTTGCTCTCAAAGAAGCTCGATGAGCTCGACGCGGGCGGCGCAACCGCGCTCTGGGACGCGCTCGGCTATACCCTGGTGGAACCGCTGAAGCCTCTGCGCGGCGAGCGCACCGCCGTGGTAATTCTGTCGGACGGTGACGACAACAAGTCGTTCATTCCCTTTCCCGCAATTTTGGAAGCGACGATCGAATCGGGGGCGCTGATTTATCCGCTCTATGTGCCTTCGGGATTGATTCCAGAATCGAGCGTCCCCCGCCCTTCGATCACTGTCGATCCGATGCGCACCCGCTATCTGACAATCACGACCCGCGCCGCGGAAGAGGGACAAAAGCTCGCCACTGTTTCCGGCGGCGTGTTTTACCCAATCAAGCGTCTCGAAGATTTGCAGAAAGCCTACGACGACGTGGTGGCGCAGATGCGCACTGCTTACACGATTACTTACGCCTCAGGCACGGACGGCAAAGGTCACCGCAGAATCCGCGTGCACGCCAACCGCGACGGGGCTTCGGTCAGACTTAGTCCGGTAGTCGCGACGACGCATTAACTGAGATGGCGCTGAGTTCCTGCTGGTGCAAGCCGAACCTTCACAGATTTCTGATAATGATCTCTTACACGCCGTGGCGGGTGGGGACGAACTTGCCCTCGCAGCTTGTTATGATCGCTACCGGCTAATCCTGTTTGGCCTCATCCTTCGTATATTGCATGACCGCGAAGAGGCGGAAGATGTTTTGCAGGAAGTCTTTTTGCAGGTTTGGCGGCGAGCAGCCGACTTTGACGAAGCGCGTGGACGGGCGTTTACCTGGTTGGTAACCATCGCCCGCAGCCGCGCGCTCGATCGTTTGCGCTCAGCCGGATCGCGCACGAGATTGGCCGAGGAAGTAGCGAAAGCTCCGCAAGAAGAGGTTGGCGACGCCGCGCTCGATGCTTTGAAATCCGAAACCGGCGCCATCGTTAGACAGGCCCTGGCCGAACTCCCCGACGAACAGCAGAAAACGCTTTTTCTGGCTTACTTTGAAGGTTTGACCCAGACTGAGATTGCCGCGCGGTTGGGCGATCCTTTGGGCACGGTAAAGACGCGCATGCGTTCGGGATTGAGCAAATTGCGGGAATTACTGGGACAGTCACGCGACTTAGTTTAATGGAACATCAGGAATATCAGGAGTTGTTGGTCTTGTACTCGCTCGATGCGCTCGACGCTGCCGGGACGCGTGACCTCGAAGAACATCTCAACACCTGCGCGGAGTGTCGTGACGAACTGATCGAGTTGCGAGACACCGGCGCTTTGCTGGCGCACGCCGCGACGCCGGTAGAGCCACGCCCAGAAGTTCGCGACCGAATCCTGGCCAGCATCCAGCGCGAACCGCCGGCCACCTCGCCCGCGGCCAAGGTTATTGAGATGAAACCGCGTGCTCAAAGAAACATCTGGACGATCGGCCTGAGGGTGGCTGCAACGATCGCCTTCGTTGCGATGCTGGTGGGCATTATCGTGCTGTGGCGGCGCGATACGAGAATGCGGCAGGAGCTCGCGCAGCTCTCGCGTCAGTTCAATACTCAGCAGCATGAACTGGTGCGCGATCGCGATGTGCTCGGGCGACAACGCGACGCACTCGCGCTGCTCAACTCACCGAGCGCGAAGAAGATGGAACTGGCCGGCACGCAAACGGCACAGAGCGCGCGGGGAACTTTCATCTATGATCCGAAAACCGGCCGGGCGATACTCATGGCGGAAGGACTGCCGGCAACTCCCACTGACCAGGCTTATGAGCTGTGGTTTATTCCCAAGGGCCATTCGCCAATGGCCGGACGAATATTCACGGTAGACGCCTCCGGACACGCCATGCTTCCCGAACACATGCCTCCTGAAGCGATGGAGAGCGCGGTCATCGCGATCACCCTCGAGCCGAAAAAAGGATCTGCAGTCCCCACGGGCGCGACTTATCTCAGCAGTCCCAGTTCTTAATCAGTGGCCCTCAGCCGCGGAGCGGCAAAAGATCTGTAGCCCACGGCGCCAGCCGTGGGTGTGTTGTAGCCCACCAGATAGCCGCAGAGCGGCGAAACTCGAAATGCGCATCGATAGCGGTTTCGCCCCTACCGGGGCTCGTTTTGCTTCGGTGTTGTGGCCCCATGGCTCACGCCATGGGCTTCAGATCTTTTGCCGCTCCGCGGCTGGTTAATGCCGTCATTAACACTTCTCGCTGTCCGTCAGAAGGCGTTCCATAGCGTCTCACCGAAGTCCGATTCAATGACGGAGCAAGAAATCCTTCATGTGAAAAATCCGATCTCGCCAAGCGCTACGTATTTGTTGATGGAAGTCACAATTCACCTGGACAAAAAGGGAGAGAACGAATGAAAAGATTTTTCGCAATTATGATCGCGGCGGCGGCTCTGACAATCGGGAGTTCCGCGGCTTTCGCACAGATGATGAAAGAGAATCCGATGGTCGGAGGCGCCGCGATGTACCCGAGTAAGACGATCGTCGCCAACGCCATGAACTCAGCGGACCACACGACGCTGGTCGCGGCCGTTAAGGCTGCCGGTCTGGTCGACACGCTCAACAGCAAAGGCCCGTTCACGGTCTTCGCTCCAACCAACGACGCGTTCGCGCAGTTGCCTGCCGGGACAGTTGATACGCTGCTCAAGCCCGAAAACAAGGCAATGCTGACGAAGGTTCTGACTTATCATGTCGTGGCTGGAAAGTACGACTCGAAGACACTGGCGAAGCTCATCAAGAAGGGCCACGGAAAAGCTCGACTTAAGACAGTGAGCGGTGGCACTCTGATCGCCTCGATGGATGGCAGCAGCATTGTGTTGCGCGACGAGAAGGGCGGCACCTCAACGGTGACGGTCGGTGATGTCTATCAATCGAACGGGGTTATCCACGTAGTTAATACAGTGCTGATGCCTAACTAACCGATTCGAATCGGACGATTTTCGAAAACGATCAGGGCGGCTGGGCTCTTTGAGTCCCAGCCGCTTTGGCTTTTTCTAAGGAAATACACAACCAAACGAGGTGAGAATGATGACCGAGAGATTTGTGATTTGTTTTGTGCCTGCTGGCTACTACCTCTCCGGGAGAAGGTGAGAGACTCCATCTTAGAACCTGCCGCCTTTGCCCAAGCTATAAGCGCCGGTGAGAAACGGATTAGTCTGCCGCTCCTGGCCGATCGTGGTGGTTGGCCCGTGCCCTGAGTAGACTGTCACGTCATCGCCGAGCGGCAGAATCTTGTTGAAGAGTGAATCCATCAATTGCTCAGTCGAGCCGCCCGGCAGATCCGTGCGGCCAATCGAACCCGCAAACAAACAGTCACCGACAAACACTTTTCTTTCGCTCGGCTCAAACAGCACGACGTGTCCCGGCGTATGGCCGGGGCAATGAATAACCTGGAAGCTGAGCTCACCCACTTCGTAAATCTGTTCGTCGCTCCAGTACTCGTCGGCCTTTGGCGGCGGCTCATATTCAAAACCGTAATCAGCCCACTTCGAACGCGGAATGCCCAGCCAGGCCGGTTGATTGGGCAGTTCAAGGTATAAAGGCTCATCAGCAGCGTGAATGATAATCTGTGCATCCGGCTTGAGCTTTTTCAGCGCGGCGACTCCGCCGACGTGATCCAAGTGAGCATGCGTGCAGGCAATGGCCTGAAGTTCAAACCCATGCTTGTCGATAGCCCTCACAATATCTTCCGAGGCATCGCCCGGATCGATACACATTGCGCGCTTGGTCTTCGCACAACCGACGACGCGCGTGTGCTGCTGAAAAGCAGTGACGGTGATTTCTTCGATAATCATTTCTATAATTTGCTGGCGGGTATTCTGACGACATCACCTGGGTTGAGGTCCGTTAGGGCCGCCTCAATTTCCGGCAGCAGCGTCTCCACGATCGGAATATCATTTGTCGGAAGAATAACGGCAGAGATTTGGCGCTTGGTTAGATTCTGTTGGTATGGAATGTTCTTCTCTGTGGTAATAAGTACTGCGAATCGTTCTTTCATTAGGTCGAGCACTCCCCATTCTCGATCCCTCTCCAACCCATCTCTTTTAGAGTAGAGATCGATAAATGCGATAACTGCTGCTGAATGATTTTCGGGACTCCTTCATCAAGCAGAATCACTTTCTAAGACCTAATTTTCTTCAAAGTGTCGTTCGAAAAGTTCAATACCGCCAAGGCCTGCTCACGATCTACAGTCGGGAAGTTATCAAGAAATTCGTCCAGAGAAACACCAGCAGCGAGGTTGGTCAAGAGCGCTTCCACAGGTACACGCGTCCCTTCGAACACCGGCGCTCCGCTCATGATCTTTGGATTAATCGTGATGGGAAGGTTTTCAACTGCCTCTTCTTCAATAAGGAGTGTCATTGGTCGATCCTCAAGCCAAATTCTAGCAGAAACTTCACTGGACCGTTACATTGAAGTAATAGCCACGCCTCGCATTCCAAGGAGTATAATTGCTCACACGAACTACTACCATTGAACGGATTTAGATATATGCCGCTGAGCGCCACCGCAACTTCACTCGCTGAAGTCCTGGACGAGATGACCGCCGAGGGCGCGTCTGAGTTGACCGAGCGCCTCGCCAACAACGCACTGCATTGTTTCGCCTGCGGGCACCGTTGTCTGATCAAAGAAGGCAAGCGTGGCATCTGCAAAGTCCGTTTCAACGAAGGCGGCCAACTGCGCGTGCCGGTGAACTACGTGGCCGCTCTACAGTGCGACCCAACTGAGAAGAAGCCGTTCTTTCACGCGCTCCCGGGATCGGACACGTTGACTTTCGGCATGCTCGGCTGTGATCTGCACTGTGGTTATTGCCAGAATTGGCTCACGTCACAGGCCCTGCGTGACGATGCGGCGGTGTCCTCTCCGAAGATGGTCACGCCCGAAAGATTGATCGCCATGGCCCGGGCCTATGGCGCATCGATGGTCGGGTCGAGCTACAACGAACCTTTGATTACCGCCGAGTGGGCAATCGAGGTTTTCAAACAAGCGAAGCCTGCCGGCCTGCGCACTGCCTTTATCTCGAACGGTAATGCGACGCCGCAGGTGCTCGACTATCTGCGGCCCTGGACTGACTGCTACAAGATCGATCTGAAATCGATGAGCGATCGTAATTATCGGCAGCTTGGCGGTGTGGTCGATAACATTCTGGACACGGTGAAGATGGTTCATGAGCGTGGATTCTGGGAAGAGATTGTCACCCTCGTAATTCCCGGCTTCAATGATTCCCAAGATGAGCTACGACGCGCGGCGGATTTCATCGCCTCAGTTTCGCCGGACATTCCCTGGCATGTGACCGCATTTCACCAGGACTATCGAATGACTGACAACGCGAACACGACCGCCGCACAGTTGATTCGTGCCTGCGAGATCGGCCGCGATGCCGGGTTGCGTTATGTTTACGCAGGAAATCTTCCAGGTAGAGTCGGTCGGTGGGAAAACACTTTCTGCCCCTCATGCGACGAACTGCTGGTCGAGAGGTACGGCTACATTATTCAGAAAATGAAAGTGACGCCGGAAGGCAACTGCCCCGCATGCAGCGAAATCATTCCGGGCATCTGGTCTTAGTAGAAGTTCAACCCACGGCGAAGGCTGGAGTGGCGGGGAAAAATAAAACACGTGCCCCCTGTAAGGTGATCTTGTCCATTAGTTGTGGTAGGCGCCTGCCGATCCCACGACGATGAAAATCAACGAAAATCGACCTCCACAATATTTGGTATCAGATTTTTTTTGAGTACTACTCACGTGTGCTCCCAATATGTGGGGGTTGACAAGAGGGGAGGCGACAAATACCCTACAACCCAGTTTCGGACATAAAATCAATTCAACAATGGAGGATTGAGTATGCCCGACCTTGAGTCTCAAATCTTCTCGGTAGCCCTGATCCTGTTTCTCATGATCGGGTCCGCTAAGCTAATCATCGAACAACTCACTGCCCTGGTAATACAGTTCAAGAAACTTAAGGCTACGATTGAGAGTGAGTATTCAGTGGAAACCGGAAAGCTGGAGGTCCGCCCCCGCGCCGAGCACGATGGTACTTCAAATCCAACAGCAGCTCCGGCTGCCCTCCATAGCCCCAGCGAGTGCGGGCTGGAAGTCCCGCAATCGTAGTAGCAGGTGGGTGTCGAGCATCGCTTGATGGGGGGGAAGCTCTGCAACCACTGAGAGCGCTCAACCAAAAGACTAAGGGCTGCACCCATAATTAAGGGCGCAGCCCTTTTCGCTTTCATGCATCGTTTGAGTGGAGCAAGCCCACGCTTACCTCAAGCGGCAACGCCGCAAACTTCTACTAAGGCGTCTTTGTTTTCGCCGGTGAAGGCATGGCCTTCATCGCCGGCGACGCCTTTGCTGCCGGTGTTGACTTGGGCATCGCCCTGGGCGACGGCGTTGGCTTCAGGCCCGGAGACGCTAATGGAGTTGGCGAACTCTTCGGGGTTGCAGTTGCGGATGCGCTTTTCTGCACTGGCGCCGCCGCACCGGCCACGACTTGCCACTGCCCGTTACGCCGCACGAACGTATCTACCCAGCGATACTCGCCGCTGATGTCCTGGATCTTACCATCAGGCATTTTGTACTTGCCGCCCTTAACCACGTTGCGGCCGCTAACGACCGCTGAATCTTTATCGAGTACGTTCACTTTTAAATCCAGGACTTCCCATGAATCCGCACTCAAAGAACCGGCTTCCATGTCCTTGACATCCTGCGCCTTGTCGCCGAGTGTCCCGTCGGGATAAACAAAAATGGCGTCATCAGCTTCGATCCGACGAACAGTGGCCGCATCATGCTCTTTGATAATGCGCGGCCAATCATTCTCGATTCTTGTCAGCTCCGCCTCGATACCCGCCGTATCCGGCGTCGGTTCGGGTGTCGCTATTGCGACGGTGTTAGTGTTTGTATTCTGCGGGTTGGCGCAACCGAATTGGGAAAAGGCCAAAAGTGCTATGGCCATGAAGGGCACAGCCAGCGAAAGATATTTCTTCATTACCCCATTACTCCTTTTAGGATCAAATTTGAAACCGCTTTGGTTGAGTTAGAAATCACAATGCTTCTATGCCAAATCGGCCTGCGAGTCAATAGGAAGTCAGTCGCGGACCGCCAGCATAATTCACCGCCATTGAAACTATTGACTTGTTATTCCGGCTTGGCATATTGTCAACGTCATCGCAATGGCCGGTCATCTGCAAACGATGGCAGGCTCGCCCGGTTCCGAAACCTTCCGCCGCGCAAACCTAAGCGTGGCCATCATCGGAGGAGTACAAAATGCTTTGCGTTTCCCCCAGACTGTTTCGAGATCGAACCAGAAGATCAACTTTCGTTTTCGCGGGCATGCTGAGTTTCATCGTGCTCACCGCAAATGTTTCCCTCGCGCAACGAACCAGGATGGCCCCTGACGACCCGGAAAACCAGCCCACCTTCAGCGAGTTTAAGGGCGTGCGCATCGGGATGACTGCCGACGCCACGCGCAAGAAGCTGGGAAATCCGCGCGACAAAAGCGCCGAGATGGACCTGTACGTTTTCAACGATACTCAAGCCGTGCAGGTGTACTATGACAAAGCCGGCGCGGTGACGGCCATCTCGATTGATTTCATGAACGGCGCCAATGCTATTCCCTCGGCTAAAGAAGTGCTGGGCTCCGAAGCTGAGGCGAAAACGGACGGCTCCATCTACAAACTGCTGCGCTATCCAAAAGCCGGCTATTGGGTTTCGTATAGCCGCACGGCGGGAAGTTCACCCACCACGACAATTACCATGCAGAAGATCGATCATTGATCCCGGCGACGGCCGCTCACTCATTTGTCTGGATGGATCAATCCAAGGCCTGAAGCCAGTACCACGTGCGTGAGCGATGACCATAGACTCAGCTTCTGACCAGATGAGTCTCGGGCCCGCCCTCTCAAGCAAGTGGCACTGACTTTCATCACGCTGGCTCTCAAAGATCCCAACACCGATTTTACTTCCGCGGTCTGTCGATTCCCGCCGCTTGCGTTACGTCCAGCGGCAGTGTAGAAGTGTTGGTTTCGCATTGAGGAGGAATTGCTCACAGTATGCTTCGCGCAGGCATAGTCGGTTTACCCAACGTCGGCAAGTCGACGCTTTTTAATGCCCTGACGGCACAGAGCGCCGCCCTCGCGGCCAACTATCCGTTCGCCACCATCGAGCCCAACGTCGGCGTGGTCCCGGTTCCTGATGAGCGACTTGAGCCACTCGCGAAACTCGTCAAAACCAGCGTCATAGTGCCGGCCACGGTCGAATTCTTAGATATCGCAGGACTGGTGCGAGGGGCCTCGAAAGGCGAGGGTCTCGGCAATAAGTTTCTGGCGAACATCCGCGAAACCGACACGATAGTCCAGGTCGTACGTTGCTTTGAAGACGAAGGCGTGGTGCACGTCGAGGGCTCAGTCGATCCGAAACGTGATATCGAGACAATCCAGATCGAGCTGGCCCTGGCGGATCTTGCAACTGCTGAACGTCGCCGCGAAAAAGCCCAGAAGGGATTAAAGGGGGGTGACAAGACAGCGCGCGCGGAACTGGAAGTTCTCGACAAGATTCAGCCGGCGTTGGAACAAGGCAATTCCGCGCGCATCGTTGAATTGACGAACGATGAACGCGCCATTGCGCGCAACTTTTTCCTGCTCACCATGAAGCCGACGATATACGCGGCCAACGTTGACGAAGCCACGCTGGCCAAGCCGGAGCAAAGCGCCCATCTGCGCCTCGTGCGCGATCTGGCCCAGTCTGAAGGGGCGGAATGTTTGACTATCTGCGCTCAGCTCGAAGCCGAGTTGGTCGAGTTGCCCCCGGTGGAGCGGCTCGACTATTTGCAAACCCTGGGAGTCTCCGGGAGCGGCGTCGATCGCTTAATCAAGAACGCTTATCACCTGCTGGGCCTGATGTCTTTTCTGACTGCCGGCGAAAAAGAAGTGCGTGCGTGGACCATTCCCCAGGGGTCGCGCGCGCAGGATGCGGCCGGCGAGATTCATTCAGACATCGCCCGCGGATTCATCCGGGCCGAGATAGTCGGCTACGACGCGCTGATACGCGCGGGAACATACGCTGCGGCAAAAGAACAGGGACTCATGAGATTGGAAGGCAAAGACTACATCATGCAGGAAGGGGATGTAGTGAATTTCAGGTTTAATGTCTAGCGCGCTCTCAAGAGTTGCCATTCCGTTTCGAACGGATGAGCTCGATCAATGAATCCAGTCGACGGTCTGAGTTAGCTTGAGATTCAGCCAGCTCAACGAATCTCTTGTCGGTTCGGGCAAATCTCTCTTCATTCTGTTTTTGAAGCTCCAAAAGCGCTTGTATGTTTTCATCCTGCTTCGCGAACCGCTCCTCGTTCTTCGCGAACCGCTCCTCGTTCTTCGCAAACCGCTCCTCGTTCTTCGCAAATCTTTCTTCGTTTCTCGCGAACAACTCCTGATTCTGCATCTGAAGGTCAATGAGGATATTTATTTTCTCGTCCTGGTGCCTTATGTCGAGCCGCGCCCGCCGGCCGGCTCTCACGAATAATTTCGCGAGCCGCTCAAGTCGATCAAGTCTGGGTTCCGGTGTCATGTCGTCGCGCCTCTTTGCGAGTCTAACCCCGAAGGCATAATCGCGCGAGTTCAATGATCAGTCAAGTGCGATTTCTTGCAAGGACGAACGGATCAAGCAGTCTGATGGCTCAAGGGTGATTTTTAGTGAGGTGCGTGCTGAAAAGATTGGTTAGTTAAACGTGCTCTACCGCAGCACGGCGCGAATCCCGACGACGATTAAATAAATTATGGCGACCACGATAGCGATCTTAATGAGCGCTATCGCCAGGCCGATAAGCAGGCCAAGGACGCCGAGGGCGACTCCGGCTGCTGCCAAAACGACTGGCACGCCCACGGCCAGTACAAACAACGCCAGCAGGACAATTCCCACTATCTTCAAAACATCGGTTGCTTCTTTCATTTCTTCTACCTGGTGCCTTTCGCCTATGCGCCTTTATTTACGGGCTTTCCGTGTCCGCGTCAATATACGACAGGCTGGCGGCAATCGTTCCGTAAAACCTATTCCGAGCTGGTATTGAGGCAAGCCCTTCAGTCGGTCTTCTCGCCGATGACACAAGCACAGACTAAAGTCTTTGCCACCAAGACCAAAAAAAAGGGCTGCCGTAGATGGCAGCCCTCGATTGATCCCCTCCGGGATCATAGCTTTGTGAATTGGATCTAAGGAATTATCTGGATTACTCCAACTCTTTGACCGGATGGCCTAATGATGGTCCCCTGAGTGACGCCCAGGCTTTCCGTCGTCAGCATCAAACCAAAATCGTCGTACGCCACTTCAGACTTGATTTCGGCTTCATTACGTCCCTTGACATTGATGATTTGGCCGAGTCTGGTGAACTGATTATCAGGTGATACCGCCCAAAGAACATATGCAAGACCCTTCGGCGCTTCCTTTAAATCGTGGAAACGCATAAGGACTTCGGTTGTCCTCCCGTGTTTGTGCGGCTCGATAAAAACATTCGCCCGCGAGCCTTCCATCGCACCGCTGAAATTTATTTTTAGTTTAGTGTCGTCGCCTTTCTTGAAGGTCCCAATGCCCAGCATGGGAACCGTGTAATCAGCTATCGCCGAGTCGACTACCGCATCTGTCACGGCAGTTACGGGCGCAGCTACCGCGCCGATAGTCTCGCCGACGGCATTAGTCAACGGAATTAGAGTCAGCCCGCTCGGCACCGCGCTGCGGAAATAAACCTGCGTGCTATCTCCATACGTCGACAGATTCGAATCCGGCGACGCCACCAACATAAACTTCGTCAAGGGAATCGAGGTCGTGAACACGCCCGCGCCGTTTGCAACTTCGACCGGGCCTAACATAGTGACGGCTCCGGTTGGCTCTACGGCATATAGATTCACCGCGGTTGCTTCGGCCGGCAGGCCGCTGAGATTTACTCTAACCTTTGTGCCATCAGCCGCGCGCAGAATAGTTGCTTGCCCCCTGGCGCCGCTAAGCCCTATCGGATTCAAATTGACGATTGTTTCTTTGCCGACCGGGTATTCTACAATGGTGTAAGTCCCGTCAGAGTTTTGCACTGCCTGGACCTTGGTAACCGTTTGCCCGAACGCGGCAGCGGCTAGCGAAAACAAGAGAAGTGTTGCTCCCAACACCCCAATCAAACGTTTACTCATAATTTCATCCTCCTTAAAAACCATGGTTTTCTCTTGTCGGGATTGGGGGTATTTTGTTCTTACAGGAGAGGAGGAGCAACAGACGTGCCGGGTGGTTTTACGAGGTTAACGCTCGTAATATGAATCGCTTGCGACCGGATTGTCTGCACTGGCGGAGGGAACTCGTACAACCAAACGTACTGTTTGGGTTCGGCAGAATCAGGTTTAGCAACGTCGAGAGGTTTTTGATACTTGCCCAAGCCCTGGTCGGGTTCGATGTTGCGGGTTGGTTTATCTCATGCGACGCTCCTGTGCCGATTCTGAGATGAGTTGGTCGAGGCGCTTAAGTCTCGTCTCTTCTTTCTTCGCGCTGACGACCCACCAGTTCATAACCTTCCGATAAGAAGGCGGCTGCGCTTGAAAGAACTTCCACGCGACTTTGTTTCGTTTGAGCTTTCCTAAATACGGTTCGATGAGTTCAGGGCTTCTCTGTTCGTAGGCATAGATGCCTGATCGATCTTCTTGGCGCGCCGCAAAGGCTTTCATCCCGGCGGGCTGCATCCGCTTCTCATTGATCAGTCTCTCGACGTTGCGGATATTCACCGCACTCCAAATGCTGCCTGGCTTGCGCGGCGAGAAACGGATTTTGTAACTGACTTCATCGACATTCTTGCGGATGCCGTCGATCCAACCAAAGCAGAGTGCCTCGTCGACGGATTCAGGCCAGTCAATACTCGGCTTGCCCGAGTTCTTTTTGTGGAAGCCAACCCAGAGTTCTTTTGATTTAGCGTGGTTAGCGGCGAGCCATTTGCTGAAGGCGGCGGGAGATTTGAAGAATTTGGGGTTCAATATCGGCAAGGGACTACTCATCCTGCTGAAGGTGTGACAATGCTTCGTCTTCCTCCGAGCTGATGGAAACCTAGAGATCGTAGCAATAAACATTTCACCCCTGGCGGGGTGAAGAGACAGCCAGCAAGCTCAATAACCTTTCAACTCCGTAATCGCCTTCAGCACATCAGCCACCTGCGGCAGGATCGCATCCTCCAACTGCGGCGCGTAGGCAACGAACGTGTCGAGCGCGGCTACGCGGCGGACGGGAGCGTCGAGGTACTCGAATAGTTCGTTTGAGATGCGGGCGGCGATCTCGGCGCCGTAGCCCCAAGACATGGTGTCTTCGTGGGCGACAATCACGCGGGAAGTTTTCTTCACCGATTCGGCGATTGCATTCCAGTCGTAAGGATTCATCGTGCGCAGGTCGATCACCTCAACGCTGATGCCCTGCTGTTCAGCTTGTTTCGCCGCAACCATTGAACGCTGAACCAAAGCGCCGTAGGTAATGATCGACAAGTCATTGCCTTCGCGAACCGTCCTGGCTTTGCCAAACGGAATCATGAAATCGTCGCCCGGGTAAGACGATTTGTTGTACGCCTGCCGATAGAGATGCTTGTGTTCAAGAAACAGCACCGGGTCATCGCAACGAATCGATGTCCGTAACAGCCCGTTGGCATCGAGCGCGTTTGAAGGATAGACGACCCGCAGTCCCGGAATCTGGGTGAAGAGCGACACGCCCGACTGCGAGTGATAAATGGCGCCGCCCTTCAAATAGCCGCCGATCGGAACTCTCATCACCATCGGTGACGAGAACTCATTGCCAGAGCGCCAGCGCAACAGCGCCAGCTCGTTGCGAATCTGATGATAGGCCGGCCAGATGTAGTCAAAGAACTGAATCTCGACCACGGGCTTTAAGCCGCGCGTGGCCATGCCGATGGCGCGGCCCACGATGTTCGCTTCCGCCAAAGGCGAGTTAAAGACCCGCGCGCTGCCAAACTCACGTTGGAGGTTAGCCGTGACTTTGAAAACGCCGCCCTTGCCTTTGAGCTGGCCCAGGGATTCTTCGCGCGAGCAATCGGCGATGTCTTCGCCAAACACAATTACGCGCGGATCGCGTTTCATTTCAGTGTGCAGGCAGCGATTGATCAGATCGACCATCGTGCCGGGGTTGCCGCTAAGCTCTACCTGATCTTCGGTATCAAACTCTGAAGAAGTTGGATCGACGGAGGGCGAATAGATAAAGTCCAAAGCTGTTTCGGGCGCAGGCTGTGGACTGGCGAGCGCGATGTCGGCAGCTTCGTTGATTTCGCGATCAACTTCGTCTTTCAGCTTTTGCAGCTCGTCCTGGCTGGCGATCTCTTCCTGCACGAGCAGCGCGCCAAACCTTTTTATCGGATCGTGTTCGGCATCGGAAACACGTTCGGCTTCACCCCGGTACAGCTTTTCATCGTCTGAAAGCGAATGCGAATAGGGACGAATCACTTTCGCGTGCACAAATGAAGGCCCGCGATTCTTCCGGCAATTGTCGACCGCGCGCCGCATGGTCGCGAGCGACTCGATTACGTCCGTGCCATCACAACGTTGCCGATATAGATTAGGAAATCCCGAGATGAGCTTTGAGACGTCGCCGCCCGCCGTTTGCACCTCGACGGGGACGCTAATCGCGTAACCGTTATCTTCGAGCAGGAACACTACCGGCAGTTTCAAATTGCAGGCAGTGTTAAGGGCTTCCCAAAACTCGCCTTCGCTGGTCGTGCCGTCGCCGAGCGAAACGTAAACGACTTCATCGTTATGAAAGCCTTTGACCACCTTCTTCAATTCCCGGATCAGCTTCACTCGATAACCAGCTTCGGCGCATCCCACTGCTTGTAAGAGTTGAGTGCCGGTGGGAGACGACTGCGAGACGATGTTGAGTTTCTTATGTCCCCAATGCGAAGGCATCTGCCGGCCGTGCGAGTTCGGATCAGCCTCAGCGCCGACGCTTTCCAAAAGCATTTCCAGCGGCGTCATCCCCAACTGCAGGCACAACGCGCGATCGCGATAGTAGGGATAGAACCAGTCATGGCCCGGCTTGAGACACATGCCCGCCGCCACCAGGATCGCTTCGTGGCCAGCGCCGCTAATCTGAAAGAAAATTCGGTTCTGGCCTTTCATCTGAATTTCCTTGTCGTCCAGACGGCGAGAGAGATGCATCATGCGAAAGAGTTTCAGCATCTCTTCCCGGCTAAGACTGGGCTGCTTGTTTGGTTGCTTCTGCGGCTGCTTGCCGCGCGCCGGGACTGGTTTGATTGCAGGCGCAGCGACGGGTCTGTTTACGGGCGCAGGCTTGGGCTCGGGCTGCGCGACAGCTTCCGCGGTGAAAGCCTTTTCAGGCAGCTCGCCGTCGGATTTCTTTACTAGTCTTAGGACTTTTAGATCACTCATGATTGTTGCTCTCAGTTCGGAGTACCGCCTTAAGGCGGAAACATCAAATAGAAAACTCCGCCTAAAGGCGGGACTCCGAACCGCGCCTACGGCGCTGAAAATTCGCTTTCCAAAATCGTTTTATATTCTTCGGCCATGCCCGGATGACCGTGCGATGCCGCCGCATCCATACCGCGCTGATAACTCTCCCGCGCTTTGTCGGATTGCTTAGTTCGCTCGAACGCGCGCGCCAGCATCCCGTAGGCGTTCCCTTCATCGTCGGCAGCCGCGAGATAACGTTCGAGCGTTTCGATCAACTTCGTTTCGTCGCCGGCCTTTTCATATTCCTTAGCCAGTCCGAACATGACCATCGTGTTACCCGGATCGCCCGCGAGCATTTGTTCGAAGATTTCGATTCGTGATGTAGCCATCTGTTATCAAACTCGACTCAGGAAGTTCTCCAGCACAAAAATCTTTCGCATGCGGAAGCGCAAAGGGCTCTGAACGATTGTGATGGCCTTCAGTCTTTCGAGCCCGCTTACAAACCACGGTTCTTCACACTCGGGAATCTGTTCCAGCCACTGCGGTGCCTCCATGCCAAGCTCATCGCAAAGTGACTCAACTGTCGCCGCGACTAGTGCATCCATCTTTCGCTCTCCCTGCCGAAATGGCGCCTCAATGGCCTGTAGATCTCTAGAACGGCGAAAGTCGTCGACGAAATTCATCAGGTGAATCGCCCACCACTTTTGGTCGTTGGCGATCTTATCTCTGGTTTCTTTAACCGTTATCACGTGTTCCCAAAAGTTCTTCTATCAGAATGCGTGTTTCAGGCTTAATCTCTTTGTGCGGATAGTAGCCCTTTACGATACCGAAGACTTCACCCGCGCTCTTTAGACCCAATTTTCGGACTAGGACCTTGA
The DNA here is from genome assembly GCA_033856915.1 of Blastocatellia bacterium. Taxonomy (GTDB): domain Bacteria; phylum Acidobacteriota; class Blastocatellia; order Pyrinomonadales; family Pyrinomonadaceae; genus UBA11740. Next base: position 3,247 of record JAWVEB010000004.1, on the reverse strand, counting down.
GGTCATCTTGATCCATTGTGTCGGCCCGCGCGCTCAGCACCTTCATTGCCAACAAATAATCGGGCAGCGGCACATAGATTTTAAGATGCGACAGGTCGAGCAGGATGCGGCGTTCATGTCGCGCCAGAAATATCTCGACGGCATTATTAAGCCAACCTATCGGCAGCCCATTTCGCTCGGCAACCAGACGGGCCGCTTTGCGAACCTCCCGGACCGGTTCGAAGACTGCATCTACATCATCTGTATCCGGACGGGCGTTGTACGCAATCGCCATCACGGCGCCGCCATACAAACAAATCTCGCCCTTGATATCCATCGAGCGGAGTTCATCATTCAGCTCTGTCAAATAGCGCTTAATCTCTTCTGCGTTCACTTGCTGCGCCGCTTTCACTTCCCACCAATGATCAACTTCGCGATCGTCTGCAATTGCATGTTAGAAGTGCCCTCGTAAATCGCGCCGATCTTCGAATCTCGCCAGTACTTCTCGACCGGATAATCCTTTACGTAGCCATAGCCGCCGTACATTTCGATCGCCTTCGAAGTAATGCGTTCGGCCGCACGCGACGAATGAAGCTTCGCCATCGCGGCCTCTTTGACGAAGTTCATACCCGCGTCTTTCATCCGGGCGGCGTTGTAAACCATCAGCCGCGCGGCTTCCAGATCCGTGGCCATCTCGGCCAGTTGAAACTGTACGCCCTGAAATTCGTTGATGTGCTTGCCGAACTGCTCGCGCTCGCCGGTGTAGCGCAAGGCGCTTTCCAGCGCGCCGGTAGCGATGCCAATCATTTGCGCGCCGATGCCGATGCGTCCTTCGTTCAGCGTCTCGATCGAAGTCTTGTAACCCTTGCCGACTTCGCCGAGCACGTTTTCTTTGGGTACCGGGCAATCTTCCAGAATTATTTCAGTCGTCGATGACGCGCGAATGCCGAGCTTGTTCTCTTTTTTCCCAACTGAGAAGCCGGCGAAATTCTTCTCGACGATGAAGGCCGTGATTCCGCGATAGCCTGCTTCGGGATTTGCGTTAGCGAAGAGAACGAAGATTTCCGCTTCCTTGCCGTTGGTGATCCAAAGCTTGCGGCCATTGATGACAAAGTGATCGCCGCGATCGAAAGCCCGCGTCTGCATCGCAAACGCGTCCGATCCGGAGCCGGCTTCGCTGAGGGCATAGGCGCCAACTTTTTCGCTGGCCAGTTGCGACAGATACTTTGTCTTCTGTTCCTGGTTGCCCCAGCGAATCAGTGCGTTGTTGACCAGGGTATTCTGCACATCGACAAAGACGCCCACGGAAGCATCTACGCGCGACAATTCTTCGACGGCCAGAATCGCTTGAAAAAACGAGCCGCCGGCACCGCCGAATTCCTCCGGCGTTTCAATCCCCATCAGGCCCAGCTCGAAACATTGTTTCGTCAGCTCGGGATCGAAATGGCCCTGTTCGTCCATAGCTTCGACGCGTTTGCGAATCTCGCCTTCGGCAAACTCGCGCACGCTGGTCCGAAACATTTGCTCGTCTTCAGAGAGCGTCGTCAGCGGACGCGCGATTAGTTGTTCGATGGCAATTTGGCTTTGACTCATTGTGTGACTGGGGCCCGCGGGAAAGTCTGTCGATCTTGAATCGACATCATAATCAACGGGCAGACCAAAAGGCAAAACGGGAGGGACGAGTGGTACAGACTTCAGTCTGTGATCTTGTCCGCGCGGATCCACAGACTGAAGTCTGTGCCACTGGGCAGTTACACACTTGTCGGATTAATCCGGCGCTCCCGTGCGGACCGAACCGCTTTTGCGTGCTCCATTGCCTTTGCAACCAGGCACGGTCTTTGCCCTTTGGACATCGCCCGCGCGATGTTCTATTTTCTTTCTTATAACCCAGTTTCAACAATGAGTCAGACGCAAGCGCAAGGATCACGGAAGGGGCTTACTCCCCTCGGCATAATTTTCGCTGTACTGGGCCTGGCCCTGTTCACGTATTTCGTCAAACGGGCAGGAATTGGACAAATCGCGGACGGCATCAGGAGACTGGGCGCCGGTTTCCTGCTCATCATTGCGATCTCGGCGGTCCGGCAGATCGTGCGCTCATTCGCCTGGTGCCTGTGCGTAGAAGAGCCTTACCGACTAAGGTTCTGGGACGCGTTTCGCGCGCGAGTTATGGGCGACGCTATCGGCACCGTGCTGCCCTTCGCCAGCTTCGTCATCTCTGAACCCGCCAAGCCCGCTCTGATTCGCGACCGCCTTCCGTTGATGGCCGGGCTGTCAGCCATCGCCATCGAGAATATTTTTTACAGCTTGTCGGTGGCCGTGTTCATCTCTGCGGGGATGATTGCTCTGCTGCTGAGTTTTAGTCTGCCGCAGGGGCTGCGGGTAGGAAGTTTCATCGTCCTCGGCGTGATTCTGATCGTAATCGTCCTGGGCACTTTGCTGGTGCGCAGGAAAGTTGGATTCATCAGCGGCACCGCCGGTTTTTTGCACCGTCGTGGTCTCAACGCGAAGTGGATTGAGAAGGGGCGAACGCTGGAAGATCGAATCTACGGCTTCTACCGCAACCATCAGTCGCGGTTCCTTCCCATTGTCCTGTTGGAAGCGTGCTTTCACCTCGCCGGCGTCTGCGAAATCTATGTGGTACTGAGCTTTATTAGCCCACAACAACCGCCGACGTTTCTTACGGCTTTCATTCTGGAGTCGGTGAATCGTGTGATCACGATGGGCTTCAAGTTTATTCCGCTGCGCATGGGCGTTGATGAGGCCGGCACGGGAAAGGTTTCCAAAGTGCTGCTGTTCACAGAAGTCACCGGAGTGACCCTGGCCATCGTTCGTAAAGCGCGCGATGTTTTTTGGACGGCGATAGGAATGGCCTTCCTGATGCAACGCGGCCTGTCATTACGCGCCGTGGCGCGTGACGCAGAGGCCGCGCTCGCCGAAGAAGCAAAGCATCAGCGCGATAGAGAGGTCAGTACCCGGAGCGGTAGCGACCGGGTCTCTGCGTCGTGATCTCGGTTGTGTGGAGCGCAGCGGGCTGGTTACACAGGGAGAATTTTACAAGTTGTCATCAGTTGATTTTGATTCAATAAAAACTGAAGTAGGTGTTGAGGGCAAAGCGGCGGCGATTTCTTTATCACGAAGGAGGAGCGCGATAGCTTTGTCCTGGGAAAAGACCACCGTGCTCCTGATCGGATTAATGATCGTGATGGGCTTTGGTCTACGCCTGTCCGGACTTGGGCGGATAGGGTTCGCGGAAGACGAGATCAATAAG
>JAWVEB010000003.1:0-232096 GCA_033856915.1 Blastocatellia bacterium | reverse complement strand
AGATTTCTTTCGCGAGTTCTTTGCCGAGAAAGGCATCACTGAACGCGAATGACGGATTAAGGGATCGTATAGCCGATCGTTTTACGCCGCCAAGGCCGAAGGCTTCACCTCTCGGTTCAAGCGATTGGCGAGCGCATCCGCCGTGACGTCGAGATCGTCATCAGGCGGATCAGGCAATCGAATCAATCATGTTGGACTGGTTAATACATAACGCAAACTCAATGGCTCAAAGCGCCAACATTGACTCGATTGTTGAGGGTCCATATGTGTTGGATCTAGACCTTGACTATTTTAGGACGTTGAAATCCCTGTCTCCAGACGACTCGGTAGTCTTTTATCGATTGATCAGGAATGCAGTGGGGATAACAATCGCCACTGGAGCAAATTATGTAAAACAAACCAGACTCGATGAGGATCTTACGAGTGAATGCGCTTGAAAAAATAGTAGGGCATATTGTGAAGGCTCTAGCCTAGAATGCCGCACTATCTCTCGTTGTAACGGCTCAGATAAAGCTTGCTCTCATACTCAACCAGGCCGAGTCGCACTTGATCGAGCCAGCCGCGTCTGCCCAACACGTTGCGGGTGAAACTTTCTTCCGCTGCAAAATAGACCGTCACGTCGAAAGAGTAGCCGAGTGTTTACAGAGTAACTGTGTGGCCGTAAGCATCGAAGCTGTTCATCGCTGTGCTGAAGCGAAGCGGCATACCTGACTCGACGGACAAACCAAGAGTTTCAGCATAACTGCGCTCAAATACGCAGAACGTCGCGCCGGTGTCGAGTTGAGCAGGAAAGCTTACAGTCCGCTCACCAAAGCTGAGTGTAACCGAGATCTCGATGCTCTCTTTGTCAGTGCCGTAATCGTGCAGGGTGTCAAACTCGAGTAGATGCACTTGGGTTCACCATCCTCCGACATAAGCCTCGACCCTTGGGGTGACATGAACAAGATAGGGTGCTGCGATGCCTTGCTCTCTGGCTTCCTCGTAGACCTTTTTCGCGTCGGTACCGTGCGCTACCAGATGATCACCATCAAGCGCGACCCACTGGCCCACGTATTCATCGCGGTGAGCGTTGATCCAGGCGCGTTCCTGCTCGTTGGTGGGGTAATCAGGCTTTGCTGACTCCGCGGGCGCCGGTTGCTCCAACTCGCGGTCTAAAGCCTGCCGCAACTTGCTTTTTTCGCCAAGCGAAAGTCCACGGGCTTCCTCGATGATCTGTTCTAGTGTGGCCATAACTTCCTCAGTCAGGATGGAGCCTAACTTTCGCTCCTGTTAGAGAGTGTACTCCTTCCCCCTATTTGCGTTAAGGCTTGGCGAGCATCAGGTCAGATCATCAAACTCACCAGCCCGAATCGCCTCGGCGATCATTTGGATCTCATCCGACATTGCTCGATCATTGGTTAGGCGCGCCACGTGCCGGCGGACGATCTCGTAAGCCTGCTTTACGCCGCGGCCGGGTTGCAGAGGCGCTCGGTATTCCAAACCTTCCGCCGCCGTAATCAATTCGATCGCGGTAATTAATTCCGCATTGTCGACGATCGAGCGCAGCTTGGTCGCTCCGGTCATGCCCATCGAGACGTGATCCTCTTTGCCGCCATCGGTCGGCACATTGTCGATGCTCGCCGGATGGGCCAGGACCTTCGCTTCGTTCAAGAGCGCGGCCGCTACGATCTGCATCATCATTAAGCCGGACCCAACCCCCGGTTTCGCGGACAGAAACGGCGGCAGGCCTTCGTTCGAATCCGGATTCACCAGGCGGTCGATACGGCGTTCGGTAATGCTCATTAGATCCGTCATCGCGATTGCGGCAAAGTCGAACGCGAGCGCGAGCGGCGCGCCGTGAAAGTTTCCTCCTGAAAGAACTTCGCCGGTTTCAGCAAACACCAAGGGATTGTCGGTCGCGCTGCCGGTTTCGATCTCGACAGTTTCGCGCGCGTGTGACAGCGCGCCGCGAATTGCGCCGTGCACCTGCGGCATGCACCTGAGCGAGTAGGCATCCTGCACGCGCGGATCGTTCTCCAGATGCGATTGCCGAATCTGGCTGTCGCGCAGCAGCTCGCGCAAGTGTGCGGCGACCTCGATCTGGCCCGGATGCGGGCGAGCAGCATGGATGCGTTCATCGAAAGCGACAGGGGTTCCGCGCACTGCTTCCAGGGTCATGGCGCCGGCTACATCTGCCAGGCGCGCGACTCGTTCGGCTCGATGCAATGCCAGACCACCGACGGCGACCATCGCCTGGGTGCCGTTGAGCAGCGCGATGCCCTCTTTGACTTCGAGTTGGATTGGTTCGATTTCCGCGCGCTGCAAAGCTTCGCGGCCCGGCAATCTTTCGCCGTGATAAAAAGCTTCGCCTTCGCCGATCACGTTCAGCGCCAGATGCGCGAGTGGCGCGAGATCTCCGCTGGCGCCCACCGAGCCTTTCTCTGGAATTACCGGTGTGACTCCATGCTCTAGCATGGCGATTAGAGTTTCGATCAGGATGGGCCGGCAACCGCTGAACCCTTCGGCGAGAACGTTTGCGCGCAGCAGCAGCATGGCGCGGGCTTCCGCTTCCGAGAGCGGCGCGCCGACTCCGCACGAGTGACTGCGAACGAGATTAAGTTGCAGTTCGCGCAGTTGGGACCGTTCGATGTGGACGTCTGAGAGTTTGCCAAAGCCGGTGTTGACGCCATAGACGGTGCGGCCTTCGGCGACGATCTGTTCCACGACTTTTCGCGATTGCTCGACGCGGACGCGCGCGGCCGGGGCCAGCGAAACCTGTTCTCTTCCGCGCGCGACCGCAGCAATCTGCGCGAGCGAGAGTCTCTGGCCGTCAAGTTCGAGCATGATGGAAAGGAAAAGTAAGCTGGTAGCGTTATAGCGCTTTCGTACGATTCTCATTAGCACCGTGGCTTTAGCCCGGTGATTCAGAACCTTCCCAATAACCGGAAACCGTTTAAACGGTTTCCCTCTTAATATCCAATCAATAATCACCGGGCTAAAGCCGCGGTGCTAATGAGAGCAAGGCCGCCGGGATGTTTACTGAACAGTACTCGCGAATTATCGGAGACCTTTTTACTTAATCACGCGATCAGGTGTTTCGGAAACGTGCATCCGGCGCTCGGGGGTCTGGGTAATATCGATTTTTCTATGTTCGCCGGTGACGCCGCCCCGCAAACGTTGCCGTGCGCGCCGCGCGCGTCGTACTGTCGCGCGTCCTCCCGAACTTGCGGCCCTGGTCCAACTGCTCATGCGCTGGAGTGGATGCAGCGAAAACTCATGTCGTGGTAAGACTTCCCCCGTGGCTTTGCGCAGTCTTATGGTTCCAACCGCGAACATTAAGATCACCAGGTTGAAAATAAAGCCGACGATAAAAACGATTCGGCCGGGAACCAGTCCCACCGTCGCCCTTTGCAAGAATAATTCAAACGTGTCGGCGGGGACGGGATGCAAATAGACTTTGAGGTTCCAGCTCAGCGCGAGCAGCAGGAAAATCCAGAGATAGTTTCGCCGCAGGCGGCGGCCGATTGCTTCCCATACGCTAATGGTAAAGTGTGGAGTCAGCAAATCATTCGCCAGATGCGACGCCCATTCCTGATCGCTCGGCACGCTGTCGGGAGCCAGCAACGGCGCGAGGTAACCAGTTTCGATCACGCGCACGCGGCTGGCCCAGATTTCATAGTAACGATAGCGGCGCGCTTCCATTACCAGAAAAACCGTTACCAGAATCGAGTTAATCGGAATCACAAAGTGCGGACTAAGCGGCGAACTGAAGGTGAAAGACAACGTCGCGCCGGCGGTCAGGACGGCCCAGTAAGTCGTGGTGTCGAGCCGCGTACGCCAGGTGTTGGAGCGCTGTACCTCACCACGATAAAAATGGGCCATCGCGGTGTTAAATTCGATGGGCGACAGCTTGCGCTTCGGATCCATCGGCGACGACGTTTGCCGATCCGCGGTGACGCTTTCATGTAGAGATGGGGAACCAACGGGGCGCAAGCGAGCAGCCGGGCGTTCGCCGGACATCGTGATCGCCGACGCATCGCGCCCTAGGGTTCCTGACTGGCGGTGCGGCGCACGAACCGCTGGATCAAGATTGGCGCTATCGGTTCGGAGTTGGCCAGCACCTGGCTGGGTTGAGTCACTGTTAATTGCCATGACGGGATCACAAAGGCGGGTGCGGGATGCCCGCGAAACCGCGGGAATAATATCATGGAATCGTTTTGAGTTCGCGTTGATTAGAAGGAAGGTTGCGTCCGTTTTTTGAATCTCATTAGCCCCGCACTTTAATGCGATGATCAAGAGTCGGTCTGTTTCAGAACCGTTTCAAACGGTTTCAGGGATAAACCGTTACAGGGTTGAAGGGAGCATTTCGCCGGTCCATACGACCTGGCTGAAGCCACGTGCCAATGAGATGGACTAAGCAATAAACCACTCAGACAAGCAAAAAAATGCGTTGCTTGACACTGATCTGAGCGCCACCTATAGTTTGGAATCCGTTGTTTGAAGCAATGTTTTCAGTTTCACAAAGCGCGCCAGCGACAGATCACGAGCGGTGGATGCGCGAGTCTCTGCGCGCCGCGCGTGAAGCGCAGACGCGCGACGAAGTGCCGATCGGGACCTGCGTCGTTGTCGGCGAGAGATTGTTGGCCGTCGCCGGCAATCGCACGCGTACTGATTGCGACCCAACAGCCCATGCAGAGATCGTCGCGTTGCGCGAAGCCGCCCGCGCGTTAGGCAACTACCGTCTGGCCGAGGCGGTGGTTTACTCGACTCTTGAACCTTGCGCGATGTGCGCGGGAGCGCTAATCCAGGCGCGCGTGAAGCTGCTGGTTTACGGCGCGACGGATGAGAAAGCGGGGGCGGTCGAATCTCATTTTCAGATCTGTGACGCCGGCCAGTTGAATCACCGGGTTGACGTGATCAAAGGAGTGTTGGCGTCCGAGTGCCGTGAACTGATGCAGGAGTTTTTTAAGGCAAGAAGGTAAGACCTGATGTTTAGAGTCGGGCTACTTCCCGACGAAGCGGGCGGTAGCCCGCTCCTAAACCGCAGATGGAGAGGTCGCATAGTGGATTAGTGCACCGGTCTCGAAAACCGGAGTGGGTTAACGCCCACCGTGGGTTCGAATCCCACCCTCTCCGCCATAACATCGCCGATTGCCAATTGGAGTCTGCCGGTTAGAGAGCCTTAAATCGGCAATCGCAAATCGGCAATCGGCAATTTCTCGGGAGAGGTGCAAGAGTGGTTGAATTGGCAGCACTGGAAATGCTGTGAGCGGGAAACCGTTCCGTGGGTTCGAATCCCACCCTCTCCGCCAGAAACTAGTTCTATTCCCCTGGTCACAAGTCCGACGCCCCCCAGAAGAATGAGCAAAGCAACTACAATTGGTTTCAATGGAGGATCACTGCACTCGAGCGTACTTCGCGCCGGGATGACGGCGTTGATAATAGCGACGGCACTGGCTGCTTTGATGAGCGAAGCCTCCGCGCAGAAACCCCAGACGCGACGCCGCCCGGTCAGGCGCCTCTCGATCTGTGGTGATCCAAGGGTTCCCTGTAAGACTGTCGCGACTTTTCAGCCGAATGATCTTTCCTTTCGGCTTCCGGAAAATGCGGTCATCTACGACACCGATTTGTTCTATGCTGTTATTCTAAAGAGCGTGAGGGCGGCGGACGACAACTGTGACATCTTCGTTCCTGAAAGCGAACGGCTGGCCGCGCAGGCTCTGTTTCCCGGCAATAAAGTTTTCTCTTCACGATGCGCTGAGCCGGGCGGCTTGTCTTACACAGGCGCCAGCCCGAAGGCCCGGTTCATGGCGGTCTATGCCGGCATGACACTCGCCGATGCGAATAGCATGCTGGCGGCAGTGAAAGCGACGGGAAAATATCCGGGAGCAAATGTTCGACGCCTGCGCGCAGCTTTCAATGGCACGTAAGCGGTTTCCTTAAAGGAGGGACTGAAATTGGACGACGAAAAATTGGCGATGGAAGAAGCGCGGCGCGCTGGGCAACACAACCTGGTCAAGTCGCAGGTCGAAGGTGAAGTGCAGGCTGAGATTGCCGAGAGCGCCGCCGTCACACCCGCGCCCGAGAGCGAGCGAATCGATCAACTGGCCGGCCAGTTTCGCGCCAAGGCGGTTGATGAAGTCGTCGAGACCGAGCGCGAAGTGGGACGCGCCCGCGGTGTGGCCCGTGTCTCGCAAGTCATCGATTACCTCTTTTTTGTGCTCTATGCTCTGCTCGGATTGCGGTTTCTCCTCGCTTTGCTGGCGGCCAACAGCAACGCCGGCTTCGTGCAGTTCATCGTCACGGTGACTAATCCTTTCTACGAACCTTTCCGCAATATAGTGGCCAGCCCGCACACCGGCGACGGGCACACGTTGATGATGCCGCTGGTAATCGCGATTATTGTTTACGTGCTGCTGCACCTGGCCATTAACGGGGTGCTGCGTATCATTGCCCATCGCAAGACAGCGATCTAGAGATTCGATTTTGAGTTCCTTTTGCCGGCAGCAAGCACGGGGCTACTGCTCACGTTTGATCCGAATTCACCGGGCTAAACCCGCGGTGCTAACTAACGAGCCAGTCAAACCGCACCTCACCGGCATAACCAACAACCGGCAATCGACAATCGACAATGGGCAATGCTTTAATGAGTCATCAGACTTCGGGCTCCGCACAACGATAGTCTTGTGAACCCCGCCAGGCCGGGAACGGAGCAACGGTAGCAATGACAGCGTGTGTTGCGGGTAAGTCCGGAGTCTGACTTTATTGTTTGGGAAAGAAGACGCTCCCCTGGCTAATCGGCCTTTCGAGTCACCACAGAAAAGGGGCAAAAAATGAAGCGCATATTCACCGCTATGTTGTCACTGGCAATTCTGGCGACTTTGTCCGTAGGTGCGCATGCTCAGTCGCCATCGCGCGATCAGGTGCTGAAAGAGATCGCCGCCAAGCGGGCCGAGTTGCAGCAACTCGAAGATCAATTCCTTTCTCCAGCGGCAGAGGACCGCGCCGCCTACAAAGAATTGCTCAGCCAACCTGACACTGGATTGATTCGCTTGTTGCCGCGTGAGATTTACGAGAGCGAGACCTACAAAAAAAACCAGAAGACGCTTACGATACGTGGCGCCGGCGCCTTCTATTCCTTTGCCCGGCTGACCCATGAGTATGGTTACGGTTCTGACTTGATGTTGGATTCGGAATATCTCTCGGTTGGGTTTGCTGGAGCCTGTTACGGAATGATGATCGATTTGGGAGACGTTCCCGTTCACGAGATAACCGCCGATTATCCGGGTGTGGGAGCTCTCTCGGATTATGCGGCGGCGAAAGACGAACCAGAGGCCCGCGTGGAGCAGCGCCAAGTCCAGCTTGGGCGAATATTGGATGGCGTCCCCTACAAAGCCCGCGTGCCTGTAAGAATCGGCACAACCTTCCTGCTGCGGTCCATCAATTACGACTTTTCAGATGTTTTGGTGGCGTTTCGAGTAGTGCGCAAAGATACCGACGGCAGCGTGATCATAGCTTGGAAGCTGCTCAAAAGATTTCCGAAGCCCGAGCTGGTGCGCGCGGTCCAGGCCGCGAATTAGGCAAACCCAAAGATATGGCTTATCAGGTAATCGCCCGCAAGTGGCGCCCACAAAAATTCGAAGATGTAACCGGGCAGGAGATTCTGACGCGCACGCTGCGCAATTCAATTGAGCACGGCCGGTTGCATCATGCATATCTTTTCTCGGGCGCACGTGGAGTAGGGAAAACCACTACCGCGCGGCTGGTCGCCAAAGCCCTCAACTGTCACAAGGCTGCCGGTCCGACCGGCACGCCCTGCGCCGTCATGGACGAAACTGCTTGCCCCTCTTGTCGCGAGATCGCGGAAGGCCGATCGATGGACGTGATGGAGATCGATGCGGCTTCCAATACGGGGATCGAGAATGTTCGCGACGTGATCATTACGAATATCGGCATCAGGCCGGCGCGCGACCGTTACAAAGTCTTCATCATCGACGAAGTCCACATGCTATCGGACAAGGCGTTCAATGCTTTGCTGAAAACGATCGAAGAGCCGCCGCCGAACGTCGTCTTTATCATGGCGACCACCGACGAGCACAAGGTCCCGGGAACGATTACCTCGCGCTGCCAGATTTTTGAATTTCGCACCATCGCCACCGCGAAAATTGCCGAGCGTCTGCGCTTCATCGCGGACGCGGAAAATATTTCTATTTCCGACGAAGCGATGCGGGAAATCGCGCGCGCGGGCGAAGGCTCAATGCGCGACGCCCAATCGGCTTTCGATCAGGTCATTAGTTTTGCCGGCGATAAGATTAAGACCGAGGATGTCGAGAAGGCACTCGGCATTGCCGGCGCGGACGTTCTGGCCCGCGTGGTAAACGGTATCGCCGAGAATAAACCGGCAGAGGCCCTGGCGATCGTCGATGACCTGGTAATGCGCGGTCACAACCTGCGCAATTTTTGCCGCGATGTGCTCGGGCACCTGCGGGACTTGCTGGTGGTAAAAGTCTCGGGCGATCCCAAGTTGCTCGACTCGTCGTCCGTGCAGGTGACCACGCTGCAACAACAGGCCGCGCTCTTTTCGGAATCTGACCTCGTGCGTTTCTTTCATTCGCTTGCTGAGACTGAGAGTACTCTGAAAGACGCAGCCAACTCGCGTTATCAGGTCGAAGTGGGCTTAGTGAAGTTGATGGAGATGCGCCGGCTGGCGTCACTCGGCGATCTGGTCGGCCGCATCGCCGAACTCGAGAATGCTTTGCGCACCGGCCAGCCGCTCACGGAAAGAAAGAGCCCGCAATCGGCCCCTGAGAGCGGAGCGAATAAGACGCCTGTTCGCTCGGCAGCATCCGCCGGTGGCAGCCGGAGCGCCAGCGCGGGCAGTCACGAAGCCGCTCGCGCTAGTGAGGCGGTCATTGAACGCTCAAGCGAAAAATCTGCGGATACGAAGGGTTCTTCCGAATCAATATCGAATGAAGTATCTATGACGACCCCGGGCTCCCTGTCCGATCAAATCAAGGCCGCACTCGAAAAGAAGAAACGCCGGATGCTAATCGCCGCGTTTGATGCCGCGTCCCGCGTTGAGTTGCAGGGCGACGAGTTGCTGATCGAGTTCACTCCTGAAGCAAAACATTCTCGTGACACGCTCGCGAAAGCCGAGAACGCGAAAGTTTTGCGCGAAGCCTGCAGCGAAGTGTGCGGCCGGGAAATTGGCATACGTTTTTCGACCCAGGAGAACGCTGGAGAAAGTAACGCCCCGCTTTCACCGGAAGAGAAAGAGCGTAATGCAAAGAAACAGACTCGCCAGGCCGCCGCTCAGAATCCCACCGTCCAACAGGTCTTGCGCGCCTTTGGCGGCGAGATTGTTGATATCAAGGCGCAGTGAATTCATTCCTTTGAAGAGGGGTTTTGCGCCGGCCTCAAGGTAGTCAATCGTTGACGACAGTAACGCGCGCTCCGTTCCCGCGCCTAAAACCCCACCCAACCCTCTCCCAAAAGGAAGAGGGAGTAGAACCCGCCTTCGCGATAGAGCTTCGAGATCAGGCAGCTTCGCTCGGCGTCTTTTCATTTCCTCCGCGCGCAACTCTCAGAAAAGCTTTCGCAGCATGTGAAAGCGTCGCACCCTTGCGATAGATCAAGTGCACACGTCTTTCCAGGCGCATCTCTTTCACTGCTAAGCCGGCAAGTTGTTTGCGCGCGATTTCAGTCTGCGCGGCCAGACGCGGTATCAGGGCCACGCCCAATCCCTTTTCCACCAGCCGCTTGATTGCTTCCAGGGTTGGCATCTCCATAGAAATATTCAGCGGCGTGCGTTGCTTCTCAAAAGTCTTCACTACTTTATCGCGGTAAGGCGAAGCGACGTTGTGCGCGATAAATGATTCGGCGCCCAGCTCGCGCACGGAAACAATCCTTTTCGCAGCCAGCGGATGATCAGGCGCGACAATCAGAGCCAGCTCGTCCATTGCTATGGGGACCGACTTGATCGCTTGGTCACTCGGCTTAAAAGAGACGACGCCGATCTCAACATCACGACCGAGAATCTCTCCCGGGATGCGACTGGCCAGGCTACGCTTCACTTCAATTTTGATGTGCGGATGACGCGCGCGAAAGATCGGAATCAGCGGCAACAGACACATCACCGTGTATTCGTTGGCGCCCAGCGACAGCTTGCCGCGGTGCAGGTCGCGAAGTTCGCGAATTGCCGAGTGGGCGTGGTGACGCAGGTTCATCATCTGCTGGGCGAAGTCGAACAGCACGCGGCCGGCCGCGGTCAGTGTGCCGTCCTTCGACGAGCGGTCGAACAACGCTTCGCCCAACTCGGTCTCCAGTCTGCGAATAGCCTGGCTTACGGCTGGCTGGGTGCGATGCAGGGCCTCAGCCGCGCGCGAAAAACTCTTCTCCTGGGCCACCGCCAGGAAGACTTCCAGTTGATTGATGTCCATTGCTACTAACCTCGGCTACTGGTTTAGATTCGAGCTTTAGCTGTGCTCTCTATAGATCAGTGCCACCTGCGTGAGCGGGTCGGTCGAACACTCTACGCGTCAGACTTGAGCCTCGGATCCACCCGCTCACGCAAGTGGTGATGACTTCAGCCACCTAAACGCGACCACTCTTCCATGTTATTCGAAGGCACGTCCCGTGTTATGCTACTGCCAGAACTTATCTTATCATAAATATTATAACTTTGACTTTCAGAGGGCTGCGGCTTAGGATTCCTCCTTTCCAGACGGATTTGGAGGGCGAAGTGTGATGACATCCGAGCGAGTACGAATTTTTGACACGACATTGCGCGACGGCGAGCAGTCGCCGGGCTGTTCGATGGACCTCAAGGAAAAGGTGCTATTGGCGCGAGATCTCGAATTGCTCGGGGTCGATATCATCGAAGCCGGATTCCCGATTGCCTCGGAAGGCGACTTTGCCGCGGTCAAGGCAGTCGCGGCCGAGTGTCGCGAGGTCACCGTAGCCGCCCTTTGCCGTACCTTGGAGATGGACGTGCGCCGCGCGGCTGAAGCGCTGCACTGCGCAGCCCGGCCACGCATTCACACCGTTGTGGCAACGTCGGATATTCATCTCGAGTACAAATTGAAGAAAACTCGAGCTGAAGTAATCGAGATGACCCGGCAGGCGGTGCGGCTGGCGCGAAATTTCACCGATGAGGTTGAGTTCTCTGCAGAAGACGCGACTCGGAGCGACGTGGACTATCTCTGCGAAGTGTTTGCGACGGCGGTTGCCGAAGGCGCGTCGATCCTAAACATTCCGGATACGGTTGGCTACACACTGCCGACTGAATTTTCACAACTGGTGCGGACCGTTCGCGAGCGCGTGGCTCCTGATCGTGAAGACATCACGATCAGCGTGCACTGTCACAACGACCTCGGCCTGGCGGTGGCTAACAGCCTGGCGGCAATCGATGCCGGAGCGAGGCAGATTGAATGTACGATCAACGGGATTGGCGAGCGCGCCGGTAATGCTTCGCTGGAAGAGATTGCCATGGCTATGCGCGTGCGCGCTGACCGGCTGCCTTTCGAAACCGGGATCGATACGACTCGGCTGTATTCAACCAGTCAGTTGCTCTCACGGATTATTGGTTTTGGGGTTCAGCCTAACAAGGCCATCGTCGGGCGTAATGCTTTTGCGCACGAAGCCGGGATACATCAGCACGGCATGATCAGCAATCCGCTCTGTTACGAGATCATGACGCCTGAATCGGTCGGTGTTCCGACCAACGAACTGGTACTGGGCAAGCATTCGGGGCGGCACGCGCTGGCGTTGCGTTACGCGGATCTTGGTTATTCTCTTAATGCCGACGAGTTGGATGGAGCTTATCGACGCTTTACGGATCTGGCCGATCGCAAGAAGCGAATTTACGATCAGGATCTAATATCGCTGGTCGTAGCCGATACGGTTGTCGCGCCGGATGCAGCCATCGCCGCTGACGGCAACCAATGGGCCCAGACTGTGGCCGCATAGTTTTTGGAGTGCGGGGACATCACCGCTTTCCTTCGATGCTGCCGTTTAGAAGGCGGACTTGTCCGCCTCTGTTGGGCATGCGGGAGAAGTCCCGCTTCTAAACTTCGTTTGATTAGGAGATGCGACAAGCCTCAGCAGTCTACAAAAGATGAAACTAAATATAGTCGTGCTTCCCGGTGATGGAGTTGGCCCGGAAGTCATCGAACAGGCCGTGCTTGTTTTGCGAGAGGTGGCAAACATTCACGGCCACAACTTTCAGTTCGCGGAACATGACGCCGGCGGTGTAGCCATCAGACGCTGGGGCTCGCCACTGCCAGCGGTCACTCTCGATGCGTGCGTCGGCGCTGATGCCGTACTGCTGGGCGCGGTCGGCTCGCCCGACTTCGACGAGCTTGCTCCCGACAAAAGACCCGAGGCCGGTCTGCTCGCGCTGCGACGCGCCCTGGGCGGCTTTGCCAATCTGCGGCCCATCAGTTCTTTTCGCTCGTTGGCTGGTGCGTCGCCGCTGCGGAGCGAGATTATTGAAGGTGCGAACATTCTTTTTGTCCGCGAGTTGCTCGGGGGACTTTATTTCGGCGAGCCGCGCGGGCTGATCTCACAAAACGGAAGTTCATCGGCCTTCAATACGATGCGCTATACCGTCAGCGAAATTGAGCGGGTCGCGCGCATTGCCTTTGCAGCCGCAGAGAAGCGTCGCAGCAAAGTAACTTCGGTTGATAAGGCCAACGTGCTCGAGACTTCACAGTTGTGGCGCCAGACAGTTTCGCGCGTCGCGACGGAGTATCCGCAAGTGGAGCTTGATCATCTGTATGTTGATGCTGCGGCGATGCACATCATCACCAACCCAAGAAGATTCGACGTGATCCTCACTGAGAATTTATTTGGCGACATTCTTTCAGATGAAGCGTCGGTGATTTCCGGATCGTTGGGCATGCTGGCGTCGGGAACAGTGGGGGGCGCGGTTGATCTGTATGAGCCGGTCCATGGATCAGCGCCGGACATTGCGGGAAAAGGCATTGCTAATCCTTTGGGCGCAATTGCTTCAGCAGCGATGCTCTTACGCCAGACGGCCGGGCTGGAACATGAGGCCGCGGACATCGAAGCCGCCATCGGTGTGGTGCTGGACGCGGGTTATCGCACCATGGACATCGCGCAGGGGACCAGCGGCCACTTGATTAGCACGGCAGAGATGGGGCAACTTGTAACCGAAGCCGTTTTTGAAATAGCCGACATGCGGCATGCTTATCATGCCGTTTAGTCCGTGGTCGGTTGTTAGTAGTCAGTTGTTAGTTGGTTGTACTGGGTGCTTTGAGCTTTGGACTTTGATTTGATTTCGAAGGTGATCCCTGAAGGGTTTCATTGACCTGTCCGTCAAGAAAACCAAGTACAAAGCACAAAGCGCTAACAACTAACAACTGACTACTAACAACTAACACTCTTTATGCCTCGCACACTCTTCGAAAAAGTTTGGGACGCGCATGTCGTGCGCGCTGCATTGAACGAACCTGCCCTGCTTTACGTCGATCTTCATCTTGTCCACGAAGTCACTTCGCCGCAGGCGTTCGAAGGCTTGCGGGTCGCCCACCGTGGCGTGCGCCGACCCGATCTGACGATCGCTACCATCGATCACAACGTGCCGACTACGGACCGTAGTCAGCCGATCACCGATCCAATCGCCGCCAAGCAAATCGAAACGCTCAGACAGAACTGCGGTGAGTTCGGCATCACTCTTTTCGACATCAACTCGAGGGATCAGGGCATCGTGCATGTCATTGGACCAGAGTTGGGTCTGACCCAGCCAGGCATGACCATCGTTTGCGGAGACAGCCATACCAGCACGCACGGCGCCTTTGGGGCGCTGGCGTTTGGCATCGGCACCACTGAAGTCGAACACGTTCTCGCGACGCAGTGTCTGCCGCAAAACAAACCGCGCACAATGCTCGTGCGCACCCAGGGACCATTATCAGAAGGAGTGACGGCAAAAGACCTTGCGCTCGGAATCATTGGGCAGATTGGCACAGACGGCGCGTCGGGCCATGTGATCGAATACGCCGGGGAAGCGGTGCGCGCGCTGACGATGGAAGGCCGCATGACCCTCTGCAACATGAGCATTGAAGCGGGCGCCCGCGCCGGGATGATCGCGCCTGATGAAACGACCTTCGCTTATCTAGAGGGGCGGCGGTACGCGCCGCGCGAGGCGCAATGGGAAGCAGCCGTTGCGTATTGGCAGACACTGTCTTCGGATTCCGACGCTCAATTTGATCGCGTAGTCGAAATCGATGCCGTGGGTATCGCGCCCTGCGTTACCTGGGGCACCAGCCCCGGCATGGTCGTGCCGGTAACCGGCAGCGTTCCCGATCCCGCGGAAGTAAAAGGGGAAGCCGAGCGCCGCGCGGCACAGCGAGCACTCGAATACATGAAGCTCGAGCCACATACGAAGATTGCCGACGTGACGATCGATCGCGTGTTCATCGGATCCTGCACCAACTCTCGTCTCGAAGACTTGCGCGCCGCCGCCCGAGTAGTCAAAGGCCACGACGTTCACAAATCGGTGCGTGCGATGGTCGTGCCCGGATCGCAGAACATCAAACGCGCGGCCGAGACCGAAGGCCTCGATCAGATCTTTCTCGATGCCGGATTTGAATGGCGCGAAGCCGGATGCTCAATGTGCCTAGGGATGAATCCCGACATCCTGGAGCCGGGCGAGCGTTGCGCTTCGACCAGCAATCGAAACTTTGAAGGAAGACAGGGGCGCGGTGGGCGCACGCATCTGGTCAGTCCTGCAATGGCAGCGGCGGCCGCGATCGCGGGGCATTTTGTTGATGTGAGGGAATGGGACTACAGGTAGGGGCAGGGCTTGTCCCTGCCCGTTTGCCTGGCAAAACAAATCCGGGCAGGGACAAGCCCTGCCCCTACAATTATGAATCCTTTTAAGAATCATACAGGCTTAGTCGCATCTCTCGATCGACCGAACGTCGACACTGATCAGATCATCCCCAAACAGTTTCTCAAGCGAGTCGAGCGCACGGGCTTTGGTGAATTTCTTTTCTACGACTGGCGCTTTCGTCCCGATGGTGATCTCGATCCCTCTTTTCCTTTGAACGAAGCGCGCTACCAGGGTGCGTCGATTCTGATCGCCGGCAAGAATTTTGGTTGTGGCTCTTCGCGCGAACATGCGCCGTGGGCTCTCGCCGATTATGGTTTTCGCGCCATCATCGCTCCTTCTTACGCCGACATCTTCGCCAATAACTGCCTCAAGAACGGGCTGCTGCCGGTTACCTTGGACGATGCAGCAGTCGCCGAGCTAATGCGGCGAGCTAAAGACATCGAAGGCTATCGCGCCACAGTTGATCTCGAGAGTAAGACAGTTATTGACGCTAACGGTTTCTCCGCGGCGTTCGCGATCGATGACTTTCAACGTTATTGCTTGCTGGAAGGGCTGGATGATATTGGGCTGACGCTAAAGCATGAGGGCGAGATTACGCGATTCGAACAACAACGCCCGTCGTGGGTCGGGACATCGAACAAATCCATCCTGGCTCTCGTATAGTCTCGCGCGGAGGTCTTCAGATAATGCGCGATCCGGCTTTGGCGGGAATTCTCAGCTTACTTATTCCAGGATTGGGTCAGATTTACAACGGGCGAGTTCTATTCGGCGTCATCTGGATGTTGGTCTTTGGAGTTTCATGGATTGGATCGGTAGGAATCTTCGGTTGGATCATTCACATTATTTCCGCTTGGTGCGCTTATTCGTACGCCAAAGATCATCCCGTGCGCGTCTAGTGGCACAGACTTCAGTCTGTGAGCCACGGTCCGAAACACAGACTTGAAGTCTGTGCCACTCAGAGCTTCAAAAAATTTTCCATGATGGTGCGGCCGTGCGGATGCTCTTCATCGAATAACTCCGGATGGAACTGGACACCGAAAAGCGGCAGCGAAGTATGCTGCATTGCCTGAATGTCTGAGACCTCGTTGCTGGCGGTGCAGACGAAATCAGCCGGCAATGCTTTGACTTCATCACAGTGCGACTCCCACACGGTGATAGTTTCCGGCAAGCCACTGAAAATGGCGGCGGAGGTTTGTGAATCCAACTTGACCTCGGAGAAACCCCGTTCGCGAAAGGCACCTTCATAGCCCTCGCCCGGCCCCAGGCGTTCAATCAAATCAACAGGTGCGCCGAAGGCGAGAGCTATCTGTTGCTGCCCGCCGCACACACCCAAAATTGGCTTAGGCGCGCTGCGAATTACGTAGAAGACGCCGGCCAGTGATTCTGGCGAATAGCGATCCCACGGATGGCTTTGACCGCTGAGGATGATGTGGGAAGGACTGAGCATCTTCACGAATTCCGGAGTGATGTTGCGAAACGGCTCAGTAACTACTCGCAAGTCAGGCTCGATTCGCCCCAGAGCCGAGCGAATCTCGCGCGGGCTGGAGCCCTGGCCTTCAATCGTATTGTCGACTAGTAAAATCATTCTGAGTCTTAAATTTCAGATCTAAGATCTCAAATTGCGAATCCTAATTTGAGATCCTGCAAGTTCAGCCATCAACTCACCGCCCCCGCCTAACACTCGGCGACGGCTGTGGACCAGGAGCTTCTTTACTAATGGCCTCTTCAATTCCCAGACAATACAACTTTCCCATGAACGCTCCAATATAGATGCGCCCATCCAAAACCGCCGGCGTCGCATTTACGTTGTCGCCGATCTTGAGTTCCGAGATTTGCTTGCCATCGTCGGCCGACAGCAGATGAATCCATCCGGCTTTGTCGCCAAAGACGACCCGGCCGTCGACCACCGGCGCAGTGCCCCAGATCGCCCCGTGCGCCTTGTATTTCCACACCACCTCACCCTTATCCGCGCTCAGGCAATACATGTAGCCGTTGCTCGCGCCGATATAGATCCGGTCTTTGAAATAAATTGGACTGGCCCAGATGCCGATATGCTCGCTGGCGCGGCCGAGATGCCCGCCGTCGGTAACAAAATTCCAAACCAGCTCGCCCGTCTCTTGCTTGTAGCAGCGCACCACCCCATCTTCCGCCGCAGTGTAAACGAAACCATTAGCAACGGCGGGTGTGGAATCCGAGTCGGCGCCAATCTTCGCCTTCCAGATGAATTTGCCGTCAGCCGGATCGATGCAATAGAGGTCGCCTTCTTCTGTCCCGAGATAAACCCGCCCATCTTTGATTGTGATACTACCTTCGACTGAGCCGACCAGGACTTTGTAGACGAGCGATCCGTCCGCGAGGTTCAAGCAATAGAAGTTGTGATCTTCGCAGCCAAAGTAAATTCGGTCGCCGACGACTATCGTTGAGCCGTCGATTTCGAATCCAGTTTCATGATCCCAAATCAGGGATCCGTCCTGCGCGTTCAGACAATAAAGGTGGTGGTCGAGACCGCTGGCCAGAATCTTGTCACCGGTAATTACCGGCGTAGCCTTCATGCTGTCCCTGCCGCGAAACTTCCAAATCTCGGTGCCGTCGTCTTTATTCAGGCAATAGACATAGCCATCGGCAGATGGAAAGAAAACGCGGTCATCGCGAATTGATGGCTGGCCCGGCCAGGACGTTCCACCCCACGGGTCCTTATGTAGCCGGCCGCTGATCGCCTGGGTTTTAACTTCCCAAATGATCTTCAGATAGCCGTCTTTCCACGGACCCGTGCCATAGAAGTTTCGCTCTGCACTACCCAGCCACATCGGCACAGCGGTCGGCGGTTTTGGCTTTTCAATGATCGGCGGTGGCGGCGGGGTCACGGCTTTGCCGTTACAGCCCGAAACTAGCGCGGTCGCACAGATGATGATCAATAAGCCGCCACAGTGGCGGAGGTCGAAGGGGGCAAAAATCTTTCGCACTTGGGGGATCCTCGTTAAGAACCTGAGACTAATAAAAAACTAATTGCGCAACCATTCACCGCTATAAATTACGTCCGCGCGCCCTGTCAGCACAACTTCGTCGTCGTCGCGCCATTCGATGGGGAGTATTCCGCCGGGAGCGTGTACATTCACGCGCCGATCCGTCAGGCCCTTAATGACCGAGGCGACCACGGCCGCGCATGAGCAGGTGCCTGAGCTTTCAGTCTCGCCCACACCGCGTTCCCAAAGGCGCTCTTCTATGTTTTCGCGGTCGCGAACGCGCACAAAGATAACATTAGTGCGTTCGGGAAATCGCGGATGATGCTCGATCAAAGAACCCAGGCGCCGCCAGTCAATTGCGTCGAAGTCGTCGACAAAGATGCAGCAGTTGGGATTGCCCATCTGCAATGCCGTAACCCGCAACGTTTCACTGCCGACCTCGAGTGGATAATCAATAACCCGTTCCAGCGGTGCGTCGGTGACCATTGGAATTGAGGCATCGTCGAAACGTGGCTGGCCCAACTCAGATTTAAAAAGAAACGATCCGGCGTCGGAACGATCGAGCAAGTGGTAGCGCTTGATACCGTTGCGAGTTTGCAGACGCAGCAGATTATTCGACCAGAGCTGACGATAGAACAAGTAGGAAGCAGCGCAGCGCGTGCCGTTGCCGGACATGCCGGCTTCGCTACCATCCGGATTGAAAATACGGAGCTGAAAGTCCGAGCTGTCTTCTTCCGAGCGCAGCGTTATAGCGATCCCGTCCGCGCCCGCGCCGTAATGTCGGTTGCAGATGCGCCGGGCAAAGTCGCTCAGGTCGTCGACTTCGGCCAATTGATCGGCTTCGAGGACTATGTAGTCGTTGCCGTAGCCGTGGAATTTGGTGAATCGTGGAGGCATCGTCTACGAACCAACGGGAAGGATCAAATTTTTCGGGACATGTGAAGCACGCCGATCACGTCAATGTGATCAGGTCTAACATGATAGATGATTCGGTAAGGTCGCTGGAACACTTCACGGATTTGGCCTACCGCGAACTCCGGCACGACACGTCCGGAAAGCGGGAAGGCGCCGATTTGTTTGCTGCGAGCGGTCAGTCTATCAACCATGCGCTTAGCGTAGGCGGGTGAACTCTGGGCGATGTAGTCGTGAATTGTTCGAAGACTGTGTTTTGCAGTATCAGCCCAGACGACTTTCATGGGCGCAATCCGAATTCTTCCCGGACTTTTTCCACGTCGGTTACCCGGCCCGCTTCGATGTCAGCCAACCCTGCTTCGATAGTTTCCCTGACGTAGATTTGATACATCAGGTCTTCCCAGGTCGAATCGTCCGGCAGGTTTTCGACCAATCGTCGCGCCTCTTCTTTGATGTTCGCACTCATAGGTTTTCTTGGTCCTTCTGTTGAGTGAATATAGCCACTTTACGACTTAAGGGTCAATCGGTTCCCGCCTAAGCCGCCCGCGGTAGTGAGGGGGTTAATGGTTACTATTCAACACCTGAGCGCGCTTCGCGCTCTGTGCGGGCAAGGATGCCCGCGCTCCTTACTGCGACTTGCCAGTAAACGAAGCCAGCACCACCGCGATCGCGTCGATTGAATCCCGCCGCAAGGCGCTGGCGTCCGGGTAGTTGTTCAGCATCATCGAGAAAACCAAATGCTCGCCCGCAGCAGTTGTTACATAGCCCGACAGCGAGGCCACCGAACTGAGGCTGCCCGTCTTGGCCCGCAGGTTACCTTCGGCGGGCGTGCCTTTCATGCGCGTCCGCAGAGTACCGTCGACTCCGGCAATGGGTAGCGCGTCCCGAAACTGGGAAAAGTATTTATGCTTTGACATATAAGTAAGCAACTGCACCGTGGCATTCGCCGTGATCATGTCATTGCGGGAAAGACCAGAGCCGTCGTTTAATGCGAGATCACTTTCACTTGCTCCAGCCTGACGCAGAAAGTTTCTTACCACGATCAATCCGGCTTCTTCGTTTGTTTGACCGGGCCCGGTGCTGGTCAGCTTACCAAGTGTGCGCAGAATTATTTCGGTGTAGAGATTCTGACTTGGCTTAAGGGTATGCGACGCAATCAAGCTGAAGGGCGGCGATTGCCTGGAGGCGATTTCGACTGGCTGGGGTTGCGGCGGGATATTCGTCGCCGGCGTTAACACAGCCAGTGGGTTCGGAACGATGCTCGCCCCGGAACGCGCGTCCACGGTACGCACGCGACCGTCGATTTTCACGCCCCGCTTCATCAGCGCATCCCGCAACAACGTGACAAAGGCCAGTGCGGGATCAGGAATCGCGACGCCGCCAGTGAATCCGTTGTCACCGAGTGGCAGACTTCCAGTGATTTCCAGAGTGTTGGAGCCAGGACCGCGATAGAGTTGCAGATCGCTCTTCGATCCGCGCGCACCGGTCGTGGCGCGATTCGCGATAGTCATGAAAGTCGCGGGAGGGCCGGAGGTGATCGCGACAGGTGCGCCAACTCTGTCGCCCGGCTTCACCGTAAGATCGATCGCGTTGTCGTTAACTGTCAGCGCGCTGACCTGCGCGCCGTAAGACCACTGTAGATCGTCCCACTCCCAACCACTGCCCAGCGGCGCCCCGTTGAACCAGCTCTCGTCGCCGACCAGATCGCCTTTGACGCGTTTCACTCCGGCGGCCGCAATGCGCCCCGCAAGATCGTCGATGCCTTTGAAGTAGTCGCCGCTATTAAAGCGCGCTGCAAACGAAGGATCGCCGCGACCATAAACGATCAGGTCGCCCTTGACCTTGCCATCCTCGGGCTTCTCTTTCGCATAAACCGAAGTCATGAAGTGATAGTCAGGCGTCAGGCGATCGAGAGCCGCGGCCACCGTATAGAGCTTCATGTTCGAAGCGGGCCGGGTAAACTTGTTCGCGCTCTGTTCGTAGATCACCACTCCAGTATCGAGCGACACGATCTTGACGGCGAAGAACCCGCGTTCGAGCGCCGGCTGTCGCGCAATCTCTTCAACGCGCGTTTTCAGTTCGGCGAGAGTGGCAGGTGCAAATCGCGGGACAGGGATGGAACGCGAACTAGCGGGCGAGGGGATTGCAGTGGGTGTGGGTTCGGCCGCGACGCGGCGGTCGCGTTGCGGCTCGGCGAAGATCACCGGCGGAACCGTTGCCGTTACTAACGCCAACAAAAGCGCCGAGATTACTAAAAATCTTGGCTTAAAGCCTTTTTGCATATTCCTCTTGTTCGAGACCTTGAAATTCGAGATCGATTATCGCAGTTATGTCCGACTAGCCCGCGCAGCGGTCGAGATATTAATAGCCCACAGCGCTAGCTGTGGGTTGGACATGACAACTACAACGGCAGCTCGCGAAGCGAGCGGCATAGAACGCGTGCCGTATGTCGCCCCTACGGGGCTGACTGTCGTCTCAATGACTCCATTTACCCACAGCTTGCGCTGTGGGCTACTGGAATATCGCCGACTTCGTCGGCTTATCGAATCGCTCCGACTCAAATTGAATCGAGAACTTCTTTTCCACTCGCTGTTGCCGTGCCAAGTTTTCCTACGACGATGCCGGCCGCATGATTGGCGAGCACAGCGGCTTCAGCCATTGATGCGCCCGCGGCCAGAGCTGCCGCCAGCGCGGCGATAACCGTATCGCCCGCGCCGGTTACGTCGAATACTTCACGGGCGGCGGTGCCGACGTTAATTGGGTCGCGATCCCCCTCAACCAACATCATTCCGCGATCGCCGCGCGTAATCAGCACGGCGTCGCAGTTAAGGCGTCCGCGAATCGCGCGCGCGGCCAACGTCAGTCCCTGGTCAGAGTCTTCTTCGAGACCAGCCATGCGCAGCGCTTCATGATGATTCGGCGTAATCAGCGTGGCCGGGCGATACGAGTCAAAGTTGCATATCTTTGGGTCGATCAGCACGGGCATTCGTCCGTAAGCGAGCGGCAGGATCTCCGCCAGGATGCGTGGCGTGACGACGCCCTTGTCATAATCCGACACGACCAGGGCGTGGGCATTCTCGATCGCTGCCTTTACGGCGGCGATCACGAGTGCTTCCGTCTTACCATTAACGCGAGTCCGGTGTTCGCGATCGGCCCGCACGACCATTTGGTTTTGCGCAATGATGCGCGTCTTGATGGTGGTAGGTCGCGAATTGTCTGTGACCAGGTAGCCGTCAGTTTGCAAGGCGCTCTTGTCGAGCACGGAACTGAGAATCCTCTCGCCGGCAAAGTCATCACCGACAACTCCTACAACGCCGGCCTTCGATCCCAGCGCGACGAGATTCGCGAGCACATTTGCGGCGCCGCCGAGGTGCGTTGATTCGCGGCGAATGTCTACGACCGGCACCGGCGCCTCCGGCGAAATTCGCGTGACTTCACCCCAGAGGAATTCATCGAGCATCACATCGCCAAGCACGACGACATTGCAGGCGCCAAACTTGCCCAGTAACTCCGCCGCGCGTTTCTTGTCGATGGTCGTCATGAATCTAAACTTGGAGTGCGCCGGCAGAGCGAAGCGGCGACGGCGCTTTGGATACGGCTTGAGTCGTAGGCATCCTTCGAATCCAAAGCGGTGTCGCGCTGCGCTTGCCACCGCACGCCAATCCGCTCGTCTTTACGTTGCGCGTTCGTGATTCAAAATTCGATCGATCGCACCCAGAACTCTCTCAACCGGCACCCGCAAGATACATTCGGGTTTTTCAAATTCAGCACAGAAGTAGCCGTGACACGGCTGGCAGGGCATCTCTTCGCGCACAATTTCATTCGCATTCATCGTCCAGGGCCGCCAGTGTGCGACGTTTGACGAACCAAAGATTACCACGCACGGCGCCCCAGCCGCGGCAGCGATATGCGCGATACCGCTGTCATTGCCGACGAACAGACGCGCGCGCGAAGCGAGCGCGGTGACTTCCGGCAAACTCAGATCGCTTAGGGCGATGACCCGCGCAGAAGTTTGCTGCCTGAGCGATTCAACCAAATGCTTTTCTTTTGGCGAGACGATGGCGATTGGTATCAGACCTCGATCGGTCAGTGCTTGGGCCACCTGCGCAAACTTCTCCGTCGCCCATTGTTTGGTCTCAAACGCCGCTGCCGGGTGAATCACGGCAAACGATTTTTCCTCATCTTCGAAACCAGCGCCGCGAAGTTTTGCAGAGATGGAAAGCAATGAACTGTCGGTAACCGCGAGCTGGGTTGGCGGCCGATCTGTCACCGGCACTCCGGTCCAGCCGATCAGTGCAAGCTGCTGCTCGACTGAGTGCAGGCTGGGTCGCTGCCAAATCTCCAAAGGCGATGGCGCCGCATGATTGTGCAAGCGCGCATATTGATAGTGCCTGAAGCCAACGCGATGCCTGGCGCCCGTCGCTCGGGTCAACAGCGTGGCGGTCGTGCCTCCGTGCAAGTTATAGACAACGTCATAACGCGAGACACGCAGCTCTCTCGCCAGACGCGCACGGGCAGTCTGGCTGTCGCGCCCAATCGCGATCACGCGATCGACAAGATCCGAGCCCTCGAGCACGGGCGCCACCCAATCTTCCAAAAGAATGTCGATCTGCGAGTGGGGAAGGAAGCGGCGCAAGGCTAGCAGGGAAGGCGTGGTCAGAACAGTATCGCCGATCGATCGCAGCCGCACGACCAGCACACGTCGCACATCCGACCAATCCCAGCGCGCGGGCGCCAGCGCCTGCGGCTCGTCGCCTTCCAGTTTGTTTGCGAAAGCGAGATGCCGAGCGCTCGGCGACGACTCAATTATTTCCCGCAGGCTGTTCATCTTCGATCTTGGCTTCGTCAATCAGCATCACCGGAATGTCGTCGCGGATCGGATAGACGCGTTTACACTCGACGCACTTCAAGCCGCTCTGGTCCGGCTTTATTTCAACCCGGGCGCGGCAGGCAGGGCAAACCAGAATCTCAAGTAATTGTTCACTAATAGGCATCGTCAGATCCTCTTAACCAATCTAATCGGGGCCACTTGCGCGCGGCGCCAAAAGCGTAAGCTTAGCAGTATTGTCAGATTTGTAGTAGCGCATGTAGTACAATCGCGGGGCGAAGGTGGGATGCGGAAATTTGGCAGTCGGCTTCGCCGAAAAACGAGGAACCATGGTAATGATGATTGAGGAGTTTGGTCCGCGAGTCGCGAACGTTTGGAACCACTTGCGCACGACTACTCGCAACCTGGTTGAGCGGGCCTGGAAATCATCGGCCGGCGGGTCCGTGATGCAGGTGCCGCAGGCGACGCCTTACGATCCGCGCGCTGATCACGAGTTGGGCCAGCTCCTGGCGGCCCTCGACGAGCACGCGATCGAGGCTGGCTTGCCTGCCAGCGACGCCTCGCGTGAAGCTTTACGGTTGGCCGATGCCTGCGCCAGCGTGCTGAGCCAGCAGACGCAGTCAGCAGAAGTGTTCGCGCAACTGATTAAGCGCGCCCACCAGCGGAACGACTACGCGCGCGTGGATGCCCTGGCGGGAATGCTCTCTGAGCGTCTGGCGCCGAGCGAAGTGTGCGAGTTAGCGCGGGCCAACAACGTGGTAGTACGAGCTTTGGCGCAGGAGGCGTTAACTCAAATGCCCGCGTCACTCTTGACCGCGTTACTGCACGATCCGGTGGATGCCATGGTCGCGCGGCACGCATTGGAACGGCAAGCCACCGAGTATGCTTCCGAAGAAGCATACCGGGCCTTGCGCGATTTTGAAGATTTCAGTACGGAAGAGTTCTGAAGTGTGCAGGTTAGATTAGTTCTCGCCCGATCGACTTCCCCATAACCCTGACATTTTAAGTTCAGAGTTCAACCTTCAGATTGCTGATTGAACTCTCAACCACTCTGGGCTACTCAGCCGGGCCGGCGCAGTTTGGTCCGTGCAGCGCGGGAATCTTTTGACTGATCACTGGATAGTTTGGCGCCTCATCGATATTGATCTGGGTCCAGTGCGCATATTGCTCAGGCACGGCGTTGTCGGCGAAGATCGCTTCCACCGGACATTCGGGTACGCACGCATCACAATCGATGCAAGTGTCGGCGTTGATATAAAGACGGTCGGTCAATTCATGAAACGCCTCGACCGGGCAAACCGCTGCACAGTCGGTGTACTTACAATCAACGCACATTTCTACTACAACATAGGTCATTCGCGGATGACTCCTTTCACTGGAAGCAAATTCTTATTATTTAACGAGCGGAATGTCAATAAAAAACTTTGGAGTGCGATCCAGAGCATGTGTAGCGAAACAAATTGGTTCTGCGATCGACAGGGGAATCATAGCACAACGAAAACGAAGACCGTGCGACCACGACTGCGCAAATCACAGATTTCGATAGCCGCAGAGCGGCGACATATCTGTAGCCCACGGCGTGAGCCGTGGGGTACCGGTCACAGATATCATACGAAATGTTTCGCCCCTACGGGGCTCGACCTGGTTATGGCGCTTGGTCCCATGGCTTACGCCATGGGCTACAGATCTTTTGCCGCTCAGCGGCTGCCCACACCTATGTCCTTGCAATCTCTTCATCCGTATCGCAGCTTGCGGTTGGCTTGTGCCAATCTGAAATAATCCGCTTCACCGCTTCGGTACATAGGTCATCCAAAAATAGATTGCTTGTCCCACGCCGATCCAGAAGCCAATCACAGCGCCAAAGAGCTCGATCGTTTTTAAGTGATGCTGCGCAACCGACAAGACCAGCGCTTCCAACTTTTCGATTGGATACTCGGACACCTTTTTGCGCACCAGACCCCCGACATCAAACTCGGCAATCAGCGCGGGCAGCCGCTCGCGCGCGGCTGCGGTAATCTTTTCGGTGAGCGCAGCGCTGGCTTTCTCAATCGCGCCGGCGGGCATGTGATCGGCGAGCCGGCCGATCGGCGCCACCATGAATCTTTCGATCTGAGTGCTCAGGATTGCGTTGATGGTCCGTGCCGTATCGTCGCGGGTGAGGACGGTCAGCAGGCTTTTCGTGAGAAAGGCTTTTAAGCGCGGTGCTGATTCAGGATTCAAAGTTTCGAGCATCTCGCCCAGCGTTTGCGGCCGCAGCCCTTCGACCGCCTGAGCCAGATATCTCGTGACTGACCCGGTCAGTTCCGGACTCCGCACTGCCGCGACCAGACGCCTGGCGGCCTCGTCCTTGATGGTCGCGAACTTCTCGGGTGGCAGTTGTCCGATCAGCCCGTTGAGCGGCCGCTGAATCAGGTTGTCGATCGTTGAATTCAGAAAGCCCGTCGCCTCTTGCACGAAAGCAGCTCCGCGCAAATACTCGTCGATGCGCCGCGGCAAAGTGTTATAGACCAGGTCATCGACCTCCTGGTAAATGCGCTCGCGCGAGATAAATATCTTTTTCACGAACGAAAGCTGTTCGTAGTACTCGTCGACTTCGCGTTTGATCAGCGCTCCAATCTGTTGCCGAGTGCCGGGACTGCTGGCAATGTCAGCCAGATGCTGGGCGATCGGCCCCACCTGCTCATCGACCCGCTCTTTGATTAGCGCCACGGTCTCGGGCGTAAACATTTCCGCCAGCGAAGCGTTCGTGAGCGCCAGGTCGTCGATGCGTTCGCTAACGAACGCATGCACTTTCTCTGCGAATGCTTCTTCGCCGACCAGTCCGGTAAAGCGGTCTTCGGCAAAGCGCAGAATCAGGTCGAAGGTCTCCGTGCTCACCGTTTCGCCCAGTTGTTTTTCCAGCAGGTTATCAACCTGACGATCGACAAACTGTTCGATCGCTTCGGCTGTCTGCTGACTTTTCAAAACGGACGCGATGTGTTCAGCAAGCTTGAATTGCAAGGCAGCAATCGTATCCAGCACCGGGGCGCGCGCGCCGGTCGGCAACGCCTCTACCAGAGATGGGTAAACAGTAGAGAGCAATTCATTCGTGTAAGAGGTAACAAAGCCTTCGACTTTACTGCTGAAGAATCCGGTTTCAAAAAGCGCCTCGAAAACAGTTTCCTGCGAAACGAGTTCGTTGCCGACGGCGTTGCCGATCGATTGCGCCAGCTTGGCCCGGTGCCGCGGGATCATCCCCTGAGGCCAGATGGTGATGCCGAAAAGTTTTACTGGATTGTAAGGATGAAACAGCATCCAGATCGCCAGCCACGCCGCGCCGAAGCCGTGCAAAGTAGCGATGACGACAATCGCCGCACTGATCAGAATTTTGAAGGTGATTGGATCGATGGTGATACTCCGGTCGGCGTTTCAACGCAAAGGACGCAAAGTTTTTCGCAAAGAGCGCAAAGTAATTCGCGATGCTTGATAATTGACCTTTGCGTCCCTCTGGGAAAACCTTTGCGCCCTTTGCGTTTAAGAAAACCGCGCAATCATCAACTTGGAATTCAGGGGCTCAATTCTCGTAAGGAAACCGCCCGAAGCTTTCATCGCCGAGTGCTTGCCACTCTGCAATCTCCATATTCAAGGCTGAACTCATCGGCTCTTTTGTGAGTGGTATTAGAAGGATCCCGCTGCGCGTCTCAATCATTCGCAGCGGTGTGTCGTCTTCAAGTCGATACCGACCGACCACATCTTTTGGAAGAGTGATTCTACCGTTTTCAATTGTGAGATTCTGCGACATAAACAAATTCTAACACGGTCACGGTGCTTGCCGTCCAGAATGGAAAAGCTGTTGACGTCTTTGACCCCTCTTCAGAAAATGCGATCTATCACTCGTCATCCGCACTGCTCGCCCACCAAAGCTCCGTCGCGGGCAATAGACTAAAATCTGTCTCAATCGCTGCCGAGCCCGGCGTTGCCTGATAAACAATCTCTCCGCCAATCACTGTCATCACGCAATGCGTCTTCAGAATATCCATCTCCGGAATCTTCATGATATCAGCCGACAACACGGTCAGGTCGGCGAGCTTTCCCACTTCAATAGTGCCGCGCAGCTTTTCTTCGAACGCAGCATAGGCGGGCCAGATCGTCAGCATCTTCAAAGCCTGCGCTCGCGGCAGAGCTTCTTCCGGGTGCCAGCCTTCACCCGAAAATCCTTTTATGTCCTTGCGCGCGACGGCCGCATAGAACTCGATCATCGGCTCGCCGCGCTCCACCGGCGCATCCGATCCTCCAGGAACGATTACGCCTGACTTAACGAAACTGTTCCAGGCATACGCGCCTGCCAGCCGTTTGATTCCCAAACGCGCGGGCGCGAAATGCAAATCGCCGATCGCGTGCGACGCCTGCATCGAAGGAATGATACCCAACTTTTTGAAGCGAGGAATGTCGAGCGGATTTACGATCTGAGAGTGCTCAACGCGCCAGCGTGGATCGGCGATCTTGCGCTGATCAGGCGGGACAGCTTTCAGTGCTTTCTCGTACTCGTCGAGAATAAAGCGATTGCCCCTGTCGCCGATGGCATGCGTCTCACATTGAATGCCCTTACGCAAAGCTTCCTCAAGCACGGGCAGCAAATCCTCTTCCTTGATTCTGAGAAATCCGGAAGTGCCGGGAGCGTCTGAGTAGGGTTCGAGCAATGCCGCGCTGCGCGAACCAAGCGAGCCGTCCGCATAAAATTTCAAAGAGCGCACCGTCAGGCGATTGCCGTACGCGCCGATGATTGGTCCTTCAGATAAAAGTCGTTGAGCCTCCTTCCCGGGCGCCGAAAGCACTTTGTAGATGCGCAGCTTAATCGTTCCGTCATTGTAGAGCTTTCGATAGATAGCGACGTCGCGATAGTCTCCGCCGGGATTCTGGATCTGGGTCCAACCCAGGCTGATGTCTCTCTGCACTCCCAGCACGACCGCGCGTTCAGTATCAGCGGCAGAGGTAGGCGGAATGTTACGGTCGACCAGAGAGCGCGCTGCGTCGAGCAACATGCCATTCGGTTCGCCGTTCTTGTCTTTCGAAATTTCACCGCCAAAAGGGCTGGGGGTGTCTCTGGTGATGCCCGCAATCTTCAGCGCCGCGCTGTTAACGACCGTGCCGTGTCCGTCTGCGCGCTGCAGGATCACTGGGTTATTCGGCGCGATTTTGTCGAGGTCCCAGCGCGTAGGAAACACGGGCGGCTGCCAGAAAGTTTCAATCCAACCACGGCCGGTCACCCAAGCGCCCGGCTTTGCCCGATCGACTTCGGTTCTTACTTTCGCCAGAAAGTCCTGCAGGTTGGTGATGCCCTCGAGGTTGAGTGTCATCTCGCGAAAGCCGACACCCTCGAGATGGTGATGCGCGTCGGTCATTCCCGGCAGTACGGTTGCTCCGTGTAGATCGACGGTGCGAGTCTGCGTGCCCTGGTATTTTCTTGCATCGGCGTTCGATCCGGCGAAGACAATCCAATCGCCTTTTACCGCAATCGCCTCGGCCTGCGGCTGCTGATCGTTCGCGGTGTAGACGTTGCCGTTAACGAAGATCAGATCGGCCGGTTCGACCTTGTTGCCCGCCGGACCAAAACTGGAGCACAACACGAAAAGCAGGATGGAAAGGACTTTCATTGTCTCCCTCTTTAGATGATCGGAGCTTGATTAGCTGGACTGAATTTATATCACAATGGGCAGGTCGCTTTGTACCGGGTGGCACTGACCTCATTACCTCGCCGATGGCGTGATGGCCAAACGCGGACCGCGTTCAAGCGTGGACGCGGTAATGAGTTTCTCGGCGTTGAGCCGCACAACTCATCCGCCCTGTTATATCTTCGTGAACAGCAATCCCTTATAATTCAGTCTCAAACATTCTGGGTCAGCTAAGGATCAACTATGAACGTCGAATCTTTAAATCTCGACACAACGGGTGGCGCGACGACGGCTTATGTCGCGCGACCGCAAACGAAAACTTCCGCCGATGCCATCGCCGGCGTGCTCCTGATTCAGGAATACTGGGGCATCAACGATCACATTCGCGATATCGCCGGCCGGTACGCGGACCAAGGTTACCTCTGCGTCGCGCCGGATCTTTATCGCGGCAGAGTTGCGCGGGATGCGGATGAAGCGTCGGCGCTGATGCAGGCCGTCGCGATCGAAGATGGCCTGGAGATAATTCACAAAGCGTTGGCCGCCGCCGCCGCGGCTTACCAGGTCACCCGATTTGCGATTACCGGGTACTGCATGGGTGGGACATTCGCCTTGCGAGCTGCCTGCGAGATCCCGGAATTCAAGGCGGCCGCTCCGTTCTATGGAGACATTCCTGAAGAGACTGTCTTGGCCAAACTAAAGGCGCCGACGCTCTTCATCGCCGGGAAACGTGACGCGTGGATCAATCCGGAAAAGGTAAAGACCTTGGAAGAGATCGCCGCGAGACACAATTTACCGATCGAGGTAGTGAGCTACGATGCAGACCACGCGTTCTTCAATGACACGCGGCCGCAAGTCTTTGATGCCGAAGCCGCTGCCGATGCGTGGCGTCGGGTGCTGGACCATTTCCGAAAGTATATGTAGAACAGGCTGCCAGCCTGTGCAGCGTGCGCAAGCTGGCAGCTTGCGCTACGGTAAGGAAGGGAATTATGGCAATCCAAACGTGTCCAAAGTGCGGCGCGAAAAATCGAGTGGACGAGCGCGCAGCCTCAATTAATCAGGCCGTGTGCGGAAAGTGCGGAGCTAAGCTACCCGAGGTCGCCTCGACGGCCGGCGCCAATGGCAAGCCTCAGGTCGTGACAGATTCAACCTTCGCGAACGAAGTTGTAAGCGCTTCGGCGTCAGTGCCCGTTCTGGTCGACTGCTGGGCGCCCTGGTGCGGCCCGTGTCGAATGATCGCGCCGGTGCTCGATCAACTGGCGGCCGAGTCAGGCGGTCGCTACAAAATCGCCAAGCTCAACGTGGACGAAAATCCGCAGACCTCCGCCCAGTTCCAGATCCGCAGCATTCCGACCATGTTGATTTTCAAGCACGGAAAAATGGTCGACCAAATCGTCGGCGCCGTTCCCAAGGAGACAATTGCTGCTCGACTCAACGCGCAACTCTGAGGCGGTCTTTGAATCGTATGAAGTCGAGCATCGGTCGAAGTCACAAGTCGTGACGGCTGACCACCTAACGCGGTGGGATTTTACATCGGCTATTTCGTGCCTGCTGCCTACTCCTTATCCTTTCATCGAGATCGTTAGTTAGATACTAGCAGCACTGTCGAGTGTTAATCTTAGCGGGGAGCCTCGGAAGACTAGTTTGGGTTCTCTAAGTTCGCTAACAGGAATCAGTACGAGTACTGGTCAGTCTGCCCCGGAGGCTAATCCACTAATCGCTCTGCTTTTATCAGCGACTTTGGGGACACCCAACTATCTGGATTGCTTCTTTGAGCAACTTGTACGAATCGAGCAGCAATGCGGTCACTTTATGATCCCGGTCCAGGCTGCCAGTCCGATGGGCACGAACAGACTACCAATGATTATGTGCACCTTCCGGTAAAGGTTGGCCCAACGACGATCATCTTTGGGAGTCCAAACGTCAGCTTCACCTAACTTAATGATGGGCAGAAACAGGTCGAGACTGTACCAAAATGCGTTATACCTTCCTGCGTAGTGCGGGGCATCTTTTTCATCTTTGAGTCTCATGCCCTTCTCTCTGCGAAAAACGAATATTCCAATAAGCAAGAAACCCAGGCTCCAGTAGAGAAGGTTCTGAAGGCTCTTGCCATAACCTGCGAGCGCATCCTGAAACATACTCCAAGCCCACGCCCCTGGGTGGCACTTTTGCAGGAGGCTGGGGCATTGCTCACGTCGCTCCGCGCGTTTCCTGGCGATAAAGATCTTATCCGCTTCGTCCGGGTATCCATGTGTTCGAAATAAGCTTTCCACGGTTGTGTATAACTCAGCATCGAAGGGGGAGAACAGAAGCTGCAGTTTCTCAGCATTCATCGGTCTCAGAAGCTTGAACGTCATTTGCTCATGCTTAACGCCACTCAGCGTCTTTGGTTGAACGCCCTCCAAAGAAATGAGGTCTGCCTGCATTCCAGTGAAGTCAATGGTTGAAACCTTATTGAAGCTGGAACCGTTGAGAAAAACATCAGCGAAGTGACCACCGATGAAAGTAACCCGCGACTCACCGTTTGGGTGTTCCTTCCATTCAGCGAACACACAACCCTTAGCTGAGAAGCTGCCGTCGACCCGCATGTTGTTGAAGGAAACAATCGAGTTGAATACGCAGTCGTCGACTGTGAAAATTCCGGCCACCGTCGTGCTTTCGAATGATGTGGCGGCGCTGTCGAATGTGGAACCCTCAATTCGGAAGTCGCGACCGACTCGCATCCTATCGAACGAATTCGATTTAAAACTGCTCAGGTTAGCGATAAAGTCGAGGCCAATGGTTGCGTCAGAGAAATCAACGTACTTAAAGTTAGCGTGTGTGAGGCCGAGAGACTTGGCAAAGTGACTGCCATGGAGGTCAACAGCATCAAAGGTGCAATCGTCCATGAAAACGTTGTTCGGAATATCCAGATCTCTTAGATTCAGATCTCCAGTGATCACGGCACCCAGAATCGATACGCCGTGAGGATTGCTCAAACGGGCATCACGACTGATCAACAGTTTTGCAACGAATGAGGCGCTCAGCCTTCGCTCGCTGTCCGGCTTGTTTTTGGCAAGAACCGCTACTTCACCCTTCTCGACCTGCTCTCGAACAAAACGTTCGGCGGCGGATTCCGCTTGCGGGGTGTCAGCGCTCACCGGGGAAAAAGCAGCGAGTGCAATGACAAATAGCAGGCTTGTTATCGATAGAGTGACGATTCGCAGCAAATGTGATTGGAACTTCACGAGTCCTCCCTTTAGCTACAGGTACAGGAGCACCGGGCCACTAAACGGGCCACGGATAGGTCGCGTCTTTCACCGCTTGATAGTTCGCGTCGAGTGCGGGTTCGAGTAGCACAATCGCGGCGATGCGGCGGGCCATGTTCATTACTTCGCGCGCTTCGTCGGGTGTGAGCGGACGCGAGAGCAATTCAAGCTCGCGATAGCTGAGCCATTTCTTAATCACTTGATAACCGCCGATGGTGTACTCCCAAACGCGCGCGGGAATCCCCTTCCAATACGCAGTGTCGTTGAGATAAACGTCGCAGGTGCGCTCGCCCAGATGTGCCAGTGCTTCGTCAACGGTAAGGCCGAGCAGCGGCGCTCCGCGTTCGATTGCTTTGCGTTCGTCCGTCGAGTAAACGCGTTCGATGATTTTGCCTTTGCCTGGCATCGTGACGCCGCCTTTGCCCGCGTGGCCCCAGCCTGCGGTTACTTTCAAGTCTTCGACCGGATCAAGGGGCTTCCCCGCGACGTGCGATACAGTCCCGATATGTCTGAACGGATCTCCGATTGCCCCCGCCGTTACGCCATCAACGCCCTGTTCAGTATCGAGGAGTGCCGCAATCTTTCGACCGAGTTCGGCGGAGTGGAGCAGCGTATCTTTCGTTGCGGGCAGTGGAATGCGCGGCCAGTCTTGGCGAAGCGCGCCACTGTTTTCAGCGCGGTAGCGGGGCGAATGCAGAATTGACAACGCGTGAAAGAAGCAATCTTCGGTATTGGTCTCTAACTGCCGGACATAGTTCAGTGCGCGTTCGCTCACGTTGACCGCTTCAGGCGAGCAAGTATCATGAAGCGCTCGTTGTTGAGGGGTATTTACGAAGAGAGGGAACATCTGAACGTTGGCTTCAATAACATTTAGGTCGGCTACGCGTTCAGTTACAAGAGGTAAGTAGAATGCTTCTTTGCGGTAGCGGGTAGTACAGCTAAACCATATGTTCCCCTTAAATACTTGCGACCAATATTCGATTCGCTTCCTGTCGAGTAGCTCGGTCTCGGGTTCCCAATAGAGCCACCTTAAATCAAACGGACGATAGCAATAACGCACGACGTTCTCTGGCAGGAATCCGCGCTTCGTTAAGTAAGCGCGCACTGGTTTCGCCGAAAAGCGGCCAGTGTCTTTCATGACCGCTGGCGAGAGCCTTTGCATCTCTTCTGCACTTACCCGAGGATCAAAGTAAGCCTCCAATCGACGAAGTAGAGCATCGCGATCAATGTCCACAAGAAAGTTGTCACGGCTTGTTTTCACGCCTGGAAACGAAACAGGGAAAACTCCGGTCAGTCGCGGCCAAGTCTCATATCCTTCACCCGACGAGGCGGGCCTGAATGGAAGACCCAGCCCCAATTCCGGCAACAAAGTTTCGTACGCTCTGTCAGGCCCACTGGTCACGCTCGCAAGAAGTTCAGAGCGCTTGTCTTTTCCCCACCACTCACGGAATCTAACAGCATCTGCCGGCTGATGATTCGGCGTTCGCACCAGCAATGCTATCGCGGTGCCTACCTGAATTCCCTCACGATTGAGTTCGGTTGAGAAGACACTCGGATCGGGCTTCCCTTCGGGCGTTACTTTTCCAGTTCGATACTTGTCGCCATTAAGCGAGTCGATCCAGATTCCATCGAAGACATCCAGATACTTCTCCCGCATTCCGGGACAAGAAAGGCTATCAAGCCAGGAATAATTCGAGATGAAGGCGACGACGCCCTCACCCTTCTTTTCAACGATTCGTCGTTCGGCCATGCGGAAGAAACGGACGTAAAAATCATTGAGACCTTGCCCTTGCGGAGTGGGAGCCTTCACCGTGGTCTTATATGCCTCGGTCAGATCGCGCTCCTCTTCTATGGCCACATCGGCAAAACCGTTGTACGGCGGATTCCCAAGTATGACGAGGATCGGCACCTCGCGCTTCACACGCTCAGCCGCATCGTGCTCTTCCTTTAACTCAGCGAACGCGAAACCAAGTTGTTGTAATCGTGCCTTAACTTCTTCTGACGGCGGTTCCCAACCAGTCAAGGCGTTTGTCAGATAGACGCCCACGCGCTCGTTGAGCGACTCAGTGAGCGGCGCGCCGAGGCTTTGCAACAACAATCCCAACTGCAAATGAGAAACGACAAATGGCGCAGGTAGAATCTCGAAGCCAAAGACCCGGTCTATCGCCGCGCGTTTGAGATCGTTGGCCGCGAGCGCGTCTTCACCTTTAGCTTTCAGCGTCTCATGAATCTTATGCAGCACCTCGACCAGATAAGCGCCCGTGCCGCAACACGGATCGAGCACATACACCCGAGGGTCGGCCAGACCGTCGGGAATGTCCAGTTCTTCGCGCAGTACCGTGTCAACACGGGCAACCATGTACTTGACGATCTCGATTGGCGTGTACCAGACGCCCAGTTCTTTGCGCAGTTCGGGATCGAATGCTTGCAGGAATGGTTCGTAGAAGTACTGGACCGCATGGCCTTCTTCAAAGTTCTCGAAGAACGCTTGGCGATCGACGCGGTTGAGAACGTCAGTGGTCCAGTCGAGTACTTCGACGATATCGAGTTCGCGAAGCTGTGTAGGGGTCGCGATCTGATCGAACAAGGCTTTGATCATCGGCACGTGCAGGGACCAGGCGGCCTCGTGCCAGTTGAAGAGCGCCTGCTTGTTTGTGGGCGGATTGCTCTTGCTCCACAGCACCCACGATGAGAAGACGCCGTAAAAGAGCGTCTGCACCAGCGTCGAACGAAAGAAGTGCTCGCCCTTCTCGCCTTCGAACTTCAAGCCAAGCGCTTCTTCCAACGCCGAGCGCACCGTCATTAGTGCAGGTAGATCGGGCTTGGACTCAATGCGCGCCTTGCAATCGCGAGCATATGAAGCGAGGAACCAGGCGACATCTTTCGGCTGCGTCAGCGGCGCGGCGTGCAACATCACGCGTTTGAGATATTCGACGAACCGCTCGCCTAGTAGTTTATTCGCCGCCGCCTGCGGATGCGCGGCCAGTGCCCAGAATTCGGCTTCGGTTGCGGCCAGCGTGAAGCGCTCGCGTATCTCCAGATTCCCATCGCGGTCGAGAGCCACAAGAATAAAGTCGCGATAGTTCGTGACCAGGACTTGCCGATACTTATTGAGATATCGCTGTACCTGCTCGCCCTTGGCTACAACTGACACGTCTTCGCCGGGCGACTTGACCTCAAAGCAGCCCCGAGCGGGAAGCTGGCCTTCTAGTGGCTCGACCTTCGTCCGCTTCTGAAATTGATCGGCTGTGTAGAGACCGCCATCGGGCAGACCCGCGCCTTGATTTTGAAGATTGATAATGCAGCGAACTCTGGGCTTGAGCGTCTTGCCTACTTCGTTGAAGAGGTTCGCAAGCGTTCCGTAGTAGGAAGTCTCTTTCACTCCGGAGCCGGACCTATGAATGTCGTATAAATCCTGGAGGTAGGTTTCGAGCGGATTCATCAGATGAGGTCAGCTCCCGACCGGGACTAGTAGATAGCAAATGCATAATACACGCTTACGAAAAATATGGGCAGGTCGAAACCTGCCCATACTGGCATTTAGGGTGGAACGCCCTCCCTTCCACTATGGAGCGCGGCGACTCGTCGCCGCTTTTAAAGGCGCGACTAGTCGCGCCGCCCAAAGCGCTGACAAGTCAGCGCACTCCAAAAAACGCTCGGCCCGCATTACCAGGTGTGGTGCGGGTAACTGTGTTCTAAGGCTTGGCTGGTGTCGGGGCGCCGCCCTTGGATGAACCTCCTTTCCGGGTCAAGCCGGACTTGCGTTCGCTTCTCCGGGTATAGCCGAAGGCTTCGTAGATCGCGCTGTCCGGGCCCTCGGTAGGATCGGCGAGTACGCCGTTGACGACTCGTTGTGCCTTCACGTTAAAGGCATCGTCGGCGTTTTCGCGTTCGTTGATTGCCTGGAGCATTTGATTCTCTAAATCGAGAATGCGTGCCCGCGCGTTTCGTGCCGGAGTAACAATCGCCCTGAATTGGTCGAGAGCTTGCGAATGAATTCGTCGGCTTCATCGGGAGTGGCGTAGCCGCCGCGCCCGGAACCGAACAGCGCCAGGTAATCGGGCTTCAAATGGTTTTCTTCGCGGAGAAGAGCGTGCTCAAGACCGTTTATCAGCCTAACAAGTTCGAGGCGCTCATCAGATGTTAGCTGTTTTGCCTGATGCAGTAGTGTTTGGACATCGCTGACATGTCGGTTAACTCCCTTGCGGTCATGATAACACTCGACCGATATCGTTTGCGACCGATCCCCCTGGGCCTTCTTGCACAAATGGAGTGCGCTGACTTGTCAACGCTTTTCTAATCTCGTCCGCAAATTCTTTCCGACAAGAAAAGCGGCGACGAGTCGCCACATATTCAGCCTTCGGTGGCGAGGCCGAGGGACGTGGCTTGAGTTTCGTATTCGCGCAGTTTGCGATAGAGAGTGCGGGAAGAGATGCCGAGAATCGCCGCGGCGCGTTCGCGATTTCCGTCGCTGTCGTGGAGCACGCGCAGGATGTGTTCGCGTTCGAGTTCTTCCAAAGTCACCGGCGCGGAATGTGGGGCCGCGGCCGCGGCCTGGGCCGAACTACTGGCGGCGACTCCGCCGGCCTCCAGGCTGAGGAAGGGGATCTGGCTCGCTTCGATGGTATCGCTCAGAGAGATTGCGGCGGCGCGTTCGAGGCAATTGCGCAACTCGCGCACGTTGCCTGGCCAGGCGTAGCTGTATAAACGCTGACGGGCGTCGGCGGATAGATCAAGGTTGGGACGAACGAAGCGGTTCCGGTAGATGTCCAGAAAATAATCGATGAGTGCGGGAATGTCTTCGGGTCGCTCGCGCAGTGGCGGTACGTGCAGTGACACGACGTTGAGCCGATAAAAAAGATCTGCGCGAAAACGCTGGCGCTCGACCTCTTGGGGCAGCTCGCGATTGGTCGCGGCGATGACTCGTACGTCAGCGTTTTGATCACGGGTCGAACCCACGCGACGAAAACGACCCTGCTCGAGAAAGTGCAGCAGCTTCACCTGCATGATGAGCGGCATGTCGCCTATCTCGTCGAGAAAAAGCGTCGAGCCATCGGCGGCCTCGAGCAAGCCGCGACGCAATTGGCTGGCGCCGGTGAAAGCACCGCGCTCGTGGCCAAAGAATTCCGACTCGAAAAGAGTTTCAGGCAGGGCGCCGCAATTAACGGTGATCACGGGCATGCTCTGTCGCGAGCTCTTGGAATGAATGAATCGCGCCAGCACGTCTTTGCCCGTCCCCGATTCGCCGGTGAGCAGTACCGTCGAATCAGTACGCGCCGCGGTTTCGGCTTGCGCCACCAGCCCCGCCATGATGGAACTCTCGTGCACGATGGGCAACACTTCGTCGCCGCTGGCTGCTGGCCGCGCCACCGCACGCAGCGATGCGTTCTGCTTGAGCAGACGCCGTTTCTCATCGGCCTTACGGATGACTGCTTCCATTTCGTCGAGGGTCGCGGGCTTGGTGAGGTAATCGTAAGCGCCGTGACGCATCGCTTCGACGCCGGTGGCCAGAGAGGTGTCGGCGGTCAGCATCACGACTTCAGGAGGGTCTTCGAACTGGCGAATTTTGCGCAAGGCGTCGAGGCCGGAAATATCCGGCATCATGATATCGAGCAACACGACGTCATAGTCTGTTTCGCGGAGCACGTCCAGGGCTTCGCGCGCGCTGCCCGCGGGGACGGCGTCAAACTCAGCCCGCGCCAACTGATCGGCAATCAGCTTGCGCAAGAGACTGTCGTCATCAACGACCAGAACGCGAATTTTTCGATTCATGTTTTCGTGGCCCAGAACGTATGTGGTTATCCTACCCGTTGGAACGTGAGGTCAGTACCGGGAGCGGTAGCGACCGGGTCTGGTTCTTTTGAACTCGGATCAAGGACGACCCGGTCGCTACCGCTCCCGGTACTGACCTCATTAAGCGCGTCAAGTCTGTCCCCTAACACTCTTCACACTTCAGGACCGCGCCGCGGTATCCAGAGTCGAAAGCGACTCCCGTGACCTTCCTTTGACCCTACGGTTAGGGCTCCGCCCAGAGACTCGGCCAGCGACAGGCAAATCGCCAGACCCAACCCGTATCCCTTTCCAGGGCCTTTCGTGCTGAAGAAAGGATCAAAGATCCTGGACATCAATTCCGATGAGATACCCGATCCCGAATCAGTAACTTCAATCGCAACTCGATCGGCATCGCTGCTGGTTGAGAGGCCGACTTTCCCTCTGCCGTCGCCGAGAGCATCGATGGCGTTGCTAAAAAGATTGTCCAGGATTTGC
Organism: Blastocatellia bacterium; assembly: GCA_033856915.1. Taxonomy (GTDB): domain Bacteria; phylum Acidobacteriota; class Blastocatellia; order Pyrinomonadales; family Pyrinomonadaceae; genus UBA11740. Next base: position 193,397 of record JAWVEB010000003.1, on the reverse strand, counting down.
CGCACCATGGCCGCGTCGGTGGCTACTTCGCCGATGTTCTCGTCGATGTTGATTTCGAATTCCGTGTTTGAGCCGGCTCGCTGTACTGCCACCTTGGCGCATTGCTTGGCAATTGCATTGACGTCGCACAGCACTCTCCGGGCTTTTCGCTGTCGGGTCAGATCCAAAAGACCGCGCGTGATCTCTTTGCAGCGCAGAGACTGGCGCACAATTTCTTCCAGATAGTAATTCCATTGCCGGGACTCAGCCAACTCCCGAATTTCACTGGTCTGGCGCATGTCGCGCATCGTCGCTTCAGCGCAGGTAGTGATGGCCGCCAGCGGGTTGTTAATCTCATGGGCCACACCCGCGGCCAACTGGCCGACGCTGGCCAGCCGGCGCGTGCGGGACAGTTGCTCCTGCATTTCGGACATGCGCGTCACATCGCTCCAGGTGACGACGCTTACCGGTTCGCCGTCAGGTTTGTGAATGGGAAAGATTGAAACCAGGAAGCGTTGTTCGTATTCCGTCTGCACTTCAAAGGCAGACGAGGGACTGCGGTCGTCAACCAGGTAATAGTCCGCCGCGCGTTTGCCAAACAGAAGGCCGAAGACCTCTTTAAACGAGAGTCCGATTACTTCGGCGGGCTGCAGCGACATCATTTCGGCGGCCATCGCATTGCAACGCTCGATGCGCATGTCGGCATCGTGCACAATGATTCCTTCGCGGATGGCGTCGAAGGTTTGCTCCCAAATCTTTTCGGCCTCGCCCACGATTTCCAACAAGCGCACGTTGTCCAGAGCGAGTGCCGCCATTGCCGCCAGATCTTCCAACTGCTGTTTTTCTTCCTGGCTGAAATGATGACGTGAACGATAACCCGCGACCAGGGCGCCCAGTATCTCGCCGCGGGACTTGAGCGGAGTCAGCATCAGATCGCGAACGCCCTCGGCGGCATGCACGGGAAAATGGCTGGCCGGAACTTCGTCCGTCTCACCAATGCCTTCGACAACCAGCGTTGTATTTGCAGCTATGGCTTGGCGCGCGAGTTCATTGGTAATGGCTCGCACCAGCGGATGCTCCTCGTCAATCACATGCGACCGCAGACCGCTGGCCACTCTCCACGTTATGGTTTGTTCGGCGAGCGAGAAGTGGACCACGCTGACTACATCAGCGCGCATAATGCGGCGGACCAATTCGACGATGGTGCGAAGCGTGGTGGCGCTTTCAGGTTGGCTCGGGGCGTGGGTTACTTCAGCAGAGGAGGCCATCAAGCTCGGATGTTGGACGCTGCGTTCGCGCTAAAACTCCGGAGTTATCGGGCGCGACGCAATTTTCACGCGCAAACGGCCTGTGGTCAAGTCGGAAACGCGCTATTTGGAGGGGCGCCGGCAGCGACGGCCCGTTAAATCGTCGACAAACTTCGAACGTCTGCTCAAGTTTGGAGCCGCGGAGCGGCAAAAGATCTGTAGCCCACGGCGTCAGCCGTGGGTATGGATGAGGCCCACGAGATAGCCGCAGAGCGGCGAAACTCGAAACGACATCAATGAGGGTTTCGCCCCGACAGGGGCTGGGTTGTTTTGGCGTTCTGGAACCCATGGCTCACGCCATGGGCTACAGATCTTTTGCCGCTCCGCGGCTGAACTCGATTTCCCAGAACGTGCTCGGCTTCGCGCCGATGTGCTAAGTTCTCCGGGCCATGTCTCACGTGAAAATTTCCACGCGCGGAGCGAAGCGCATTCGCCAGGGCCACCTGTGGGTCTATCGCAGCGACGTACGTGACGCGGGTGAGGCCGAGGGCGGAGCCGTCGTGCGCGTGGTCGATGATGCGGGTAACTTTGTCGGCCAATCGTTCTACAGCGATCAGTCTGAGATCGCCCTGCGCTTTCTCACTACCAATGAAGAAGCTATCGATCGTGAATGGTGGCGGCGACATCTGCAACGCTGTATTGAAGCGCGCGCTGCAATTGCGCGGGAAACAAATGCCTACCGGCTGGTTTTTTCGGAAGGCGATCTTCTGCCTTCATTGATCGTCGATGTGTATGACAGGGTGCTGGTGCTCCAGACGCTTTCGCAGGGGACTGAACAATTAAAGAGCATATGGACGGAGTTGTTGACGGAGGAATTCAGTCCGCGGGCAGTGATTGAGCGCAACGATGCGCGGGTGAGGCAGTTTGAAGGGCTCGAGTTACAGTCCGGCCTGCTCTATGGCGAGGCAGCGGACGAAATTGAGATCAATCAACATGGCGTTCGTCTGATAGTGTCACCGCTGAGCGGGCAAAAGACCGGCGCGTTTTTGGATCAGCGCGAGAACTATCTGGCCGCCCGCGGCGTGGCGCATGGCCGAGCGCTGGATTGCTTTACCTTCAACGGCGGGTTTGCGCTGCACATTGCACCCCGGTGTGACAGCGTCGTCGGGATCGACATCTCGGAAGAGGCCATCGCTGCGGCGCAACGCAATGCAGAGTTAAATGGCACGGGCAACATCGAATTTCGAGCTGCGAATGTTTTCGACGCGCTGCGAGAAATGGAAGCCGGCGGGGAACGGTTCGACACGATCATTCTCGATCCTCCCGCCTTCGCGAAGAACCGGGCGTCTGTGAAATCAGCAGCGCGCGGGTACAAAGAAATTAACCTGCGCGCACTGAAGCTGCTCAATCCGGGCGGGGTGCTGGTGACCTGTTCGTGTTCTTATCACATGAGCGAAGATCTGTTTTTCGACCTCATCGCTGAGGCTGCAGTCGACGCGCGCCGGCGAGTGCAGATTGTCGAAAGGCGCAGCCAGTCAAGGGATCATCCGATCCTGTTAGGAGTGCCGGAGACGCATTACCTGAAGTGTGTGATTGCGCGGGTGGTTGAATAAAGAAGGCTCGCAGACTAACAGCCTGCGAGCCTCATGGTGATGATGCAGTCGCTCTAGAACTGCATTCCCGGATCAGTTTCTATTACGACCTTCGTCGTGTAGTCCTTGCCGTTGACGGACAACTTCAAGAAGTAGGTGCCCGGTTCCATGGCGGGTCCGATGTTGAAGAAACCGCCGAAGCCACCACCACCACCGCCGCCACCGCCGCCACCGAATCCAGGCGGCAGGTTGGCGGGCCGAGGCGGAGGATCTCCGCGCAAGTTCCATTGAATGCGATTGATCCCGATTTCTTTCGTGCCGACGATGTTGCGAACTACTTTGCCCGTATAGTCAGAGATCGTGATCTTCACATCGGTTTCAGGCACGGTCTTTAGGTAGTAACTGATCGCCGTGCCGGGCTGCGGGTTGTTGCCGCGATAAAGTTTGGCGCCGCCGGTATAGCGTCCCAGGCGCACGTCGTTGAGCCACTGTGTTCCCGCCCGCATATCAAAAAGAAACGCATCCTTCTCCAGTACCTTCCCCGAAGTCAGTTGTTGCAACGCACTGATGTCATCGAGAATGTATATGCCGCGACCATGCGTGCCGAGAATTAGATCGTTGTCACGAGGATGAACCAAAATGTCATCCACGCGCACGGTGGGCAGTCCCGACATGAAAGGCTTCCACTCTTTACCGCCATCGAGGGAAATGTAGAGACCAAACTCCGTGCCGGCGTACAGCAGGTCCTTGTTTTTCGGATCTTCGCGCACGACGTTGACAGTGCCCCACGCCGGCAGGTTGCCGACGATTGAACTCCAGGTCGCGCCATAGTCCCTGGTCACAAACAGGTACGGCTTTAGATCGTCGAACCGATGACCGTCGACCGCGAGGTAGCAGGTGCCCGCGTCGTAGTGCGAAGGCTCGACGCGATTGATGTGGTACATGTCGCCGATGCCCGGTACGTTCTTCGCGACGTTCGCCCAGTTTGCGCCGCCGTCTTTGCTCACCTGAATGTTTCCATCATCCGTGCCGACCCATAGGACACCGGGCAGCATTGGCGATTCGGCTATGGTCACGATGTAGCTAAAGCTTGTATAGCCATCGTTCTTTGAAGCCATTGGTTCGGTGCCTTTGACGCGCATGATCGAAAGCTTATTGCGGTCGACGTGCTTGGTTAGATCGGCTGACGCTGTCCAGGTATCGCCCCGATCGAGAGACTTAAAGAACCTGTCGCCGCCGACGTACAGAATCCGCGAGTTGTGCGGCGACATCACGATGGGAGTGTTCCAATAGAAGCGAAACTGTTCGCCCGGTGATGGAGCCGGAACTATGTTCGAAGTTGCCTGGCCTCCGAAACCGCCAAATCCCTGCTGTGCGGCGAACGCGGCCAGCGCCGCCTGCGGATCTTCGGGTGTTGGGGAAGGTGACGCGCCCGGTTGACCAGCGCCGCGTCGACCGCCGCCACCAGCTCCGCCGCCGCCTCCGCCGCGACGTGCCGCGGCGCGCGGACGAATGCTGACGCTGCGGCCGGTACGCAAGTCAGTTCGACTCATCGATCCGTTTTGCGATTCGGAATAGACGATGTTGTAGTCATTCGGATCGGCCTGCGAGTAGAAGCCGTCGCCTCCACCCGTGCGAAACCAATCGGCGTTGGTGATGCCTGCCTGGCTGCGAGTCTGGCTCGGGCCGCCCCACGATCCGTTGTCCTGCAAACCGCCATAGACGAAATACGGTTTACGCATGTCGGCAGCGATCGCATAAAACTGTGCCGCGGGAATGGTGTTGATGAATTCCCAGGTCGCGCCTTGATCATAACTGACGTCAAGGCCGCCGTCGTTTCCGATCAGCAGATGATTGCCATTCTTTGGATCAACCCAGATCGCGTGATGGTCGCTGTGCGCGATCCCCTGTTGCAGCGAAGTAAACTTTTTGCCGCCGTCGGTTGATTTACTAAAGTTCAAGCCGCCGACAAAAACATTTTCCGGATTGCTGGGATCGACACGAAGCTGGCTGTAGTACATCGAGCGATTATTCTCGGGGCAGTTGTTTGCGTTGAAGCAGGTAGCGACGACGCGCCAGGTTTTGCCTTTGTCATCCGAGCGCCAGACGCCGGACTTTTTCGGATCGGGCGGAGTTGGTGTCGGCGAAGCAGCCGGGCTCGCGGTGGCGACTGGAGTTGCGGATGGCGTCGGGGTCGGACTCGGGCTGGCGCCACCCGGAGGAGCTTGCTCTTCACCTCCCGTTCCCACGCTGGCGCCGACTTCGATCTGCGCATAGAGCACGTTCGGATTCGATCTGGAAACGTCGATTCCGATTCTTCCCAGCAAGCCTTCCGGAAAACCATTGCCCTGTAGCTTCGACCAATTCTTTCCTGCGTCAGTGGTTTTCCAAACTCCTGATCCCGGTCCGCCTCCATTAAAACCCCAAGACGTTCTGCGACGCTGATAGGAAGCCGCGTAAAGCGTCCTGCTGTCGGAAGCGTCCATCACCAGATCGGTAAAGCCCGTGTCTTCGTCGATGAACTTAACGTTGTTCCAGGTCCTGCCGCCATCGGTGGTTTTGTAGATTCCGCGCTCTTTGTTTGGTCCAAACAGGTGTCCGAGCACCGCTACGTAAACGATGTTGGGATCCCTTGGATCGATAACGATGCGGGCGATGGTTTGCGAATTCCCCAGGCCCATCTTCGCAAATGTCTTGCCGCCATCGGTCGATTTATAGATGCCGTCGCCAAAGCTCGAGCTTTGGCGGTTGTTGGCTTCGCCGGTCCCTACCCAGACGATGTCCGAGTTGGACGGCGCAATGGCGATGTCCCCAATAGAAGCCGTCGAATATGTATCGAAAACTGGTTGGAAGGTCGTGCCGTTGTTGACGGTTTTCCAAACTCCACCCGTCGCAAAGCCCACGTAAAAAGTATATGGGTTGCCATCCACCACGGCGATATCATCGATGCGCCCGCCCATGCTCGCCGGACCGATGCCGCGCCACACGAAACGCTTCAGCATGGGATCCGTCGACCAGTTAATCGGCGTGGGTGTGGGACTCGGAACCGGTGTGGCAGTCGCGCTTCTGGTTGCGGTGGGACTTTGAGCGGCGGCCGGCGACTGGGCCGGAGCCGGGTTTTGCGCGTGCGCGCCAAAAGCTCCCAACGCCATCGCTCCGAACAGCAGGGCGCAGATTGCGACCATCAGCCCGCCAAAATCGCGAGCAGAACGACACTTCTCTTTCATTTGGGGAAACGTCCTTTCAAATCGAGTTGTGATAAGAAACTGCAGGTAGTAAAACTGTCGTCGCAGACAACTACGAAAACGCTTGCCTGCTGGAATTGGTTACACGCCTCTCTCGAACCCACTATCAGGGCGAGAACATTTATCCGATCGGCCGAGCTTAGTCAAATGAATTTCGACCCCGGAGTAACGCGTAACTAGAAATCCGTTTTATGAGTGCAACCGGAAATTTTTTCGTGGTCAGCTCTGAACAGAAATCAGTTTTCATTTCTGGAGCATTCTCATTAGCACCGAGGCTTTAGCCCGGTGATCTCGTGGTCGGTTTAGAAGTGAAACAGTTTTAAACGGTTTCAGATTATTTAGAGCACTCGTTTCACCGGCTGAAGCCACGGTGCTAATGAAATAAATACTGGCAAGTCTTCACTACTTAAGACACAGAATGCTTGACCATTTAGATTCGCGCGATTAGAATTCGAATCGTCCTCAGGTTAAATTCATAATGCTGCCACGTACCCAACGCCAGAAAGAAGTTCTCGATTACATTACCCGCTTTCTCGCGAAGCACGGACACGAGCCATCGTATGCACAGATCGCGCGCAACTTCGGAGTCAGCTCGAAGGGAACGATCGCGAAACACATCTCGGCTCTGGAAAAGCGTGGCCTGATCAAACGCGACCATCAACCGGGACGTTTTACGCTCGCGGTCAAAGTGGAAGAAGTTCCTGCGGACGCAGTTTGCGAAGTGGCCTTGCTCGGTCGCATCGCCGCCGGGGTTCCGATCGATGCGATTGAAGACATCGAAATGATTTGCGTGCCGCGGTTCCTGTTTGGCCGCGTGCGTCCTGAGCGTATCTACGCTCTGCGCGTCAAAGGCGATTCAATGATCGACGAGCACATTTGTGACGGCGACATTGCGTTGATCGAAAACCGGACCGAAGCACGCGACGGCGAAATCGTAGTGGCCCTCATCGATCGAGCGCGCGCGACTTTGAAGCGTTTGTTCCGCTTCGGTGATGAAGTGGAGTTGAGACCTTCGAATGCGCAGTTGGAACCCATTCGCGTGCATGCTTCGCGGGTCGAAATACAGGGCATCTTCCGCGGCCTGATGCGGCCCAACGCCTAAGCTCCAAAACCTCGCAAAAACCTGAATTTCTTCAATGTTTTCAGCCAAGTCTCCAAACGGCCGTTTAGAGGTGGGCTACTGCCCGCCTGCTGTTAGACCGGGCCTCGGCGGTAAGTAGCCCGCCTCTAAATAGCCAGGGGAATGGTTAACGTTTTTCAGCACCTTTGCGGACGACCTGGTCTGTATCGCGTTTGAACTCGAACCGGCAATCCTCCGGCGCTTTGTCCTCCCGCAGGCCGACGAAGATCGGATGTCGCAGGCGTTGGTCGGCGGTCCATTCTGAGAACTTCGCTTCGGCTACCAGCTTTGGCTTTATCCATTGAACCGGTTCATTGGTCTTCGGAGCGTCGACAAACGGACTCGCTTTAGTTTTCAAAGGCTGCATCAATTTGAATAGCTCAGCCAGACTGCGTTGGTTGAAACCGCCGCCGACGTGCGCGACATAGTGCAGTTGTTTATCGCGATAGAGCCCGACAACCAGCGCGCCAAAATGCGACCGTGATCCGCGCGGCTGGGTGTAGCCGCCAATCACCACTTCCGAACGCATGATCGTTTTGACCTTCAACCAGTCCTTGCTTCTTTTCTCGACGTAGGGGCTGGCGGCGCGCTTGGCGATCATGCCTTCCAGATGAAACTTCTCGATCTGTTTGAAGAACGCTTCCCCATCGCCATCGATGTGCTCAGAAAGCTTGATGAAGCTGGCCGGTTTCAGAATTCGTTCGAGCACCTCTTTGCGTTCGACCAATGGGCACGTCATCAGGTTGTTGCCGTCGACGTAAAGAAGATCGAAGACGAAATAGACGATGTGACCATGGCCTCGTAATGCTTCGATACCGCTCTTGCGCCCGACGCGCGGTTGCAAGAGTTGAAATCGCGGCATGCCGTCTTTGTCCAGCGCGACAATCTCACCGTCGAGAATCGCTTCTTTCGCGTCGAGCTGTTTGGCCACGCCCGCCAGTTCTGGGTACTGCGGCGTCATCTCGATCTGATTGCGTGAAACGAAGCGCGCTTTTCCGTTCTCAACAAAGCATACCGAACGAAAGCCGTCCCACTTCGTTTCAAAGATCCATTCAGGATTCGAAAATGGATCATCGACGAGGGTAGCCAGCATCGGATGAATGATCGTGGGCATGCGAGCCGGGCGGGCACTAGAACAAATGCCGGCCCGGGCGTTAGTTGTCGGATGCTTAGTTGATTTTTTGGCCCTTGCGCGCGGCGCCGCGGATCGTTTCCGGGTTGTCATAACAAATCTAGAATCATGAGGTCAGTACCGGGAGCGGTAGCGACCGGGTCGCACCTACATCTGAACCGACATCCTAGCGACCAGACCCGGTCGCTACCGCTCTCGGTACTGACCTCATCACTCAGTTGCCCTTTTTGCATTTAGTCTCTTAGTCCTCTTAGTCTATGGGCGATTCATCATGGTCAGCAAGCGAAAAGAAACTGCGGCAGAGCAGCCCTTCAAGCCGACGAAGCAACAGTTAATCGAGGCCGAAGGAAAAACTTTGCCCGACGTGATCGGACCCGGCCTGCGCGTGCTCTTCTGCGGAATTAATCCCGGGCTGTACACGGCCGCCGTAGGCCATCACTTTGCGCGGCCGGGGAATCGCTTTTGGCCGGCGCTCTATCAATCGGGATTCACGGACAGATTATTGTCGCCTTTCGAAGAGCGCGAGCTGCTCCCACTCCAAATCGGAGTGACTAACGTCGTGGCGCGCGCTACGACGGCAGCGGCAGAGTTAACCAAAGAAGACTTCATCAAGGGCGGCAGGAGACTGACAGCGAAAGTGCGACGTTATCGGCCGCGAATCGTCGCGGTGCTCGGCGTCGGCGCCTATCGTGAAGCGTTCGCGCAACCGAAAGCGATGATCGGTGAACAGGCCGAACGAATCGGCGACGCGCGCGTCTGGGTGCTGCCGAATCCGAGCGGGCTGAACGCTAATTATCAGTTGCCCGATCTGGTACGGTTATTTCGCAAGTTACGAGCGGCAGCGAAAGCATGAGCCTTCAGTTAACGCGATTGATTTACACGACAGCCCTCATCGGCGCCGCCGCTCGTACGCTTGGAAGCTTCACTGTAAGTCTAAGTCAGCTACTCAAACCGGATATACCACGTCTTACGACCCGCTACCGGTATGTCAAGTTGCACTTCAGGATTTACGCCGTCATAAAAAAAGACCTGCGTGGGCGACCCGGTAACTCTTGACGCACTATAGTTGCCTCTGGTCTTGGGTGTCGGAGAGCCTGGGTTAATACCTGTGCTCGGATTGTTTGATGAAGGGTTCACCGGCCGCTGTCCTTGACTTAGATTGACCCAAAGGTATGAAGAACCACCGCCGCCAACCAGGATTGGTGGATCGCCCAAATCGAGCCCTGGCTTTCCGCCCCCCTTGCTTGTACTTTTGCTCTTTTTCTTTGTTGCCATGTTCGTCGTTCTCCTTTTTTGACTGAGGTTTTGAAAGCTGGATTACCGTGTGACCGCAGAACTTTGCTCGAGCTGTCTGCGGTAAAGTTGAATGTCTGGGCGCGCTTGATAGGCCTTGAATACTTCCGCTCCCCATTTCTGTTGCAGGGACGAGAGCCCTTCGGCGGCATTCTTTAGATAAGGTTGTGCGTTGTCGCGATCACTTGCTTTTTGACTAGCCAATCCCGCAATGAGCCAGGCGCGCCAGCTTGATTCCGATAGCCCGGCGGCGGCAAAGAAGGTCTGTGCCTTCAATGCGCTGTCGATTGCGCGCTTGGTATCACTGGCGTTGAGCGCTGCTTCGGCCAGCGCAAGTTGAGATTCCGCCAGTAGCAACGGGTCGCCTAACGCGGCGGCTGTATCGCTCGCTTCCTGACACAACGCGGTCCCGGCGGGCGCGCGACCCGAAAGGGCCTGAGATAGTCCCAGGAGATACTTCCCCTCGACTGCGACAGCTTTATCCTGGGCGCCGGCGAGGTCAAGCGCCTGCTGGCTTTTCGCGCCGGCCTCCGCGAATTTTTGCTCATTCAAAGAAATCTGCGCCCCGGCCAGATCGATCGCCGCTTGCAGTCCGGTGAACGAGCCGCCTTTTTGTTTGGCGATCACCGACGCTTGGTCGAGCATCTTGCGGGAGTCGTCTCGGTTGCCCAGCCGCCACAGTACAGAGCCCAGGTTCATCAAGGCGTAACCTTCGTACAACTGGTTACCCATCGAGTTGTATCGCACGCGGCCTTCCTCGAAATGCTGACGGGCATCAGCGTATTGTTCCTCGGCAAGCAGCAGACCGCCGATGCTCCCATGTGAGTAAGCTATCTGTGCCTGATCGCCGGTTTGCTCGGCGAGTTTGAGTTGCTCCTGAAAAGATTGAAGTGCCGCCTTGTAGTCACCCTTCTGTTTGTAAGCACGGCCACGCAGAAGCAGTGCCTGCGATGTCTCTGTGCGGTAGCCTCCCGGCTGATAGAAAGCCAGTGCCTGCTCGTCGAATCCCAGGCCGCGATCCGTTTCGCCGCGCTGAATGTACAAGCTCGCCAAAGACAAACGCGCCCGCGCCTCATTCTGGCGGCCGCCGTATCTTTGCGCGGCTTCGAGTCCCTGCTGGAAATACTTCTCGGCTTCGGTGTAGTCGCCGCGTCCCAAATGAACGTTGCCAAGCTCTAAGGAGCCGCGCGCAATCATGCTTTCCATCTGATTGGCCTGAGCTAGTTCGACCGCGTCGTGAGCATATTGCTGCGCCTGATCGGCCTTACCTTCTTTGACTGACACACTGCTCAGTTGGAAGAGGATTTTGATTTGCTGGTATTGATTATTCACTATCCTGGCCATGTCGCTCGCCTGATCCAATTGGGCGCGGGCCTCCGAAACTTTGCCGGCTATGTCATTCAGGAGCACGCCGCGCTGGAGGGCCACTTCGGCCCGTCCCTCGACATTCCCCAGGGCCTGATAGATTGTCTCGGCCTTGTCGAAAGCCAAATTGGCTTCAGTTACCTTGTGCTGCCGGCCGTAAAGCACGCCTAATCGCAAGAAGGGCGTAGCGTTTTGTAAATCGCGATTCACGGCGCCGACATAACTCTCGACAGCCTTGTCCAGTTGGTTGTTCTTCTCGTAGGACCGTCCCAGATCAACGTAAACGTGAGACTGGTCCGGCTGGACCCGCGCGATTTCTGAATAAGCGGCAATAGCCCGCGGAAAATCCCGGCGCACGATGGAGGTGATCGCATCCAGATAAAGCCCCTCTACCGCCGTGTATAACGAACGGTCAGGGGTCAACTCGCCAACGCGCAATAGTTCATCTTTCGCTCGATCGCTGTAGTCCAGTTCCATCCAGGCTTCGGCCAGCCGCGCATGGGCCAACGCAAACTGATCATCGCTGCGAATGGCAAGCTCAAGCGCTTTGCTGGCCTGAAAAAACGAACCAGCCCGCAGCGCGTTCGCGCCCGCGTCATAGAGACGTTGAGCCTCCGCAGTTGGTTTATGGGGTTTGGGACGTGTCAAATACCAGACGCCGAATATTAAGGCGGCGACGGCGATCAGCGCGGCCGCAACGTAGCCAACTGAAAGTCTCGGTCGTCTCCAGATGTCTGAGAAAGTCGCCAGCGCACCGGTGGGCTGCGTTGCGAGGGTTCGAGAGATCAAGCGCGTGACCGTGCGATCAGCCTGCGTCTCGATGTTTGCACGGGCAGAGTCGAGAGCCTCGATCATTTCATCGGCAGTTTGAAATCGCGCGTCAGGCTTCTTAGCCAACGCCTTCAGGGTGATGCGATCGAGCTCCCGGGAAACGTTCTGGTTCAGTTGTGAAGGCGGCGGGGGGTCGTCGCGCATGACCTTCGCGCAAATCTCAATCGGGTTCTTGCCAAAGAACGCTGGTTTGCCGGCAATGCATTCATAGAGCAACCCGCCCAGTGAGAATAGATCGCTGCGCGCGTCGACTTCGACGCCTAGCGCCTGCTCGGGGGAAAGATACATAGGCGTGCCGAGTATCACGCCTTCGCGCGTCTGCGCATTCAACAGCGTCTGCCGTTCGGGATCGTCGTCGCTAACGGGACCGATGGTTAGCTGTTTTGCCAGGCCAAAATCCAGGACTTTGACGTTGCCCCGCTCATTGATGGCGACATTTGAAGGTTTGATGTCGCGGTGAATAATTCCGTTATGGTGGGCCTCGGCAAGAGCTTCCGCAACTTGTTTGATGATCTCAATAGCTCGCGGAATCGTCAGTTTCTCCAGGAGAATCAGATCGCCCAGGGTCAGGCCTTTCACCAGTTCCATCACAATGTAGGGCTCACCGTCTTCAGTCTCGCCATAGTCGTAAATGGCGGCGATGTGTGGATGCGAAAGAGCCGAGACGGCGCGCGCTTCGCGCAGAAAGCGACTGCGGAAGTGCTCAGAATCCGCGCCGCGTTTCGCTGTTAGAGTTTTGATCGCTACGCGGCGGCCGAGTAGAGTATCTTCGGCAATGTACACCACACCCATTCCGCCTTCGCCAAGCTTCTCGATAATGCGGTAATGAGAGAGGGTCCGTCCGATCATATTTCGGTTCCTATTCGGAAGAAAACGACCGCGAGCTTAAGACGATTCAGGCGCGGAGCGGCCGGGGCCAAGTAGTTACGCGCGGAGTGGCCGGGCCAGGTAAACAGGACAGCGCGCATTGTCGCTCCAAATCGCGGCGGATTCAAGACGTTTGTGCGCGGCACGAAGACCAGGTCTGCAGGTTGCCGGCTTGAAAAATTTGTTGGATGAGGCTTCCTTTCTTGCGATTGGAGTCGGTTATCATTATTGAGCCATGTGCGTTTGATGTAAGCTGTCGATTGATTTGTTCGAAAAGAAAGTTTTACGAAATGATTAGGAAGTTGAAGTCAGGACAGTACCGTCTCTATTCGCGCAAGAAAAACCCAAAAACCGGCAAGCGCAGAAACCTCGGCACCTTCGACACACTTGCGGCCGCAAAGAAACACGAGCGCGCCGTGCAATTCTTCAAACGTAAAGGATAAGTCTTGGATTTTCTTTCTCAACTTAACGAACAACAACGCGAGGCGGTTGCTTCGAGCGACGGGCCGCTGCTGATCCTGGCCGGTGCGGGTTCCGGCAAGACGCGCGTCATTGCGCATCGCATCGCTTACATCATCGCTGAGCGCGGCGTGTGGCCGCGCAACATTCTCGCGGTAACTTTCACTAACAAGGCCGCCGAAGAGATGCGCAATCGCGTCCACAAACTTCTGGAAGGACTCGAGCTCGGCAGCGCGCCGCTGATCTCGACCTTTCATAGTCTGTGTGTGCGAATTCTGCGGCGCGACATCGAAGCTTTGCAGGCGGGTTACACGCGCTCCTTCACCATCTACGATCAGGACGATGCGGTTCGGCTCACCAGAAACTGTATTCGCGATCTTGGTTTCGATGATAAGCAGCTCGCGCCGCGTTCGGTGCAGTCGGCGATCAGTGCGGCCAAGAATCGTGGCGAAGATGCCGAGGCCTTCACCGCGCGCGCACAGTTCGCGGACGAGCGGCGGGCTTCGATCGCGGCCGTCTTTGAGCAATACGAACAGCGCTTGCAGAAGAACAACGCGCTCGACTTTGACGACTTGCTGATCAAAGCCGTGCGTTTGCTCCGCGACGTTAAAGAGGTGCGCGACAGATACAATGACCAGTTCCGCTATCTGCTGGTCGATGAATATCAGGACACTAACTCTCTGCAATTCGGTCTGATCCGTTTGCTGACTGAAAAGCAGCAGAACATTTGCGTAGTAGGCGATCCCGATCAATCGATCTATCGCTGGCGAGGCGCCGACATCACCAACATTTTGAAGTTCGAAGAGCACTTTCCCTCCGCCAAGGTCATCCGACTGGAAGAGAATTATCGTTCGACGCAAAACATCCTGGACGTTGCCAGTGGCGTGATTCGGCATAACGTCCAGCGAAAAGAAAAAGCTCTGTGGACCCAGAACCCGGCGGGCGAAAAGATTCGCTACTACCAGGCGCTCGACGCGGACGCTGAGGCGCGCTTTGTCAGCGGAAAGATCCAGGAACATTTGCGAGGCGACCGGAATATTCGCGCCGCCGTGCTCTATCGCACCAACTCGCAATCGCGAGTGTTTGAAGAAGCGATGCGCAGGGCGGGCCTTTCATACAACATCGTCGGCGGGTTTTCCTTTTACGAGCGGATGGAAGTTCGCGACATCATCGCGTATTTGAAGCTGGCGATGAATCAGCACGATTCGATCGCTTTGCAGCGAGTAATCAATACGCCGACGCGTGGCATTGGCAAGATGACGCTGGACGAGATCCACATGCGCGCGCGTGAACTTGGCGTCTCGTACTGGGAAGCCATCGCCGATCTGCTGGCCGACGAACGTCGCCTGTCGCCGCGCGCGGGAGCCGCCCTCGCGAACTTTCAAAAGATAATCAAAGGGTTAGCAGCCAGAGTTGAAAGCGTAATGGTCGCTGTCGACAGTAATGGAGTTGAAGAGAATCGGGGCAATAGCCCGACAGTGAAGGAGGGCGCGAATGCTCAAACCGTCGAATCCTCCTCGCCCGTTTCAGATCTGGTTAAAGCCGCAATCCTGGAAACCGGTTACGAAAATGCTCTAAAGGCTGAGAACAACGAAGAGGCTGAAGCCCGCCTGGAAAACTTACAGGAACTGGTTAATGCCGCGGTCGATTATGACGAGCAGGGTCCCGAGGGCTTGCGAGACTTTATCGATCACTCGGCCCTGGTCGCGGACACCGATCAGTATAAGAGCGACGTTCCGGTGACTTTGATGACTGCGCACTCGGCCAAAGGCCTCGAGTTTCCGCTCGTGTTCATCGTGGGGCTGGAAGACGGTCTGTTCCCGCATTCGCGTTCACTCAGCGATGCGTCCGACATCGAAGAGGAGCGCCGTCTGGCTTATGTGGCGATGACCCGCGCTGAGAAGTATCTGTACGTGACTCATGCCGTGAAGCGCCGCGTATATGGTGAGGAATTGGCTTCAGAGCCGTCACAGTTCCTGAATGAAATGCCCCTCGATCTAATTGAAGATATCTCGCGAGGGCGATCGTGGCTGTCTTTCGCCCGCAACTCCAAAACGCTTGAGCAAGCCGCTGGCGCGCTGCAGTACGAGTACGATGAAGCGACGCCGGACGGGCCCGGCAAGATTTCCGGATCCGGCGGCTCCGATCGTTTGAGTGTGCGCCGGCCGGGCACAAAATTTCCGGGCAAGACCTACGACAGCGTCGAGTCGATCGAGGAGTTCTTTCGCAAACGGGCCGCGAAAATCGGAGGTCATGGTGGGGCTAAGGCCCCTGAGCCAGTGAATCGACCGAACAATCCGGGAGCAGGTGCGGGCGGGCGGCCTGGCGCGGTCGAAGGCCCAAACTTCGCGAACGCGACTTCGCGCTCTACGCTCAATGCGGACCGGGATGTCCGCGCTCCTGTCACCACCGACATACTTCCCGGCTCTTATGTTCGTCATGCGAAGTATGGCCGCGGCCTCGTCCTGCGCCGGGAAGGGACCGGCGACCAGACCAAATTCACGGTGAGCTTTCCCGGATACGGCCAGAAGAAGCTCATCGAGAAGTATGCAAATCTGGAAAAAGGTTAAGAAAAGGAAGGTCAATGTGACCTTCGCGGGTTAATTCGGTTGATGGATTTTGTAGCTATTCGAGAGTTCCCACGACCGCTTGTTCTAAGTGGCTCGGTTTACAAATAGACTTGAAATGATGCGTTGGCCTGGCCGCGAAAACCCGCCTTAATGTAGCGAAATCCGTACAGTTACTCGACTACCCACGCCTAGACACCCCAAAGACCCTGTGCTAGCCTTTCCCAGCGTTAAGTGAGCGAACCCCTTAGGTTCGCTTTTTCTTTTTGGTCTTTTCAGCGATGTGCACTCAGGATGTACGCCCTCCACTTCGGCTGACTACCTTCAGTCTCCTAGAGCCGAGGGGTCGAGTCACGAGCTATAAAATGACTCGCGCGCAACGCTTGTGAAAAGCTGGCATTAAACCATCGGATAGGAGAAACCCGATTGATGAAATCCACTGCCATTGGAAGCGCAGTAAGTGTGCTTCTCGTTTTTTCTGCAATTTCCTACGCAAAAAGCTACCAGGATCGAAAATCAGTTCAGCCAATTCCGGTTCAGACTTCAAGCCAACAGCCGGCGAACCCGGAGTCGAAAGTGGCCGGACCAGCTATCGCAGAGTCAGCGACAGATTTATCAAGTTCCGTTATTGAAAAGCCAGCGCCTCCGACAAGCACTGCCGATTTTGAAGTTGCGCCACAGACCTATACGGCCACGGCGTACAGCCTGCGCGGCCGGACCTCCAGCGGCAAGCCCGTCAGCCGCGGATTGATCGCCGCCGACCCATCAATTTTACCGCTCGGCACTCGCGTCAGGGTCGATGCCGGTTCTTTCAGCGGAGAATATTTGGTTGCGGACACCGGCGGATCAGTTAAAGGACGGCGCATAGACATCTGGACACCCACTGCCCGGGAAGCGCTTCAATTTGGCCGACGGCCCGTAAAACTCACAGTCCTTTCGTTCGGCGGCAAGCGGGGGAAATCTGCCTCAGTTCGTCTGCGTCTAGTGCATCCGCTCGCGCCTCAGCCGTCAGCTCAACAAACATTAAAGTAACACTGCCAGATCGCCGGGGCACTGGCCAGGGCTCATCTAGTCGTCTCTAACAGGATGAGCCCTCCCTTACGGTCGGGCTAGCTCCGTGTTAGCCCAGACTTCCCTGAGCACCACTCCTACTTCCCGCTTTTCTTTTTTTTCAGCTAAGCAGTTAAGATGCTCCAGCATGTCCAACCAGACTGATGACCGTGTGCCTGCTTCGCTGGTCGACGTTTGGCGCGGCCCGATTGTCGAATCCCGCCATCGCGGACATCTCACTGCCGTTGATGGAGGCGGCAAGACCATTGCCGCGCTGGGTCTGCCCGAGACCGTGACCTATATACGTTCTTCGGGAAAGCCATTTCAGGCCATGCCATTGATCGTTTCGGGCGCCGCCGATCGGTTTGGCTTCACCGAACAGGAGATCGCGATCGCTTGTGGCTCGCACAGTGGCGAGTCGATTCACGTCGAGACAGTTCGCTCGATGCTGAAAAAGATCGGACTTGATGAAAGCGCGTTGAAGTGCGGCGTGCACGAGCCGTTCAGCGCGGAAGTCGCGCGCGAGTTGGCCCGCAATCAGGAATCGCCGAACGTGCTGCAAAACAATTGTTCCGGCAAGCATGCGGGCATGCTGGCGTTGGCGCTGCATCTCGGCGCGCCGACGGAAAGCTACGATGATTCCAGCAATCCCGTACAGCAGGCAATCGCGAAAACGGTGGCTGAATTTTCCGACAGTCCGGTCGACCAGATCGCCCTCGGCGTCGACGGTTGCGGCGTTCCGGTTTTCGGCGTTCCGGTGCGCGCCATGGCGTTGATGTATGCCCGACTGGTTGCTCCGTCCGAGAGTCTTTCCACCACCACGCGAAACGCCTGCAAACGGATCGTCAAGGCAATGGTGGATTTTCCTGAGATGGTGGGCGGCACTAAAGATCGTCTTGATACAGAACTCATTAAGGCAGGCCACGGCCGGCTGATTTCGAAAATAGGAGCTGAAGGCGTCTACACAATAGGAGTTCTGCCCTGCGCCGAATGGCCGGACGGACTTGGACTGGCGCTCAAGATCGAAGACGGCGACGATCATCGGGCGCGGCCGCCGGCGGTCATTGAGGCCCTGAGACAACTGAATGTTTTGGCGACCAACGAATTGATGGCCCTGGCATCATACGCCCCCACCGTGATCAAAAATCGGCGCGGTGAACGCGTGGGCGAGGCCCGGGCGGCATTTACCCTGGAAATTAATAGAGATGCAGGGTCCTAACCGTGTATTGCTCTCGTGACTCTGAGCGGGGCATTAGCCCGACCGTAATGAAGCTGTGACAGAGGAGTAGAGTTTTGGAATACCCAACCTTCGTTTTTGCTAAAGGCATCCAGTGAACCCTAAAGCAGAAACAGACACAGTTGCAGAGGCGACGTCAGAGCCGGTCCTGCGCCGCGATCAGTATGGCGCGCCTGACTATGACTCTCTGCCGGACGTCATCCAATGGTTTCTCGACTATGACCAACGCGTGGGGGTCGTCAAACACGCAAAAATTGAAGAGCTGTTTCAATGGAAACAGGAACAAAGCCGCCTCGCTGGTGAAGACGTGTTCAACTTCAATCGCGCCGAAGATCGTCTGGCGATTGGCATCCTCCAGTCCGTAGCGCACAACCCCAGTGAACGCGAACTGCACGCTTGGATAGCCCAGTTATTGAACGCGTTGGAAAGGGCTTCAAAGGCGACTGAGGACGTTTCGGCGGCCTATGATCTCGACATGAGTGCCGCTACTTCCGTGGTCGTTGAATCACAAAAGATACCCGCCGCTAAGACGCGAGCCGACTTTCTGTTTAATTGCTGGCTGGAAACACTGTGCACGGCCGAGATTCGTGTCCTCGGCTGGTTGTACCGCGAATTCTACGCCCGTCCATTTCACCCCGAAAACTTCTGAGCAGACTGTACAGAACCGCTCGCGGTAGAGAGCGGGTAACTGCCGTAAGCGGTTCTGCTTTGCACAAAAAGGCAGCGCGAACTGTATCAGGTACAGAACCGCGAGCGGTAGCGAGCGGGATCAAGACGCCACATCAAGCAAGAATTCAGTATTGCCGAACCAATCGAGCGAAATAGCTAAGCGTGATTCCTTATCCCGCTCGCTACCGCTCGCGGTCCTGTAACGTCGCTAATTCCTTGATCGACTTTTTGTGCAAAGCTAAAGCGGTTCCGTAACCTGCGAGCGATTTTAGTTCATAATCGCAATCTCCCTGTATTGAACAATTACAAGTTTTCCTGGTTTTCAACCCGCTCGTAATCGCTTCAATGTGAGTCGCTCGGAGTTCCGATCGCAGGTTTATTCGAAAAATGAAAGAAGTTTGCCTGGGATGTAATTGCCTCAGTGAGCTGGCACAGTCGTTGCTGAAGCTTCAAACGACAAAAAGCAAAAGGGTAAAAAAAAGCAATTCGGGTCAAGCTCGGAGACAACGGTTGCGAGGCGCTTTGGGGGAGGCGCTTAACATCTGAGCGATGGCGGCTCTTTCGGGGGAACGGAGTTGCCAGGACAGTCAAAGAGCAAAAAGGCAGGGTTGCTGATGGGCGGCCTGAAGAGGCTAGGGGGAGCCTCGCAGGATCTATCAGCAACCCAAAAGCCTATAAGCTACCCGACGGCAATAGAGTTAGTATCAAGGGGGAAGAAAGCGCGGCCGATTCAATTGAGTCGGTCGCGTTTTTGTTTTCCCAGCGCTTGAACTTTCCTTTATCCCTGCGCTTCAAAGCTCGTTTAGAGGCCGGCTACTGCCTGCCTCTGGGCCAATTAGGTCAGGCGGGCGCGCCTCTAAACGACGAGCGCGCAAGACCGTTGTGGTTACCAGCATCCACTCTACTGTCTTTTGAACTCTCACTCCTGACTGGTACACTCCTAACCCGCTCTTCTTAATTCAAATTCACGGTTTTGGATTCACAAATTAAGTGTCTGCACCAAGCATTGAAACGATTGTCTCGCTGGCTAAACGGCGCGGCTTTGTCTTTCCATCCTCAGAGATCTATGGCGGCCTCGGCAGCGCCTGGGATTACGGCCCGCTCGGCGTCGAGCTCGCCAACAACGTGCGTCAGGCTTGGTGGCGCTGGATGGTTTACGAACGAGACGATATCGAAGGGCTCGACTCTTCGATAATTCTGAACCGACGGGTTTGGAAATATTCCGGACACGAAGAGACGTTTACCGACCCGTTGGTTGATTGCCGCGAATGCAAGACCCGCCTGCGCGCCGATAAGCTCGAGGAAGGCAAGTGTCCCAATTGTGGTTCGAAGAATCTCACCGAGCCGCGTCCCTTTAACTTGATGTTTCAGACCCAGGTCGGGGCGACGGCCGAAGACGATCCCGACGCGCTTGTATATCTCCGTCCGGAAACCGCGCAGGGCATCTTCATAAACTTTCATAACGTGCTCAACACTAGCCGGCGCAAGCTGCCTTTCGGCGTGGCGCAGATTGGAAAGTCGTTTCGCAATGAAGTCACGCCGGGCAACTTCATTTTTCGCACGCGCGAGTTCGAACAAATGGAGATGGAATACTTCGTCCGCCCGGGCGAGGACGAACAGGCCCATCAGGAATGGATCGACGCCTGCCATCAATGGTTTCTGAGCATTGGGATTTCACCCGACAACCTCCGTCTGTATGAACAGCCAAAGGAAGAACTGGCCCACTATGCCAAGCGCACCGTCGATATTCAGTATCGATTTTTTCCGGAGCGCGAAGACCAGGAACGTAACTGGGACGAGCTGATGGGCATCGCTAACCGCACGGACTTTGATCTGCGGACACATTCGAAGAAGCCGGAAGACGCGGAAGGGAAACGACTAAACCCGGATTCCACGGAAGACCTGTCCTACTTTGACGAGCAAACCAAGCAACGTTTCTATCCTTATGTAATCGAACCCTCGGCCGGCGTCAATCGCACCATGCTCGCTGTCCTGATGGACGCTTACTCAGAAAAGACGAATGACAAAGGCGAGACTCGCGTGATCTTAAAGCTTCATCATTCGATGGCGCCGATCAAGGTTGCCGTTCTGCCCCTGGCTAAGAACAAACCCGAGATCGTCGGCATGGCGAGGGCAATCAAGCGCTCGCTGCAACCGATGGTGCGTGCGGTTTATGATGACACCGGCGGAATTGGAAAGTTGTATGCGCGGCAGGACGAGATCGGGACGCCGTTCTGCGTCACCGTCGATCATCAGTCGCTGGAAGACGAAGCCGTCACCGTGCGCGATCGCGATACCTGGGAGCAGGAGCGCGTGAAAGTAGCCGATCTACCGGCGTACATTCGCGAACGACTTAGTCCGTAGGCATCCGTATGAGAAAGAGGACTCTGGCAAGCGTCTGCTCGGGATTAGCGCTGCTCGTCGTCATCGCGATGGGCGTCTTTCACGTCAAGACCCCTCACAACATTCCCTTCTTCGTGATTTATCTTGTCGCAGTGCTGCTCTTGTCGGTAGCGTTAGCGCCCCTGAACAAACGTCTGTTGGCGTGGCGGAAAGCACGGGGCCGTGATCTTGAGGAAGAAGAGAAGTATGAAATTGAAGAGGCCGGCATCATCAGCCTGCGACCGCGGGGAGAATCTGCTTCACGAAAAAATTGAAACGCAAAGAACGCAAAGGTAGTCGCGAAGGAACGGAAAGGAATTCTTTGCGTCACTGTGCGGGAACCTTTGCGCCCTTTGCGTTGAGATCTGCCGCTGGCAGGAGTGATGATTAACTTCCCACGATTCTAATGACGTGATAATTTTTCGCTCCCTTTCGCAGAACCAGAAGCTGGCCGTCGATCAAATCCGCATCAGAGATCGTTTGCCGCGCATCGCTGACGCGGCGATTGTTTACACACACGCCGCCACCCTGCACCAGACGCCGAGCCTCGCCCTTTGAAGGCGCCAAACCAGAGACCAGCAACGCATCGGTGATCGTGAAACCGTCGCCAGTCAACTTTGACTTTTCCAGCTCGCTCGAAGGAACGTCGGCAAAGATATCGAGGATCTCCTGCACACCCAGGCCGCTGATCTCCTTGCCAAAGAGAACTTCTGATGCCCGCAACGCTTTCTCAAGCTCGGTCTCGCCGTGAACCAGCGCGGTTACCTGACGGGCCAGTTCTCTCTGGGCCCGGCGTTTCTCGGGCTCAGCCCGAACACTCTCTTCCAACTGGTCTATCTCGTCTTTGGTTAGCCAGGTAAAGAACTTCAAGTAGATGATCGCGTCGCGGTCGTCGGTGTTCAGCCAGAACTGGTAGAAGCGGTAAGGCGAGGTCAATTTCGGATCCAGCCATACCGCGCCGGCTTCGGTCTTGCCGAACTTTACTCCGGCAGCGGTAGTGACCAGCGGAAACACCAGGCCGTGCGCGCGCGCGCTGCGTAGGCGGCGAATTAGATCGACTCCGGCAAGAATGTTGCCCCATTGATCGCTGCCACCCATCTGTAGAGTGCACCCATGCCGGTCGTGCAGGACCAGGTAGTCATAGGCTTGCAACAATGGATAGCTGAACTCGGTAAAGGAAATGCCTTCTTCGGAATCCAGCCGCCGTTTTATGGCCTCTTTGGCCAGGAGGTTGTTCACCGTGAAGTATTTTCCGACGTCGCGGAGGAACTCCATCATCGAGATCGGGGCGAGCCAGTCGGCGTTGTTGATGATGCGCGCCGGATTCGGCGTTGCGTCAAAATCAAGAAAGCGGCTGAGCTGCTCTTTGATACCTGACAGATTTTCCTCGACTTGTTCGGGCGTTAGCAGTTGGCGTTCCTTTGTCTTTCCGCTCGGGTCGCCAATCAGTCCAGTGCCGCCGCCGGCGATCGCGATCGGTGTATGGCCGAACCTTTGTAACCGCGCCAGACCCATCACCGGCAAAAGCGATCCGACGTGCAGACTTGCCGCCGAAGGATCAAAGCCGATGTAAGCCGTCAACTTTTCCTCAGCGAGGATCTTTTGCAGGTCCGGCGTGGCTTCGTGGAGCATTCCGCGCCATTGGAATTCGTCGTATAGGTTCATGATCGAGTTCGGTTGAAACAGCGCACGATGATAACACGGGCCAGTAGCCCGACCGTGAGAGAGGGCGCCTCTTCACGCTGAAGACGTGAACTATGATAGCCGAGGGGGAGCGCGTAGCGCGCCACCGTGGAATCATGGCTATGCCATGGCGGGCGAACAGTCTCCGAAAGAAATCTATTATCATTTGCTCCTCACAAATGTCTTCAGTGTACAGTCCTGATCCGTCTTGAACCACTGATCTAAATCCACCGTATTTTGGCAAACTAGCTCCTGCGAGATTCATTAACTCCTGGATCTCAACACGCCCGGCGAGGTGTCGACCCTCCACGGCTTCGAGAACTTCTCTTCTAGTAATATCAGATAATGTTTGCTTTCCCTTGGATTTCAACCATTCGAGTAAGTCCTCGATTTCATCGGTCGAAGAATGATTTCCTACATACCACCGGGCAACTCGGATGATCTCGTCATCTGGGGTTTCTTTGAGAGAGCGCTTGACGTACCGTGGTTTGCTATCGCTTTCGCGCGGCGCCTGCCACACAAAGTCCAAGTCCCGAAGGTGCTCGGGCAATCTTGCCCAAGACAGCGCAGCGAACTCACTAAAGATGATCGCTCTTAGTTCTTCAAGATAGTTACGCTGTAGGGGAGTAGTACTCATTCTCAGGTCAGAGTATTCGCCGTCAGCCGAATTGGCAAATCCCTAAAACACCGTCGGGCCCACTGCCCCAAAGCGCGACGAGAAACGCTCTCAGTTATGCTATCCTGAGCGCATGAGCACTGCGATTCAAGCTGAGTTACCTCCAGAACTCCTGGCGACTAACTCAACTCACAGGCTTGACTCCAGCAAAAAGCAAAACAATCAAAGTGTTGGCTGAAGCGCTGCGAAGATACCTCGAATCTCATTCGTCGCAATTATCGGAAACCTTCATTCGCGAAGACGTACAGTGGGGATTGAACTAACTCAACTCACAGGCTTGACTCCAGCAAAAAGCAAAACAATCATCTTCTATGCTGCTCCCCCAAGCGGAACGTGCCGAGGTAGATATTCGGAAGCTCACTGATTAGTGTCTTAATCCTGAGCATTGGGAAGGCAAACACAAAGCGCGTCTGTTCGCCGCCGCGCTCGGCATTACCCTCGACGATGCGCCACATTTGCGAGCCATGTTGCTGGAAATGGTTTTGAAGAACGACGCGCAGTTAGGATTGCGTGACGAATACGGGCAACGCTATACGGTGGACTACTTATTCGAATGGCGTGGGCGGCGAGCCATGATTCGGACTGGTTGGATCATTGAGCATGACTCAAATACGCCGCGGTTGACGACGTGCTATCCGTTATGAAAATCTAAGGTTGCTATGAGTGATGAAATCAGACTCCTTGATGTAGTGGCGCTGACGATTGATGTGCCCGAACACAATCTCTCACGAGGGCAGGTGGGCACTGTTGTTGAAGTACTGAAAAACGGCACGGCGTACGAGGTCGAATTCAGCGATCGCAATGGACGCACTTATCAGTCGTTGGGTTTGCGTCCAGATCAGCTCATGGTTCTGCATTATGAACCTGACTCTCATTTGCTCGAACCATTGACCGTCTGAAACGCCCTCCCCCACAGTCGGGGTTCTGATAGCTACCGCCAATCACACCAATCACGATCGGCCACTCCCCACCAGTCCGTGCCGATCGGCTGCCCGTCCGGGGGCTCGTTCGGTTTGCTGAGGTTCATCTTTTTCGGATCTTCCTGAAAGCGTTTGATCTGGTTCGCGGCATAGGACAAAAATGCCTGCTGGCTCTCGTCGCGCGTCAGATTGCGTTGGCCGGTCAGCCAATCCTTCAACGATGTCAGCCGGGATTCAGCAATTGCCCGCACCTCGTTCGAAGCGCGTTCCCCCGATGCCAGCGACATTAGATCCAACAGGACGACCATGTTCACCGTGCGTTGGATCTCGGTGTTATAGCCGCTGCCCGACGGCGTCTTCCATGTCGCCGCGATAATCTTATCCAGCACTTCATCAAAGCCGGGATAGCGCGCATCGCGAGCGTGATATTCAACCAGGCGCGCGGCGCGTTCCTGGTTCAAGAGAAAATCGCAAACGTGATTCGCAAAGGCTTCGGCGGGAGCGAGCGCGTCAAAGTTCGGCGCTGTCCGGATGCGAAAATCCTCGCGCGTGCGCGGGTAGCCCGGTGGACGAGGCGGAATCAGACGCAGCAGAGATTCAGGCAGCGCGAGCGACTCAGGCTTGAGAGTATTAAGGACAGCAGCGAGCGCTCGTCGCTGATCCTCAGGCGCGATGATTTGCGGGTTGCGATCACCCTGGCCGCGCACACTGAACGTATAATCTTCGCCGCCCACCAATTTCGCCGCCGCTTCAACCTGATAACGATGATACATGTAGAGCGGCGCCAAAACGTCTTCGAGCGTGGCCATCGGCGCGCCTTCACGAATATTGTTTTCGCCAAAACGATTCAAAGCGGCGGCGCGCACTTTCATCGCGTTGGCGAGTCCGTCGATCGCGTTACTACCGTTGTCCCACAGATGAGCTGCTGAACTCGAGGCGCTGGCCGGCCGCGCATCCTGATCTGTCAGATAGATCAAGCCGCGTTTGAAAGCTTCGCGCAGTATTTTATCCAGCGCTTCCTGCTCATTAACACCGGCGGGAAAATCCTGATAGCCGTAAGCGATCGTCACCTTGTCCCACTCCCCAATGCCGCGCGCGTAAGCGTCAGAGAGATCGGGAATGCCGTCAGCGCCGAGCTTTACCAAAGGCGCCGGATAATCCATTACTGAAGCTCGATTAGTAATGCTCGCGGCGAAATTGTGTTGCAGGCCCAGCGTGTGGCCGACCTCGTGCGCGGCGAGTTGCCGCAGGCGCGCGAGCACGATTTGCTCCATGATCTTCGCAGTTTCCGATTTGCCTTTCTCATAAGGCGCGAGCAGACCTTCGGCGATTAAGAAATCCTGCCGGTCACGCAGCGATCCAAGCGAAACGCGGCCTTGAATGATTTCTCCAGTGCGTGGATCACTAACCGACGAGCCATAGGACCAGCCCCGCGTCGAGCGATGCACCCACTGAATCACGTTGTAGCGCACGTCCATGGGATCGGCGCCGGCCGGCATCAACTCAACGCGAAAAGCGTTTCGATAACCGGCGGCCTCGAATGCCTGGTTCCACCAGCTCGCGCCTTCGATTAACGCCGAGCGCACTGGTTCCGGCGCGCCGCGATCGACGTAATAGACAATTGGCTTGACGGGATCGCTCATCGCAGCCGACGGATCTTTCTTTTGCAGTCGATGATGACTGAGATAGCGCTTGTTGATGGGTTCGCTGATCGGCGTCGCAAAATCCATGTAACTGATTCCAGAGTACCCGGCGCGTGGATCGTTGACGCGGGTCTTGAAACCCGGCGGCGGCAACTCGACAAACGAGACGTGTTCGCGAACGGTAATGGCTTGCGGGATCGGCGTGACCTGTCGCACCAGAGGGCCGGGCTCGCCTTCACTTGTGAAAGTAAGAGTTGTTTCGACTTCAGTGTTCTTCGGAAAATTCCTGGTATTGGCGAGAAAGAAAGCGCAGCGCGTCGGATCTAGACGAAAGCTTCCCTGTTGATTGCGCAGCAGCGTGCCCGGGACTTGATGAACATCGCGCAGGTAAAACGCGGTGGCATCGACGAGGGCGCGGCCGCCTTCTTCAGCCGCGACTTCAAATCCCCATAGCGTCGATTCGGCGAAGGCGTCTTTGACCGCGCGCCGTTCATCGACATCGTCGCTGTTGGCGCGAAACCCATAGTTCGAGGCGATCAGCAGGACCTTTGGCCCAGTGCGTTCAAAGCGGACGATGTGACTTTGACCAAGCTGCCCTCGGTCCAAACCGATATCGTTTGACCCCAGGCCCGCGGGCAAAGACTCGACATAAAGAAACTCGGAATTCCACTTGTCGATCTCGAGCCAAAGCTTTCCTGCTTTGGTATCCCAGTAGAACG
Source organism: Blastocatellia bacterium (assembly GCA_033856915.1). Classification (GTDB taxonomy): domain Bacteria; phylum Acidobacteriota; class Blastocatellia; order Pyrinomonadales; family Pyrinomonadaceae; genus UBA11740. The sequence continues at coordinate 166,721 of JAWVEB010000003.1, read as the reverse complement.
GCAAGAAGCCGGGAAACTTTTCCATCGAGGTGACTTTTTCGGAGATGGTTGGAGTTTTCCCAGGCTCTACGCGCTGCGCAAAAACAGTCGAGCCAAGGAGCAGGAAGATCGAAAGCAGGAAGATGAGACGTTTCATTCTTGCGGTTCCTTTGGCTTGCGGCTTGAGCATTTCGCATTAAGCCACCTCGCATTCTTAATTGACGTCAATGAATGCTTCTACTATCATTCGCGCACCTCGTAAGTCAAAGGTCCTAACACCAACAGGCTGGTCCCAGAGCCTGCGACTAAACGCCGCACGGTTCCCGGTTCAAGCTTCCCGGACTACGCCGCTGGGAAATGTCGCGTGGTCATGCCAATGGTAAACAAGGTCACTGAGATGATTGAAACGCCCATGATACCCGCCCCGGATGTCACCTCGCAGCTAAACGAAGTTGATAACGCCTTTAGTCTGTTTCGAGGACCATCGGCTCACCCGCCGAACGAATCAGAGAAAAAAAGAAAATATAAAGCGGTCGTTGTTGAGGGCCACGGACAGGTTCGAGATATGCTAGTTGAGTGTTTGCGTTTTTCGGGCTTCGAAGCTGAGGGTTACTATGAAGGCGAGTTCGTGCTGGGTGAGATCCTCCAGGATACGAGACAAGTAACTTTGCCTGATCTGTTCGTAATAGATTTGGAGTTACAAGCGGGAAAGGTGTGCGGCATGAGTTTGATCGAGCAGCTCACTGACAACAACATTCCCTCGGCCATAATGGCGATGTCTCAGAATCTGTCCGGTGGCTATCTTATTGAAGCCATGAAGACAGGTGCCGAAGACGTCGTTCATAAGCCCTTCGACGTCTTTCAAATCATGGAAAGGATGGAAAACCTGGCGAGGATTGGAAGGAATCGGCAACTCTATCGACAACATCAGTTGACAAACGACGATTCCAGGCAGAATAGACCAGTTTTTTTGAGCTACTCAAACAAAGACAAAAGAATCGCGTCGGTTCTCAGATCTCACATTGAGGCCCGCGGCATTGGAGTGTGGTACGCTCCTGACAGTTTGCAACCTGGAGACGCTTTTAGGAGACGTATCCTCGACGCTATCGATCGAGCACATGTGTTCGTTCCGCTGATCACAGACAGCTACCCAAATTCCCCTTTCTGCATGGCCGAGCTGGTTCGTTTTTACCGGCGTCTAAGAACTGATAGATCACCAGTACTACTACCCGTTTTGCACGGATCGCCAGAAGAAATGGAAAACTTTGACTGGATCAAACCTATTATGGAAGAACATCAATACGCAGACATCACCTCGGAACGATTCGTTAATGGACTTACAGCATTGCTCGGACGCATTCAGAAAGCTGTTAGTCAGCATCAGCAAGTTTGAATTGGAAACGACCATATTCAAGTGGCGTAACTGTGGGTCTATTTCCCGTCTCACTTCCTTCCCGCATTCAAACTATCGAAATTCAGAATCGTGTTGAAGACCAGGAAGTAGCTCCCCGAAGTCTGTCCGCGCCAGAATGGATTGTTTGAGAAAAGCACGACGTGACCTCGCTCGAGCGGCGAGTCGATCACAGCGGCGTGTTGCGCGATTTCATCGCCGCCGTCCAGCAATCCCGAAACCAGAAGCTCGCGCGCGTCGGCATAGCGCAGCACGACTCTCGGGCGCTGGTCCATTGGTATCAGGCCGATCAGGTTGCGACGTTGTTCTTCCGTAATCGGCGCAGCCTCCCAGACTTCAGAACTCGGCAGCGGTTCGAGCGCCTCCGCGGGAGGCCGTCCCTGAACTATGTCAGGATCGTCCACCGTGCCGCGGCCAGTCGCTCGCTGTTGACTTTCTCCGCGCGCGCGGCGCCCGCCGCCGCCACCCGCGACGTTGCTGACATTCAAGATTGGCCCGTTGAAGCAATAGATCGAAAGTGATTCGCCATAGCCGTAGGCAATCGGGCTGGTCGAATCGACGAACCTCGTTTTTAGAACATCACCGATCGCGCGCAAGCGCGTTGACCGCTGGATGGAAACTCCCGGAGTGAAACCAGTCGAGATCGCGAGGTCGGCAGTGTCCATTGTGCCGATGTAAACTCCGCCGCGCTTTACAAAGTTTTGCAGGTTCGTAAGACCGGCATAGCCCAAACCCGGCCGCATGTCTTCAGTCGAAGCAAAGCCGCCCATGTTCGGCGTCAATTCAGTCTTCTTCCACGGGATTGGATTGCCGTACATCGGCAAGCCCTGAATGATCGAGTTGATGCCGCGACCCACGGGCCCAAAGACGATCACGTCGTACTTGCGATTCAGATCCGCATCCTTCGCCACATCCTGAGTGCTGATGTAGTCATACGGAATTTGCATCTGGTCGAACGCGATGCGCCACCAGCCTTCGTCCTGAGTGCTGAGCCAGGTGTGCAAGATTGCGACGCGGGGCAGCTTGACCGCGTGCATCTTTACCAGCGGTGCTTGCGCGACTGGCAGCGCGGCCAGGCCGAGCTCAGACGTGACTCGCTGCACTTCGTTCAGAGAAGTATTACGAATAATGAATGAGCCGCGATTGAATTTCATCCCGCCCGCTTCAAAAGGTTCTTCGGCAGCTTCGAATGACGCTTTGTTCAGACGGTAACGCAGAGTGATCAAGCTATTGTCAGCGTTGTGATTGACGATGAACACAGGACCATTGACGATCGGGACAGCGGAAGTGACGCCGCCGTTAGCTTTGACGTCGCCGTTGACGCGGTCCATGGCGGCGCTCAGGACTCGGACGTCCGTGACCCGCTCTACGTGCACGTTGCTCAGCTCGCCGAACGTCCAACCTGTATCGTCATAGACGTCCTGTTGCGGATCCTTCGGGCTCCAATATTGATAATCGAGCAAAGCATCCGCGATGCGACTGTATGGCTGGTCCATGCGGACAATGTAACTGCCGGCGGGAAAAGTGCGGGTCTCAGTTTCCGGAGTTCTGACCGCGGCTGCCGGCGATGACGTCGGCGATGCAGTGGACGGCGCTCGTGGCACCGCGTCGGAAGGAGTTGCCGTCGCTGCCGCCGGCGAAGCTGCGGGCTGCGTGCCGGCGGACCTCGAGGCCGAATCGCGTCGCACTGATTTCTTTTTGACGGTCACAGTGAAGGGCGCGGTGGCGCGATGAACTTCACACCCCTGGGCCTGGAGCAGACGCAGCAAAGTCGCTTGATTGGCGGGCCGTGGATCATCGGCGGGAAAAACGTACGCCGCCGGCCCTTCGCTTCTTGGCTTTTCGATTGAACGCCTGGCTTTCAAATAAAAGTTTTTCAGGAAGAGCTTCTGCTCGCGATTGAAATAATCGAGCGAGATCAGCAGCGCTGTTTGCTCATAGTTATTGTTATTCCGCTGAGACCATCTGGCCCGCGGCAGAGGCGGGTTTTGTCGATACCATGTGCGCGAGGTTTCATCTGGTGAAAGCGTGCGCACCAGAGTGTCGGCGCCGCCGTTGCCAAACGTCTCATAAAGGCGGCTGATGCCGTTGTGCGTGGCTGCGATGAACATGAGATAGCCAGGCGACCAGGTATCAAAAACTCCATGGGCGAAGACTCCGGGCATGCCGAACTTGGTCATCTCGGAAACATTCTTCCAGCCGATCATCTGCCATTCGTCGGTCAGGATTGGATCGACCCAGGCGTTGTAGGGCCCATCGCCGACGGTGTTGTCGTAAAGATAGGCGACCGACTCGTGCAGATCGTGCAGCACCTGCGGTTTCCAACCGAGATAGACGTTCATGATGTTGCGCGTGAGCTTGAGTGACAATCCCATCGCGTCGCGATTGTTGTCGTGCGCGACATAGTGTCCCCAATACAACAGCGACGGCCAATTTTCTTTCGGATGCGCGAGGTGCCAGTTGTATACGTCAACCATGCGATTGCGTCCGTCGACTTCGACGACGGGAGTGATCAGCGTGACCATGCCGTCGCGGATCGACTTGATGTAAGGGCTTTCATCTACGGCCAGACGGTAAGCAAGTTCCATTAAGGCCGTCGGCGCGCCTGTCTCAGTCGAATGAATCGTGCCCGTGATGTAGTAGATCGGAAACGACTGAGCGACCAGGCGGTCCGCTTCGGCATCATCGAAATTGATCGTGCGCGGGTCGGCCAGCTTGGTGAGACGGGCGCGATTCTCATCCAGCTTGGCCAGCAAGCTTTCGGAAGCGATGGCTACCGCGATCATTTCGCGGCCTTCTTCGGTCGTGCCGATGGAAAATACTTTCACGCGCGGGCTGGCCTTCTCCAACAGGCGCATGTAGCGATAGACGTCCTCAGCGTAGGGCAGCTTGCCGGGCGCGCCCGCGATATCGCCGAGCACGGCTTTCGGCGTCGGCACGTTGGGCGACGCCGGCAGATAGTCAGTCAGCGGCGAATTGAAGAAAGGTTCGGTGGTGTACTCGCGAATCTTCTTTGTGTATTCGTCGTCGACGGGCTGATTGGGATCGCGGCGCGGCGTGTTCTGCGCCTGAATGGTGAAGGAGGCCGTGCCCACAAACAAAACGCTCGCGACCAGCAAGCGCGCCAATTTTTTGAAGGTCATTTTGGGTTCCTCGACGCTGATGGCTTGATGCCCTTGTTCTTAATGACAGCTTGATAGAAGAGAAGAAGATGCTTGTAAGCTAAATGAGGGGTTAAGTCAATTGTTAAGTGGCAGAATGAGAAGCGGAAGTCGGCCGTATCAAACGCCGGGAGCGCCAAGGGCGCGAAAATGTGGGAGCCTGGGCCATCGGCCCAGGGGGAACCGGTTGAGCCTTTCCAGCGCTGAAAGCGCGAAATGATCGGGGATGCGAATAGTCCCTAAGATGTCTGCTCGGGACGTTCCTATTTCGCGCCTTTGGCGCTGGGACTCTTGACCCGGTCGCTACCGCTCCCGGTTCTGTCCCGAGGTTCGCTCCTTGTAGATCGGATCGAACGCGCGGGTTGTATGCTCGGTCACACTGGGCACGGGTTCCGGCAGTCCTCGCGCCTGGGCCATGACAAGCTCCTTCGTTGCTTCCCCCTTCAATTGCACCGCATCGCCTGATTCCTCAAAACCACGCCTGCGACGAAACAACAGCCGCACCAGGACGCCTTCGATTGAAAGCATTATTAGAAAGCTTAGCAGGATGAATCCGAGGATTAGCCCGACGTTTAAGTTGAGCACGGTTTTCATCACACCCATCAGCATCGTGATAACGACCATCCCGAGGACGAAGACTACTACCATCGCCGCCACAAGGGATTCAGCTTTAACTTCTGATGATCTGGTAGGCGGGCCGCCCTTCACCTCATTCAACTTTGCGCCACAATAATTACAGTAGCTCAAGCCCTGCGCCACCGCGACACCGCAAGCTGAACAATACATCCTCCGTCACCTCCTAAAGGCTACTACGATATCGATGCTGCTAAGTTCGACTCGCGGCTCGTACAGAACCCGGAGCGGTAGCGACGGGATCCAGCCACACACTTTTGTGGGTCCAAGCAAATCTACTCGCCGCGTGGATGTTGCCAGAAACCAGATGTCTTGCCCAGGGCTCACAATCGAATCGATCATCCTTTTCATCTTGAGCGTTTGACCCGGTTGCTACCGTCCCGGTTCTGTACCTCACTTGATCCATTTATCACTGCCAACGATCTGATCAATTTGTGCTTCAAGTTGGAAAAGCGCTTGAGGCCAAACTTTGCCCAAACCGTCGCCGGAATCAAGTTCCCGGCAGCCGTAGTAATGATATATTTTTTTCGCTCGGCCATTGGATCGGATTGAAGTGATGGCGGACGGATTATCGGTCACGCCAGTCGGGCAACCACCTGACTGCCCGTCATAACGATCGTTGAGCGAAAAGTAATCTGCTTTATTGAATGCTCGGATCAGTTCGGACAGTTGATTGGGCGTGATGCGACCTTCGGCGCGTCGCTTGGTCTTGACGGAGGCCTTGCCCTCAAAGACGACCTTTCCATCGGCGGAAATCGCCAAGTTGTAGACTGGACAAGTTCCATAACAGACAGTCCTTTCGAGCGTAATAAGTGTATCGGCGGGAATCGCCTCTGGCGATGCGGTCTGTTGAGCATTGGTAACCGGGTTTGCCTTGTGACAGCCGCCGAGGATGAGAAGCAGCGTTAGGAATATTGCGCGGTGAGACATCGTCGCATCTCTTTCAGGTAACCCGCCGAACGCGTCTTATAAATAGTCAAGGCTTTGAGCGATGAGGTCAGTACCGGGAGCGGTAGCGACCGGGTTATCGTCCAGTCGAGCTCGACCGTCGCCTGAGTTAAGAACCCGGTCGCTACCGCTCCCGGTACTGACCTCACCATCTGATAAGCGCCGAGTTACGACACTACTATTTCTCTATACTGAGCTTAGACGAGTGGCCCGGCTAAGTGGACCTTCACTCGCTGCCGGCACTCTGCGTTAGCTCTTAGAAGTGAAGCACGGCGGTGTAGATATCGTTCTCATCCGATACCGTATTACTAGCGGCGGAGAGGGTGAGAGTGTGCTCTCCCTGGCTGAGCTGAACTTGAATGTAAGCCGGCACCATAGCTCGGTGCGTTCCGGAAAGGTTCGACCAAAGTTGCGCGTATCCGATTACGGTGCCGTCAAGCGCGACTACGATTCCAATTAATACGTCGGTTAATTGGCTCCAGACTGAGCCGTTGACTTCCAAATACATGGGCTCGTCGCCCGGGGCATTGAAACTGGCGGTGATGGGCAGCGGCCCGACTTGATTAACGATGACTTGTATGGACATCGAATCTCCTTCTATCGTTAATAACTTGGAGGTGTTAGAGCACGCGGAAGTTATTCTTTCGCGTCCGGATTGTCAATGAGTCTCACGACATGGGTACGCGACCCTTTACTGCGTTAGCCCTGGCACCATAAGTAATACGGCCAGTGGCATCCGACGGCAGGCGCGCGCGCATTCGCGCTTTGAGAAGCGCGATATCCTCGGACGCCATCGCGGCGAGCTTTGGACCGACGCTCGGCCCCCCTAGGATAGTCGCGCAGTAGTCGTCGAAATCGTCGAACGTCCGTTGCACCGTGATCTCGCGCGTTTCGACGGCATCCAAACCCGCACCGATCCACAAGTCCCGCATTGCGTCTATTCGAGACGCGTCTGGGCTCGGCGGTACCGGAACCGCAACGCCCAGCGCACGCATTTCAGCATGCAACGCCTCGTAAGGAAAACCACCGCCATCCATGTCCCACGCGTAGGCTGTGACGGCGCCGCCGGGACAGACCACTCGCGCCATTTCGGCAACGCCTTTGGCCGGATCGGGAACAAAGAAAATCACCAGCGGCATGACAGCCACGTCGAACGCGTCGTCAGCGAAAGGTAGTGCCATTGCATCGCCCTGACGAAACTGTGCGACACCCGACGCGGATCGTGTGCGAGCAAAGGCGAGTTGCGCCTCAGATGGATCAATACCCTCTGCCGAAACTGGTGCACACCGCCCGACGATGATTTCGGTAAAGACTCCGTTGCCGCAGCCAACATCGAGCCATCGCAAACCTGATTTTGGTGCAAGCCAGTCGAGGAAGGCTTCACCTACAAGCTGGCTCCACTTCCCCATGTATCCTTCGTAGGCGGCCCCGTCGTCGAAGCGGATTGATTGATCAGCCATCAGTGTTTTTACCAGGACCCACGACATTCGGGGAATATTGTTCCCGCATTGATATTTACTGACAACGCCATGCCTATAAGGGAGTAATTCATCATGCTGTAGTCATGCCCCGTAAAGGAATCGCAAAATGCAAGCCTGACTCGATTTGATCGACAGTCTCTTCGGTGAGGTTACGACAAAGTAAGAAAGGATGCGTAACTGTCCGCGGCAAACCCTTCAATGGCCATGAAGTGTTTTCGCAACAACCTCTCTACGTCGGATGTAGAGCAATTTCCCAACCGCACCCACACAACCTTCGGAGGAAATCCCAACAGAAAGCTACGCTGATGCATATCGGAATCTTTCGAGCAAATGATTAGAGAGTTGTCCTGGGCATACTTCCAAACTACGGGATCATCTGCCGCCTTCAGCGCAATGTCGCGCACATGCAGCGAATCAGGAAAGAGATCGTGGAGTAAGCGCACCAGCTTCGGAGACAGGTTCTCATCGAAGAGCAGTTTCATGCGGCTGGTACGGTAATGAGTCTGCGCTCACGGTCAGCGGCAAAGGCGATACATGCCTTCAGATCCTCGCGAGTGAGGTCCGGAAAATCCTCGAGGATTTGTGCTTCAGTCATATCGGAAGCGAGATACTCCAGGATCTCATATACAGTAATCCGCAAGCCGCGAACACAAGGTTTCCCACCCCGTTTGTTTGGGTCAATGGTGATGTAATCCCGATAATTCATGGTCTGAGATTATGGCCGAACGATTAGCGAGGTCAAGAGTAACCAGCCAACGCCTCCAAAACGTCAGAGTTCACAGTCACGGTAATTACAACGAGTACCGGGAGCGGTAGCGACGGGTCGCGATTTAAGACAGAGGCTACTCGCGCTCCGTTGCAACGCCTTCCTGGGCGGAGGGGCCTGAAGGAAACCTTCTTTCTCCCTCCAACTTCAACTCGCGGTTATAGAAGAATAGAACCCCAAACCCGACGACAAAGACGAACGTCGCGCAACATCCGGCTGGAACTCGAGACGGCGAGAGCGCCAAAGCTATAAAAGTCCAGGCAGCTAAAACTGCCGGGTAGATTACGCCGGCAGCGAGCGGCTCATTAATAAAACCAGCGACTCCGTCAGGACGGCTTGTAAATTGCCCGGCCTTGACCTTCATTTGTATTTCAAGCTTTCTTCCGGCCCAGATGAGATGGGTACATTTCTTAATTCCGTACCACTCATAAAAGAACAGTCCGAGCGTTATCACAAACCCAAACGCCCCCATAGACCGAAAGTACGGCTGAACAGACTCTATCTTCGCCTTATCAGTTACCAGAAAGAAGATTCCGGTTCCGGTCGCTAAGGGAAGAAATCCCAACAGTTTCGTCCGAAAGTCATCGATTGCCCGATAGCTGGTACAGAGTTCTCTGTAGGCAGTGAAAAGATTCTCTGGTTTCTGAGGCTCCGAATTTCCACTCGACATAGAATCACCTCCGTCAATACAGGGAACTTAGTTAAGGGCGGGGCTTCATCATGAATGCTAGATCTTCCCGCGAGCGTGCTGGAGAAATGCAAATAAGACATTCATCGAAGCGTCGCATCCGGTGCAATAAAAACGAATGCCGTTCATGAAGGCAGAAGGGTGAAAGAATTGAAACTCCTTCTTATCTTCCTTATCACCCTTCGTGTTTTTGATGGCGACTTTCAGTCGAACGCGGAGCGGTTGCTCGTTGATAACGTCGAGAATCTTATCAGGCGATACCGAAAAACCTTTGGCGCCGGCCGTTGGCTGGAACCCAACCCCTGTCTTGCTCACCGTGACGAGTCCATCGGGCATCCCTGGCGATCCTGTAAGGAGGTTCCCGGAGCTGTAGTACTTGATCTTGAAAACGACCTCCTCGCCTTTATCAAAAGCGGCACTCAGTTCCTCAAGATTTCGAGCGCCGGTAGCGGTTGTGGTCTTTGGGACTGGGGAGTTGTCACTGGAAGCCGCTGCGGTCGATCCTGCGACAGACGGCGGTGGGTCGGTCGCGCCACTCTCGGCTACCACCTGCGCTGTCCCGGTTTTCAGTCCTTCAAGCCGCCAACCTTGCTCGGTCTTTCGAAAGGTGGAGTCACCGGTCAGGCGTATTCTTGCTCCCTTGTTGAAGTGTATCGTGTTCCCCACCACGAGAGAGTCGAGAGTACCGGGTTGCTGTTGCAATACACGAAAGTCCTGCCAGTAGCCAACGAAGGCATTACCGGCTTTATAACCCGCTTGTTCGAACAGGATCTCAGCTTGCCACTCAAGGACATACATTTTTGTGACGTCCTGCTCATAGCCATTGGTCTTCTGAAAACTTGAGAGGCTGAGAGCGCCGCGAGATTGGGCCATCACCGCCTGTCGAAGGACGGCGTTAACTGTTTGTTCTCTGTCGTCGGCGGGTACCTTGTCGGCTGCGGCCGAGCCAGACTTGGCCGGGGTGCTTACCTCTTGCATGACTTGAATAACTTTGTCTGAAACGCCCGCCTTTTTGAGTGCTATCAGTCCAGTTGGATTGAGATTAAAGTCCCTGGTGGGTGCCTGACGAATCGACGTAATGATTACCTGCTCCGAGAGGTCAGCACTGACCATTTGAATGACATCGGCATTTGTCATAGCACTCTTTGCCTTTTGAGCCGTTTTCGCCGACGTGACGAAAAACAGACAAGCCGCGCATATCAAAAAAGTCTGGCTCTTACGCATATATTGTTTTCTCCTTTTCGAGCGAAAACGCTTCTTGTTAACACGAATCAAATGATGGTTTATGCCTCACCCTTTTGCGCTCGCATAAATGACTATTGCAAATCTTAAATATCCGAGCCGTTGCTTCCGCGATGAAGGTTCCTCGTTGGCCTCCATCCCATGGGGAAGCGCGGGGTTCGGTTTACGATGAGGGCGTTTGGTTCCCGCCGTTGCTACCTTTGTTGGGCGTTTACGTTTCTTCTTGCGCTTGCCGCCGAGCACTTTCGTGATCGCAGAACCGCAGGCCCTGACGCCGACTCCAATATTTCTCTTATTTCTCGAGTAGTTTCCTTAAGAGGTCGTTGGTCAACCTGGTGTTACCTTCCATATCAATGAAGACCTTAATAGCTTCCGATGCGGCGAACATGTAAATACAAAGCAGGCCGCCATAAATCAGCGATACCAAAACTATGAACCCTCCGGCATAAGCTGCCCCATAGCCGTCGCCGGCCATCTGAACCAATCCGACCAACGCGCCGATCGCTCCAAAAACAGCCGCAAGGATTGCGAGTACCTTAAAAATAACTGAGATAACTCGCAAAGCCGGATACCTATTTTCAGTGGTGTAGCCTGAAGCGTCTAACATGATTCATACCCTCCTTAAGGGAAATAGCAGACAGTCAACAGAGGAAGTTCTTCCTTGTTTCAACCTGTGTCACCAACGACACGATTGACTTCGACGTGGAATCAAAAACCGGGGTCGGGCCGGCGAGTTTTGCGATTTCTCATTCGTTGCCGCTCCGGTGTGTTCGACCGAGATCGGCTGCGAGATCACGAGTTTCTAAAATCGCAAAAATCGTATCAGGCCTGACCCCCGATTCTTGATCTAAAGTTAGACCGATTGATATAGTTCGGTCTTTTTTACTTTTCGCGTACCTGGACACTCAGGGTGATTTGGTCGACCGAAACTTTGGCGTCGGAGCGAATCGGCAGCCGTTTTTCGTCCTTTGAAACCAGCCCGGTCGGGACGAGCGTTACCGACAGCGTTTTCGCCTCCCCGAGATTTTTTAACCTCTTCAGCGCGTTGGTTATATTAACGCCGAATTTCAGCTCTTCTTTTTCCATCGAATGTTTCTGGTCCGCCCCGAAAAATGACAAGTTTTCCGCATAGCTTTCCATTTTGTAATTCGGATCCACCGCATTTTCGGGCAGATTCAAATACACTTCATAGAAAAATTCGAGAGGCTTGTCCGCTCTTGCGCCTTCAAAGTTGAGTCTGAAATTCAGTTCGTCTTCCGGTTTTGCTGTCTGCAGCGCCCGCGCGAAAACTTCCTTTGCTTTCTCGTTCAGATCGATCACAAACTTCAAACGCCTGGTATCGAGCACGAGCGGTTTTCGGTAATAGCCGATCAGAAGCTCGCGATATTTGAAATCCCACGGCAAGAGATCCCAGATGACAAAAACGGCTTCCTCGTCGTAACAGGAGCGGCACATACTATTCTTTGGATCCACGATGTCCGCGCCTTTCATCTGCACCTGCGCGCCGTTTTCGTCAAAAAAGGTGAAATTGGTATTGTGCCAGGTTGTGTCGGTGGCCGGCGGATTGGAACGCCCGCCGCCGCCTGCCAGCCAGCGATTCCACAAACGGTCGATGTTGCAGTGATGCAGCCAGAAAATCGGGTCTAGACCGGCAGTATTAAATGAGCTCATCCCGCCGCCGACTCCATTGTGAACTGCGCCGTGCGGGGTTCCGTTGATGTTGTTGGTGAACGGATAAAACCCCGTCGGACCCGGAATCACCGAAGCGAGGCTGACGGCGCCTCCCGAAAGTTGTCCCGTGCCGGCGTTGATAGCCGCATTGCGATTGGAAGTGTACAAGGTGCTCGTCGCATCACGGAAAGCCGCCGGCAGAAAGCGGGCGTTAGGGTCGGCGGAATCGCTGTAGTTCCAATACGGCAATCCTAAACCCGGCATACCAGACGCTTTTCGCAGGATCCTCTCAAAGAAACAAATATACATCCGATGCCACGACAAGAAGAACGTTGTGTTGTGTTGACAGGTGCTCCAGGCAGTTTGAACCGGCGTTGCCGAAGTTCCGTGAATGGCAGCTTGATATGTCCAGCCGGTCGGGTCGTTCGAGTTGGCTACCGAACGAGCTTTCATAACCGACACGCCGTTCTTAAAAGCCGTTAGCTCGGCAGCGGTCAAAGTTTTGAAGCTTTTTCTGATGATCGCGCCGGCATCCTTGCAGGTTTTCCGCATAAGGTATTTCCGCAGGACTTGCGCGTCAACTGTCGAACCGAGCAGCGAAAAACCGCCGGCGATACCGAGACCTTTGATAAAGCCGCGGCGCGAAAAATTTGATTCTTTCATTGTTTCCTCCGATGCTTTATGGATGCTTAAACTAAATGTTTGCCTATCGCCGCATCCGTTAAGCGATAGCTGCCGAACCAATAGTTATCCATCACATCCGCGCCTTAAGATCGGCATCGCAAATCATATTTAGTCCAAAGCCCCAAGCTTCCGCGATGGAGGTTCCTCGTTGGCCTCCATCGCACGGGGAAGCGCGGGCTCTTATTTCGATGCGGGCGGTGTTGAGCCGCCGGCGCCGCCTTTTCGGGTTGGGCGTTTGCGTTCGCTCTTGCGCGTGCCGCCGAGCAGTTCGTATTCGCTGCTGTCGGGGCCGTAGTTGGCCTCGCCGGCGGAGAGAATGCGGCGGTTCAGGTCGTTGAGTTCGGCTTCTTCGGCCTGGAACTCGTTTTGTAACTGATCAGAGACATCCAGCGAGCGGTTGTAGGCTTCGAGTTTGTCGCTGACGGATTTTGATTTTGCTTCATAATCCGGGACGGTCAGATTAGGACCAAAGTTGGGTGCGGTCTTGAACGATTTCATGGCCGCGAGCCGTTGGAGTGCCGTTTCCAGCACATTGGAAGTCTTCTTTAATCGTGCCATTGACTTGGCTCCTTTGTTGAGGCCCAAAGGCCGTGAGTTAAAACCAGACGAGGTTGGGACGGGCGGCAGTATATGCCTTTCTTCTCGAAAATCAAGAGTTTATTGAGGTTTTAGAGAAATGCACCCAGGTTTGCGAGTTCCTCTGAAGCGTCTGGAGGGTCCTTCAATAAGATCGGAGGTACCTCCGATGAGTTTTGAGGTACCTCTAATTAGTTTCGAGGAACCTCTAATCAATTAGGAGGAACCTCCAAACAACTGGGCGCTACTGTTGATTAACTCAAAGGTACCTACAAATTGATTTGGGGTTCCGAGAGATTCATCAGCGGTTCCGTCGAATTGATGCGAGCATCCGGCAAATCAAATTTATGAAGGGTTGAATTGTCCCGAGGTACCCGCCGGGCTTGCACAAGAAGTGCTGAGCCCTCGTCCCCGCTAGCGTGCTGTCTCTAAAGTTCTAAACACAAATCCTGTCCTCGCCGCAGAGCGGCGAAATGTTTATAGACACGCTACTGATAAGAACTGCCTCGCTCCAGAGGAGCGAAATGTGCCTTTCAGCTACCAAATGTTTCGTTCCTCCGGAGCTTGGAAGTTGCTCTGGGTCGTTCGGGGTCTATAAGCATTTGGTCCCGCCGGGACCGAAGACTACCGCAACCAAGAATACAGACTGGTTTGATTACCCGGTCGCTATCGCTCGCGGTACTGATGACTTCATCGCGTCGCATCGACATCAATCATTTGTGCCGATGCTGATCTTTATTATGTCGCCCCGCTGGGGCTCACTTGCAGATAGTCGGTTACTTACCCACAGCTTGCGCTGTGGGCTACTAATATATCGTCGGCTTCGCCGACTGGAGGCCTTTTAATGCCGTTCAGGAATCTCAACCATCTTGCAAAATCCTGCGGCAGTCTTAAAATCAGATTAATTAATTCGCGAAAACAAAATGGCAGCGGATCAAACCAGGAAAGATCTTATGGAGGAAGGTTCGCCAAATGGAACGACTCCTTCTTCAATACCCGACGCGCAATCGCCGGAGGAAACCTCGCCGCCCGTCGTCAAACCAATCAGCAAAGTTGCGGGCGGCATGCCCGCAGTGCTTAGCACTGCCAAATACACTTTCAAAGAGATGGGTGCGATTCGCGGGGCGCGCACGCTGCTGCAATTGAATCAGAAGTTCGGGATTGATTGTCCGGGTTGCGCCTGGCCCGAGCCCGACGGCGAGCGTTCGCACTTCGAATTCTGTGAAGAGGGCGCCAAGCACGTTGCGGACGAAGCCACCACGAAACGAGTCACGCCTGAATTTTTCAAAGAGTGGAGCGTGACTGCGCTTTCGCATCAGTCCGATCAATGGCTCAATGCTCAGGGCCGCCTCACCCATCCGATGGTCTTGCGCGCGGGCGCTGATCATTACGAGGCCATTGGCTGGGAGGACGCGTTCGCGCTGCTCGCGAATGAACTAAACGCTTTGGCTTCGCCGGACGAAGCGATCTTTTACACCTCGGGCCGGACCAGTAACGAAGCTGCTTTTCTCTATCAACTTTTCGTGCGGCAGTTCGGCACTAACAATCTGCCTGACTGTTCGAACATGTGCCACGAATCCACCGGAACGGGAATGAAAGAGAGTCTCGGCTTCGGCAAAGGCACGGTGACATTGGGTGATTTTGATCTGGCCGACGCAATCTTTGTTATCGGTCAAAATCCGGGGACGAATCATCCGCGCATGTTGACGTCTCTGATGCAGGCAAAACGGCGCGGTTGCAAGATCGTGCATATCAATCCGCTGCCTGAGACGGGACTCGCGCGCTTCAAACATCCGCAGGAAGTTTGGACCTGGTTGGGTAAGGGCACGAAGCTGGCCGATCTTTTTCTGCAGGTTCGGATCAACGGCGACGTGGCTTTGCTCAAAGGGATCATGAAGGAACTGTTCGACGCTGACGAGCGCCGGCCCGGTCTCGTACTCGATCACGAATTCATCAATCGCCACACGACCGGGTTCGCAGAGTTTAAAGCCGCGCTGGCTTCTATTCATTGGGGCGACATCCTCGAACAATCCGGAGTCTCAAAAGTCAAAATCGAAGATGCCGCGCGAATCTTCATCGAGTCGCAGCGAGTGATCTTTTGCTGGGCCATGGGTCTGACTCAGCACAAGAACGGCGTGGCTAATATTCAGGAGATCGTTAACTTGATGCTGCTGCGCGGACAACTCGGAAAGCCCGGCGCTGGATTGTGTCCCGTGCGCGGGCACAGCAACGTGCAGGGGGATCGCACGATGGGCATCTGGGAACAGCCGACTGAGAAGTTCCTCGACGACCTGGGAAGGGAATTCGGTTTTGAGCCGCCGCGGAAGCATGGTCTGGATACCGTGCACGCGATTCAAGCGATGCATAGCGGCCAGGCGAAAGTATTTTTCGGGCTCGGCGGAAACTTTCTTTCGGCGACGCCCGATACTGTCTACACGGCCGAGGCCCTGCGCCGTTGTAATCTGACTGTGCAGGTTTCGACGAAACTGAATCGCGCGCATTTGATCAAGGGCAAGCAGGCTTTGATCTTGCCGTGCCTGGGTCGGACTGAGATTGATGAACAGCAGAGCGGGCCGCAGATGTTGACCACGGAAAACTCAATGTCTGTGGTCGAGGGCTGGCAAGGACGTCTGGCGCCGGCTGCGAAAGACCTCTTGAGCGAACCGGCAATTGTCGCCGGAATGGCGAAGGCTGTGCTGGGCGATCGTACGCGTGTTGATTGGGATGGGCTGCTAGGTAACTACGATCGGATTCGCGAACACATCGAGCATGTCGTGCCTGACTTTGAAGATTACAACCAGCGCGCGCGGCAACCGGGCGGTTTCTATCTCCCCAATCCTATTCGCAAACTGAAATTCAAAACTGAAGACGGTCGAGCGCATTTCACCGTTCATGAATTGCCGCGGCACAACCTGGAGCCGGGCCAGTTCTTGATGATGACCATGCGCAGCCACGATCAATTCAATACGACGATCTATGGTCTGGACGATCGTTATCGAGGAATTCGCAACGGCCGCCGAGTGGTCTTTCTCAACCCCGATGATATTCGGCTTGACGGACTTCATGATGGGCAGACAGTGGATTTGATTAGCCATTTTGAGGGTGAAGAACGCACGGCACATCGTTTCACGATTGTGAGCTATAGCATTCCGCGTCGCTGCGCCGCGACTTATTATCCGGAAACGAACGTGCTCGTTCCCGTGCGGAGCTTTGCAGAGAAGAGCAATACGCCGGTTTCGAAGTCGGTAGTGATTAGTATTAGGCCAGCGGCTCAGGAAGTGGATTTGCACGACCGTTAGGCTTTGCGGCTCTGCCGGTACCGATGTCCCGCGCAAGATTCCGTCGAACGGAGGGCTCCTGAATTGAACGACGCCATGGAACTCATTCGAGAGCAAGCGAAGGCAATAAGAAGAGCGAGTTTGAAGGCTGCTGAAGAGCACTACGCCTCCGAGACGCCCTGGTATAACGCAAAACACTGGCTAGGAATACCGCTGGCACTTCTATCAGCGGTTGCCGGTGCTACGGCCTTTTCGCAACTTAATCACAGCGCGACTATTGCGGGAGCCCTCTCCCTCACGGTCGCTATACTCACAACGCTATCGACCGTCCTTTCCCCGGAAAAGAAGGCGAGCGAGCATCATAAGTTCGCGAAAGAATACGAGAAGCTATATAACCAAGCGGGGTTATTTTATAAACTTGAATCGGTCATTGGAACCCCAGATCAAAAAGCCCTCGAAGAGAAGCTAAATACTCTAATAACTACACTAGAGGATCTAAACGTCAACAGACCTGGAATTACCCGTAGGGCTTATAGAATTGCAGAAGCGAATCTAGAGATCGGCAAAGGCGAAGTCATTAAGGTTTCAGAAGATTGATCGGTTTTCTCCGGACCTTGAATGCCGAGACTGCCCCTCGGGCGGAGGCGTAGCCTCCTTTTCTAGTTAAGAACTTAACGGTAAGGCAGAGCCTTACCGCACTGTGCTGAGGCAGAGCCTCAAAAGAGGAAGATGAGTTTCGCTGAATCAAATCAGTCGCTGGCAACTTCGAAGGGCGATCGCTACGATCAGCTCGCGGCACAGCTTTCCAGTCTGCTCGCCGGTGAACGCGATTTAATTGCCAACGCGGCGAACTTCTCTGCGCTGATCTTTCATTCGCTTTCGGATTTGAACTGGGCCGGGTTCTACTTTTTGAAAGACGACGAATTGGTGCTCGGGCCATTTCAGGGACGGCCTGCGTGCGTGCGAATCGCGATGGGTAAAGGCGTGTGCGGCACGGCGGCGCAATCGCGCGCGACGACTATTGTCCCTAACGTGCATGAGTTTCCCGGACACATCGCCTGCGACAGCGCTTCGAATTCGGAAATCGTGTTACCGTTGGTGAAAGGTGAACGATTGATAGGTGTGCTCGATCTCGATAGCCCTCTCGTCGGGCGGTTCGATGATGAAGATGCGAAGGGGTTGGAGCGGTTGGTATCGGTGTTGGTTGAGTCGACCGAATGGCAAGAGGTTTCAGCTCCGATAGGAGCGACATGTTGACGGTTTCTATGCCGCTCCTAAAGGAGCTTAATTTTTAACCTAGCTGCGGGAGCTATAAATATTTCGGCCCTACGGCCTTTGAGCCACCTCCTTAAGATGACTGAAACGAAAATCTCACCACCGACAATCATCGCCGTCAGCGGCTTGTCATCGAACACTGGCAAGACGACGTTGATGTGCGACCTGCTCCAGCGTCTGCCGGGGTGGGAAGCCATCAAGTTGACGCGCGGGCATTATCGTTCCTGCGGCAAAGACCCGCAGGGCTGCTGCGTCAGTGATTTGATTCGTGACGAGCCGCTGATTCGTACGGGCCGCGAAGAGAATTACGAAGCCGGCAAAGACACGGGCCGCTTCTGGGACGCCGGGGCGGCGAATGTGCATTGGGTGATCGCCGGCGAAGATCAGGTTGAAGACGGGATCAGGCAGGCGTTATCACGGGTGCAATCCGCGGGTGTCCTGGTAGAAGGCAATAGCTTTCTGGATTTCGTCGCGGCTGATTTCGCGATCGTCTGTGCGCGCGCGGGAGAGAATCGAATGAAGACGTCAGCGCGGCGAACCCTGGAGAAGGCGGACGCGATCTATCTTTCGACGATCGATGGTGAAGACGCCCGCATTGCTCGATCGCGATTTGATGGCTGGCGCGGAGGTTTGTCGTTTGATCTAAATTTGAACGGTTCACCAATCTTGACGCGGGACGATATCCCGCAGCTCATCGAGCGGATTCAGGAGAGCGCGGAAGGTCTATGCGCGCCCTCGGCGGTCGCCGCGTCTCAGTAATCCAGAGCGGCGACAAGCCGCCGCACTCCAAAATGATCACTATTCGCAAATCAGAAGATCGCGGCCACTTTGATTTTGGGTGGCTGAACACCTATCACACTTTCTCGTTCGATCAATATTACGATCCGGCACACATGCACTTTCGCAGCCTGCGTGTCATCAACGAGGATCGTGTCCAACCGGCACATGGATTTCCGACGCATTCACACCGCGACATGGAAATCATTACCTACATTCTTTCGGGCGCCCTCGAGCATCGCGACAGTATGGGCAATGGCTCGGTGATTCGTCCCGGCGACGTGCAACGAATGAGCGCTGGCACCGGCGTGTCGCACAGCGAGTCCAATCCTTCGGAGACTGAGCCGGTCCATCTTCTGCAAATCTGGATTCTGCCGCAGAAAAATAATTTGTCGCCGAGCTATGAAGAGAAACATTTCAGCGAAGAAGAACGGCACGGCCGGCTGCGAGTGATTGCCTCGAATGATGGACGCGAGGGCTCTGTCACTATTCACCAGGATGTGCGCCTCCTGGCCGCCGTGTTGGAAGCGGGGCAGACAGTAGCCCATGCCCTCGACCCGCAGCGATCAGCGTGGTTACAGGTCGCGCGCGGGACTGTTGGATTGAACGAATTGGAGCTGAAGCAGGGCGACGGCGCCGCGGTTAGCGACGAGAGCGAACTCGCTATTAAGGCCCACGATCAGGCCGAAGTGCTGCTGTTCGATCTCGCTTAGCTGATAGGCCAGGCCACCGGTTCAATCAACCCTTACCGGAGCATCCTATTCATCCGCGCGATGGATCGCGGCTACGGGCGTCTGCACGTCGCGCAGCTCAGCGACCGTATCCCTGATCCGCAAAGCCAGCTTTTCGATCTTTTCGACGCGCTCGCGTGGTTTCCCAGTCAGCTCTTCACGCAACATTAGTTGCGCTTGTCCGAGCAGGGCAGCGAGCGGGTTGTTGATTTCATGTCTGACGCGAGCCACCAACGCCGCGGCGTCGGTGAGTTTGGTTTCGTATTCGGCGACCAGCGCGCGTAGACGCGCCAATTCGTTCGTTTCCGGGGGCGTTTGTGATGCGCTCATTGGCTCCTGAGACAGTTCGTTAGGATGAAAGCATTAACGTGAAGTTACGGCACGAGCGCGAGGGATGCCGCCAAGCGCGCCTATTCTGCGTTTATTAAAGCACTGAGCGCAAGAACTATTTTCAAAAACTCTCATTCGGCATTGCAGGAAATTATCCGTGCGATAAGAGTTGAAGATGAAAGCAAGCGCGGTTGACTTGATCGTCCGAGTTTCGTAAATTCGATTTCGCTGCTGGGAGGTCGTCCAATGGTAGGACTCCAGACTCTGAATCTGGCTATCGGGGTTCGAGTCCCTGCCTCCCAGCCAAACAAATTCTCTCTCGATTACGGCCCCCCCATTAATTTGCCGTCCGGAAGTATCGATGAACCGCTCCTCTCTTTCAATCATTGGCGGCCTCTGCTTAATCTTTCTGGCACGCCCGGCTTCAGCTCAGTCATCGGCAGCGAAGCCTCATATCGACAATGCCGCGAGCCGGCAGCAATCCGAAGCGAAGGCCGAAGCCGATCGCGTAGCCAAACAGCGTCGCGCGCAAGCCCGTTCACTACTGCTTTCATTAGCCAGTGACGCGCGCAGCTTTCGCGACCAAACGGTGCGCGCGCGGACTCTCGCGCGCATCGCCGACGCGCTCTGGGACACCGACGCCGAACGCGCGCGCGAACTCTTCCGCAAGGCCTGGGAGGCCGCAGGCAGCGCGGACCAGGATACGGTGCGAAAGCGTGAGGAAGATATCCAGCGGCAAAAGTCGCTGACCGGCGGCGGTTATTCAATACCTTCATACCCGAATGTGCGCGGCGACCTGTTGCGGCTCGCCGCACGGCGCGATCGCGCATTGAGCGAAGAGTTTCTCCAGAGTCTCAAATCAGATCAACAACTGGACGCGAACGGAGAAGACCAGCGATTAAGCCTCGCGCGCGATCTTCTGGGAACGGGCGATCAAGAGCGGGCCTTGCAAATTGCCGGCAGCGAGCTGGCCACCATTAACGCGCTCACAGTGGATTTTCTTTCATGGCTGCGAGAGAAAAATGCCGTCGCCGCCGACGAGCGTTATGCAGCCATGATAGACACTGCCACGCGCAACGTGCTCTCCGACGCCAACACGGTTTCTTTGCTCTCGTCTTACCTCTTCACGCCGCACGCATACGTAACCTTCAATGGCGGCGGGATGTCATATTCAATGTTGGGGTCGGGCCCGCCGCCGGCGAATGTCCCGCCCGCGTTGCAGTTGCGGTTTTTTCAGATGGCGGCAAACGTCTTAATGCGGACAGACGCGCCAGTGCAGTCCGACCGTCAAACGGCAGGGATTGAGGACCAGTATCTGGCAATCAAACTTCTGCTGCCCTGGTTCGAACAATACGCGCCCAGGCAAATGACCGAAGCCATGCGAGCCCGGTTTGAAACGCTGGGCGCGATGGTGCGCGACAGCGTCCGCCGGCGAGATCCAAATCCAACGGAAGACAATCCTTCAGAAGGTGAGAGCGCGGATCGCGAACAAGTCATTTTGGATAAGATCGACCGCGCCAGGACTTCGGACGAGCGTGACCAGCTCTATCTTGAGCTAGCCATGGAGGCGATGGGAAAGGAGGGTCTGCGCGCGCATGACTTTGCCAGCAAGATTGAGGACAGCGAATTTCGCAAGCGGGCCCAGGCGTACATTGATGCTTCGTTGGCCACTCTATCGATCCGTGGAAAGAAGATCGCGATCGCGCTGGAGCTGGTCCAAAAAGGAGAGTTAACTCACATTCAGCGAGTCTGGCTCCTGACTCAGTTGGCAAAACTGCTGGTGAAGACAGACCGGGACAAATCGTCATCGTTGCTGGAAGATGCGTTGCCAGAGGCGCGGCGCATTGAAGGACTGGATCCCGATCGACCGCGCGCGCTTATGGCAATCGCCAATGCGCTAAGATTGATTGAACCGTCGCGCGCCTGGGATTCGGTGTTCGAGGCAGTGAAGGCCGCTAACTCGTCTGAAGGTTTCACGGGTGAAGACGGCAATCTGAATATTCTTTTCCAGGCCAAGGGCATCTCTTCGGCAAGTGACATGGCGGAACCGGATTTCGATATCAAAGGAATTTTCGCTTTGCTCGCTAAGGATGATTACGATCGCGCCGTGGAATTGGCCGGCGGTTTCCAGGGCGAGGCTCCTCGCGCTGCGGCGGTAATCGCTATTGCTCGATCCGTGCTGAATGAAAAGAGCGCGCCGGCTCCTACGCCACAACCGGGTACGAAGAACTAGCTGCTTAACCTGGACCGGGTTATCCGCGCGAGTTAGCCGCTTGCTACCGCAAGCGGTTCAGTACCCGCGTTGATTCAAATTCAGGGCTGCTTATAGATCACGCCGTTCTTCATCACCATCCGCACGCGGCGCAAGGCTGAGATGTCACGCGTGGGATCGCCTTCGACCGCGATCAGATCGGCGAAGAGTCCGGACTTAACTCGGCCGATGCGGTCTTCCATGTGCAGCACGCGCGCATCGACAGAAGTCGCCGCACGAAGCGCGTCGAGGATCGGCATGCCCCACGCCACCATCGTCTCGATCTCGCGCGCGTTGTCGCCATGGGCAAACACGCCGACATCACTGCCGCTGGCAATCGTGACCCCGGCCGCAAGCGCCTGTTTGAAGACGATTTTCTTTTTCTCGATATTAGGACCACTGGCGACTGAGAGCGTGGGACAGAGAGCGGTCCCGCGCTCTTTCATCAAGCGAAAAATCTCAGGCGTGCCGCCATCCCCGTGCTCAATCGTTTCGACGCCGGCGAGAATCGCGCGCCGCGCGCCTTCGGTGCTCGTCGAGTGCGCTGAAACCGGAATGCCTGCGCTCTTCGCGACCTCGACTGCGAGCTTAAGCTCTTCCAGGGTAAACGTCGCATGCGCCAGCCCGCCTGCACCCCAGCGATAATCGGCGTAGACCTTGACCCAGTCCGCGCCTTTACCAATCTGTTCGCGCACAACCCGCGTCAAACCGTCGAGGCCGTCGGCTTCTTCGGCGCCCTGCGGCACGTTCCATTCGGGAGCATAACCCTTCGGCCCGTAGCTGCCGGTGGCCACAATCGCGCGCGTCGCGACGATCATTCGAGGCCCGGGAATAATGCCCTGTTGCACCGCTTGCTTCAGACCGACGTCGGCATATCCTGCTCCTTCAGTTCCGAGATCTCGGATCGTGGTGAAGCCGGCGAGCAGGGTGCTGCGAAGATGGTTCGTGGCGCGTGCCACCCGCAGGCTCAAAGCTTCCCGGGCCACCTGGTCGTTCCAGATCGTTTCGCTGTATGGGTGCAGCAACACGTGCGAGTGGGCATCGATCAACCCGGGCATCAGAGTCATGCCCGGCAAATCAATCACCTTCGCGTCTGCCGGAGCTTTGATTTCATTCGCTGGACCAACCGCTTCGATCTTCTCGCCTCGCACCAGCACGACCCAACCGTCGTGTAGTTGGGCCGACTCGCCATCAAAAATGTGCGCTGGCTTGAGCAGGTAGATGGAGTCGGGCGGCTTTGGATCAGGTGATTGAGTTTGAGCCGATGAAGTCATTTGGGTGAAGGGACAACTAATGATAATGCAAAGGATTAACCGAGAGATACACCGCATATTGATCCTCGCAGGACGTAAGAGAGTGATTCAACCGCCTTGGATCGGCCACCTTGTTGCTCCGATGAACGACGGTTCTTCGTTGGTGTTTGCCGGCGCGAGTATAGCAGCGGGGCCCGGGCTCTCGCGAGCGTTTGGCATGGACGAGTGACGCTTTCCTTAGGGCAGGATAGTAGCGAAATGTTTATAGAGACTGCCGACTAATAGTTTCACCGCTCCGTTAGGACCGGAATGTTCTGTCGCACATAAAGGGCTCACGACGTGTGGAGTGCGCTTGTAGCTGTGAATATTTCATCCCTACGGGACTTTAGGAACTTCTTTCGTCGCTCAACTCCTACCACCGGGGGCCTGATCCTATTTGACTATCTCAAAATCAACCCACTGCGCGGAAACTCCCTGCTTCGGATTGGCGAGATTGTCGGTAACGATGATTTGCAGCACATACTCACCTACCGGGAAGTCCGGACCCAGCAGAAGCCGTCCGCCGCCCGCTATGCGCTGGAGATCGGCCTGACTGGGCGCAGACAGCGGGACGCTCTCGCCGGTATAGATCAATTTCCCATTGCGAAAAATTCGAGTTTGCGAAGTGAGCCGCGGCAGGTGAGTGGTCTGATCCAAACGCGCGTTGTAGATTGCATAGCCGAACATTAAGCCCGAGCCCTGTCGGAAGGTACGCGACCCGGGTACCGCGAAGCGATCCTGTGCGGCCCGTTCGGAGTCCGCGGTTGATGGCCCGGTTTCGGTCGAGGCATCGGGAGTAACGACAATACTTGAAACTGTAAGGACGTGCTTGCTTAGATCCGGAACCTCGACGAACTGAGCGGCCGTGCCAATATGAGCAGAATCATGATCGCGGACGGCGACACGGAACTGGAACCCGCCAGGTTTTTTAACGGGCACCTCAAAGTCATAGATCACGCCCTCCCGCAGAGTGCGCTGATATTGCTGTTCATTCATGTCCAGGCTGGCCGTCTGGCTTCTTTGATAAACCGGTCTCCCGTTGTCGCCGAACAGAATACTGTCGACATCGAACGCTGCTACATGCGATCCGTTGGGGCCGCCGGTGAAGGACAGATCACGCGCGTTGACATAGATGAACGACCGTAAGATAGAACCTTGTTTGCTCCCGTTCGCGAACAAGGTGGTCAGCCGGACAGTAATGTCGTTAACTCCGAAAGGCGATGCCAATACAGCATTGATATTTTTGAGCGAGGCCTGTTGCGCCTTCCGTGCTTCTTCGTCGGTTACGCCGAAAAAACCGGTGCGAGTACGAACCGCGAGGCCTTTCGTCTTTACCTTAATCGTGATGTGGTGAAAGCTCCGATCAAAGGTCTCGCCGGCCGGTCGAAAACCGATGAGATAGTAGCCTTGCTGATCTTCAACTACCTTCTTGAGCCCGAAGTCGTTTGAGTTATCGAACAGCAGACCTCCGGTTTCTTTGGCGATAATACCTGCACCCTGACGATCGCGAAATAATCGATCGGAGGACTCGCGCATCATTGACGAAACCTGTTCGTGAATACTTCCGGGACCGCTGGCAGGGCCGTTAAAATGAACCGCCGCGGATGGGAAAGTATCGATCAGACCGCGTGTGTCAACGGCGTAAACAACCACCGAGGAGCGGATCGCGAGTTCGGCGAGGCGGTGGAGAGCGAGTTGATAATTGCTCCCGTCCTCGCTGCCGGCGCTGGATGGGACTGCGGCGGCGCCAGGAGGCAATTGCGCAGATGCCGGGGCGACTCCCGGCTCTCGATCATCTACCGGCATTGAGTCCGACATTACGACCATCGATTTCCGGCCTGGCAGAGTGGACATGCCGCTTACGATATATTGCAACGACATCAGCGTATCTCCGTAGTTCTCGATCCCGCAGTGACCGAAACGGACCTCGGAAAAAAAGCTTACGCCGGCGCGACTGCAGGGATTCCACCTGAGCTGCTCAACCGTTCTTAAGAGGACTCGCTTGTCGGTGGTGAACTGCTGTAGCGCGCCCACTTCACCACCCGTCCGAATGATGGCTACCAGATCATTAGGCGACAGATCTTCGTTAATGAATTTTCGCATCTGCTTCCGGATCCGGTACATCGTGTCAAACGCCGATCCGAGATCGTCCACCACAAACGCCATCGTGCGACGAACGTCATGCGGCCGAACTGCGACGGGCACCGGCGGTACCATGCTGTTGCGCTTTGTTTTCTCCGGAGCGGCCACGGTCTCAGTATTGACCGGTACATTTGAAACGTATGAAAAGTTGGTAATCGCCTGCGGCTTTCCATCCTGAAAGATTACGAAGTCTTCCGCTCGCAAATCCGTCACCTGCTTCCCATTCCGGGTGACGACAGCATCGAGCTGCACCAGATTGGTATTGATTTTAAGGACATCCTGCTCGTCAATTACAGGTGTTTCAATCGCAGGTTTCGTTGGTTTCTGAGTGTTCGGAGTTTGAGAGAGAGACTGCAGTGGATGCAGCAGGCCTGTTAGCAGGACTACCGCCAAAAGGTGTCGTTGATTCATAAGGAACCTCTCTTCTTTAGCGAGATGCGGGACCGCAGAGAGACGATTGCGATTCAGCGGGCGACGGGCGCGAGCATAACAGGTGCCATGACTTTAGAGGTAACTGCAACTGCCGAGTGGTTCAGTTGCGTTGAGTTCAACCTTTAGGTTTGTTGATTACTGGCGCAGGCTACAGCTTGAACTCTGAACTTCTATTTGACGATCTCGAAATCAATCCACTGTATCGCAACGCGCTGCTTCTCTTTGGCCAGATTGTCCGTAACGATGATCTGCAAGATGTATTCACCCTCGGGAAAATCTGAACCTAGTTGAATCCGGCTGCCGCCCGTGATGCGCTGCAGGTCCGGCTGACCCGCGATAGCGATCGGAACCGTCTCGCCGGTATAAATTAATTTCCCATCACGAAAGATGCGGCTCTGCGAAGTTAGCTGGGGCAGATGCGTCGCGCTGTCCAACTGGGCTTTGTAAACCGCATAGGCAAACATCAAATTCGCACCCTGACGAAACCTGCGCACCGGCGGCACCGAGCCGGCTTCCTCAGCCGAGGCGTTCCCAGGCCCAGATTGTGATGGGACGCTTGCCCCGCTCACCTGAGCCGAGTCGGTGCCGGCCCCCAGAGCGATACCGGAGAGAGCCAGATGATCCTTGCGCAGATCGGGAACCTCGACCACCTGACCAGCCGTACCCACGTGCCCGGATGCTTTGTCACGGACAGCAATCCGAAATTGTAGGGCGCCGGTGGTTTTCACTGGGACATCAAAGCCATAGACGACGCCTTCGCGAAGAATCCGGGCATACTGTTGCTCCTTGAGTTGCAGAGTAGCCGTCTGGCTCCTTTCATACATGACCACCCCGTTGTCGCCAAACAAAACGCTGTCGACATCAAACGCCGCATTGTGAGAGCCTTCTGGTCCATCAGTGAAAGATAGATCGCGGGCATTGACATAGATAACCGATCGCAAGAGAGAGCCGGCGTCACTCGGATTGGCAAACAGCGAGGTGAGCCGGACCGTAATTTCATTAAGGCCAAACGGAGAACCTAAGGCTGCGCTGGCGCTCCTGGATGCAGCCTGCTGTGCTGCTCGAGCTTCATCGTCGGTCACACCGTAGAAACCAGTACGGGTGCGCACGGCGAACCCCTTGCGCTTAACGCGAACCGTGAGGTGATGAAACTTTCGATCGAAACTCTCATCGACCGGGCGAAATCCGATCAGGTAATAGCCTTGCTGATCCTCTGAGATATGTTTGATCTCGAAATCGTTTGAATTGGCAGTCAGAAAACCACCCGTTTGACTGGCCATCGCCGCGGATCCCTCACGGCCGCCGAAAACCATTCCGGAGCGAGTGCTCAACATGCCCTGTAACTGACGGCCGCCTCTTCCCGATGGTCCGGAGAGTTTGAAGGTATCGCCGGCGGAAGGGAAAGTATCCGGAACGCCGCGAGTGTCGATCGCATAAATAACTACTGAGCCGCGAATGGCAAATTCGACGATCCGCTGGAGCTGTTGCTGATAGCTGGTTTCGACATCGAAGCCGGTATTGCCCGCCGCATCACCCGGATCTGAGGCGGGCATGGAGGCGGCGCCCCCGGGCGAAACCGGTGCAGCGGAATAGGGCGAGACGCCGGGGTCGTTTTTCACTACCGGCATATAGTCGGAAAGAACCACCATCGACTTCCGGCCGGGCAAACTACCAAGACCCGCGACGATATAACGAAGCGCCCGCAATGTCAGGCGATAAGAATCGACCGAGATATCGCCCAAGGTATCTGCTCGGGGAATGAATCCCTGTCCCGAGGGGAACACGTTCACACCGACCCGGCTGGAAGGGTTCCACTTGATGTGGTTGATTGCGGTGAGTAGTAGCCGCCGATCGGTAGTGAACTGTTGTAGCGCGCCGATCTCTCCGCTGGTGCGAAGCACGGCCACCAGATCGTTGGGCGCCATTTGCTCGTTGACGAATTTCCGCAATTGCCGCTTGGCCTGGTCGATGCTCTGAAACGACAAGCCCAAATCGTCCACGACAAAAGCAATGGTGCGATGAGCGTCATGCGGTTGGAGCTTCGCAGGCATCACCGGCCCTTCAGTCTTTTTCGCCGGCGCCGACGCGACGTTCGCGGAAGCCGCTGGTACATTCGAGACGTAGGAAAAGTTAGTGATTGCCTGCGGCTTGCCGTCTTCAAATACCTCGAAGTCTTCCGCGTTCAGATCCGTGACCTGTTTACCACCTTTGGTGACGACGGCGTCGACCTGGACGAGGTTCGTATTGATCCGGATGACGTCCTGGTCCGCGGCGCTGGGCTCCTGTTGGCCGGGCTTTGCCGGCGCTGGAAATTGCGGCGCGGATCGCGTTTGCTGTGACTGGCCGGGAACCAGGAAACAGAAGACGAGAATAAGGGACAAGAAGTTTGAGGTTCTCATTGACAGTTCTCTTCCAGCCTAACAGGGTGCCGAAAAGCTAATACGATCCACGAACCGACACGAAACCAGCACGAAGTAACTCGAGTGCTGTTGCTTTAGTGTGATTTCGTGGATCGTTCAATGGTTTTACCGAAGCTCAACCGTTTCTCAGCAGCCTGCTAAGCGATTCAACCAACCGGAGAGAGTGTCAGCGAAGGGCGGCTTCATCTTTAGGGAGAAGCCCATGGCGCATTCAGCCCGCGGATGATACCACGACTCGGGAGTTACGAAGCGCTGGCCGCCTCGCTGCTGGTTGCGGGTGTGTTTGCCGCCAATGCTTTCGCCTTCGCTTCCACTTCCAACGCCGCGTGGGCCGCAGCGAGGCGCGCGACGGGAACGCGATAGGGCGAGCAACTTACATAGTTCAATCCAATCTCGTTGCAGAAAGCGATCGAACTCGGATCGCCGCCATGCTCGCCGCAGATCCCGACCTTGAGATTTGGCTTAACACTACGGCCGCGTTCGGTACCAATCCGCACCAACTCGCCCACGCCTTCGCGGTCGAGCACCTGGAACGGATCATCGGAGAGAATTTTCCGGTCGACGTAAGCCGGCAGGAAGCGGCCAGAGTCATCGCGGCTCAAGCCAAACGTCGTCTGCGTCAGATCGTTTGTGCCGAATGAGAAGAAGTCCGCGTGTTCGGCGATCTTGCCGGCAGTCAAAGCAGCCCGCGGCAATTCGATCATGGTTCCTACCGAGTATTCGATCTTCATGCCGTGTTCCCCCGTAACCTGGCGCGCAACGTCGTGAATCATCTCGGACTGTTGTTTCAATTCTTCGCTGATCGAAACCAGCGGCACCATGATCTCCAGCATGACCTGCTTCCGCTCGCCTTTTACCTGGCAGGCAGCTTCGAAAATCGCGCGGCATTGCATGCGAGTGACTTCCGGAAACAGTAAGCCGAGGCGGCACCCGCGGAAGCCGAGCATGGGGTTTGCTTCACGGATCTTGTTGACGTGACGGAGCAGTTGCCGTTTCTCGTCGATCTCATCCAAAAGGTGATCCATGTCAGCGAGCGTGCCCGCATGACGAAGGGCCATCTTTAACTCAGACAGTTCACCGAGAAGTTCGTCGACGTTGGGCAGGAACTCGTGTAGCGGCGGATCGAGCAGGCGAATCGTAACGGGGAAGCCGGCCATCTCGCGAAAGATGCCCACGAAATCTCCACGCTGCAACGGCAAAAGTTGTTCGAGCGCTTTTTCGCGCGCTCCGGTACCGTCCGCGAGGATCATCTGACGCATCGACGCCAGGCGTTTGTCGCCGAAGAACATGTGCTCAGTCCGGCAGAGCCCGATGCCTTCGGCTCCCATCGATCGGGCCACGCGCGCATCGTGCGGCGTGTCGGCATTGGCGCGCACCGTCAGACGGCGAAAGCCGTCGGCCCACTTCATCAATTCGTAAAAGTCAGGACCAAGGGAAGGCTGCACAGTCGGCACCTTGCCAAGGAAGACCCGGCCGGTCGAGCCGTCGACGGTGATCCACTCGCCCTTGGTAATCACTTCACCCTTCACGGTGAATTGCTGTTGGCTGTAATCAACTTCCAAATCCGACGCGCCGCTGACGCAAGTCTTGCCCATGCCGCGCGCGACCACCGCCGCGTGACTGGTCATCCCGCCGCGGGCCGTGACAATCGCCTGGGCCGCGACCATGCCATGAAAATCATCCGGGCTCGTTTCGTGTCGCACCAGCACCACCTGGGCGCCTTCCTTGGCCAATTCTTCCGCTTCATCAGGACTGAACACAACCGTGCCCTGCGCCGCGCCGGGACTTGCCGGCAGGCCGGTCGCGAGGACGCGCGCGTCCGTCTTCGGATCGACGGTCGGATGCAGCAACTGATCGAGATGCTCGGGAGTGACTCGTTGGATCGCGGTCGCGCGATCGATCAACTTCTCGCTGGCCATGTCCACCGCGATGCGCACTGAGGCAGCGCCGGTGCGTTTGCCGGTGCGGGTCTGGAGCATCCAGAGCTTGCCGCGCTCGATCGTAAACTCGCAGTCCTGCATGTCCCCGTAATGCTTCTCGAGCAACTGCGTGATGGCATTGAACTGCTCGTAAACTTTCGGCAGCTCCTTCTTGAGTTGGCTGATCGGGTTTGGAGTGCGCGTGCCGGCGACCACGTCTTCGCCTTGCGCGTTCAAAAGGTATTCGCCGTAAAGTTCCTTCTTGCCCGTCGATGGATTGCGGGTGAAGGCGACGCCGGTGCCGCTGTTAGCGCCCATGTTGCCAAACACCATCGCCTGGACGTTCACGGCCGTGCCCAGGTCATCAGGAATGCGATTGATGCGGCGATAATCGATTGCCCGCCGGCCCATCCACGAATTAAACACCGCGCCGATGGCGACGCGCAGTTGCTCATAAGGATCATCTGGGATCGTGTGTTGCTCGGCGAGGATGATCTCTTTTTCAGCAGCGATAATTCCGCGCAGCTCTTCGGGTTTGAGATCGGTGTCACGGCCGCCGGTGGTTTGCGCTTTGAAGCGATCCATCACGCGTTCGAACTTTTCGTGCGCGACGCCAATCACGATTTCACCGAAGAGCGAAGCAAAGCGCCGGTACGCGTCGAGCGCGAAACGCAGATCGCCGGTTTGTTCCGCCAAGCCCGTGACCGTCTCTTCGTTGAGGCCAAGGTTCAGGACCGTGTCCATCATTCCGGGCATCGAAAACGCCGCGCCCGATCGAACTGAGACGAGCAGCGGGTTCTTGGCGTCGCCGAACTTCTTGCCGACCTTCTTCTCGATCTCCTGGAGAGCGGTGGTGACCTGCTCCCACATGCCTTCGGGAAATTGTTTGTTGTTGGCGTAATAAGCGTTGCAGACTTCGGTGGTGACGATCAGGCCCGGTGGGACCGGCAGACCGGCCTGGGTCATCTCGCAAAGTCCGGCGCCCTTGCCGCCGAACAGGGACTTGTTGACACCGCCTTCTTCGAACAGATAGACCCACTTGTGCGGCTCTCCCTCGGTTGAGGTGTTTGTGTCGTTGGCTTCAATCGCTTCCAGGGTTGCTTCACTCACGTCTGATGTTTACCTCGTTGAGGGATTTTTGCGGGCCTAATCATACACCGAGAAGGGTCGCGGATGCAGCGCGGGAGCAGGATTGGCGCTCAGGCCGGCAAGAACATCGGTTGCGCTACAATGACGTGCCGACAAACCCGCGATTCGATGGGAGGACCACCCATGAGTGTTTTAGATAAGTTAGCGACTGCGCTTAACCGCCGGGATGAAGTCCCCAATCAGGAGTTGGCGCACCGAATAGTACGCGACGGCGATGCTGCCGCGGTCAAAGAGCTGATCGAAAACTTGCATCTCAAGCACAAAGGCATACAGAGCGACTGCATCAAAGTCTTGTACGAAATAGGCGCAGCCAATCCCGACCTGATTGCCAAATATTATCGAGAGTTCGGCAAGTTGCTCGAGAGCAAAAACAAACGTCTGGTGTGGGGCGCGATGACGGCGTTGGATGCAATCGCTGCGAAAGAACCGAAAGGGGTATACGGCATGTTGCCGAAAATTCTCGAGGTTGCTGACACCAGCAGCTCAGTGATCGCGAGAGACCATGCTGTCGGAATATTGGTTAAGCTTGGAACGCTCAAGCCGTACAAACGCGATTGCGTTCCACTGTTGATTGAGCAGTTGATGAGCTGTCAAAATAATCAGTTCCCAATGTATGTCGAGATGTCCGCCCCGGCAATCGACGCCGACAACCGAAAAAGATTTCGGCAGGTAATCGAGAGGCGAGAGCCTAAGCTCGACAAAGAGTCGCAAAAGAAACGGGTGGCGAAAGTCCTGAAGAAGCTGATTTAGGGCGTTCCCTGGATTGGCGGCGCGAATACCAAGGTCGTTGAAGTCGTGCTCGACAAGATGGCCTATGGGTGGAGCCCGGAGGAAATGCACTGCCAGCATTCCATCTCTCAATGGCTCAGATTCATGCCGCACCCTCTTATTACGAGCACCAAGCCGAAGTGGACGCGGACATC
The DNA here is from genome assembly GCA_033856915.1 of Blastocatellia bacterium. Taxonomy (GTDB): domain Bacteria; phylum Acidobacteriota; class Blastocatellia; order Pyrinomonadales; family Pyrinomonadaceae; genus UBA11740. The sequence goes on along the minus strand of JAWVEB010000003.1, from coordinate 134,562 downwards.
GAGCGTCTGAATCGATACGTCGAAGAGATGCGGGCCCAGCATCACGATCCGCTGATTCGGCTGTGGCGTAGTCCACGCACCTCAAACCAGGACGTCGATCCGTCAGTGCGCAGAAGATCTGGAGCTGATCGCAAAGACAGGAGATCCGACGAAGTGGATCGTTCGCGTTGAATACTTACCCCTCAAATAAGCATTCATCGAAAAGTTTTCGCGCTACGCGCTCAATGCGGGCAGGGATGCCCGCGCTCCGAGTAACTTAATACTTCGGCACGCTGGGGTCGACTTCATTCGACCAGGCCGTGATGCCGCCAGCAAGGTTGATCAAGTGACCGCTGAACCCGGAACGCTGCAGGGCGTCGATCGCTTTGGCGCTGCGGCCGCCCATCTTGCAGTGCACGACGGTTTCGCGAGTAGGGTCGATCTCATCGATGCGATTGATGACCTGGCCCAGCGGGATCAGCTTCGAATTTGGAATCTGGCCGATCTCGTATTCATGCGGCTCGCGCACGTCGATGATTTGAATGTCGTCGCCTTTGTCGAGGCGCTGTTTCAGTTCGGTGGCTGTGATTTCTTCCATAGTTGTTTGGCTCGCCTGTGTCGGTTGAGTTATGCCGCAAAATTGTTCGTAATCGATTAATTCTTTGACCGTCGGATTGTCGCCGCAGACCGGGCAATTCGGATCCTTGCGCAGCTTCAGTTCGCGAAAGCGCATTCGCCACGCGTCGAACAGCAGCAGCCGGTTAACCATAATATCCGGCGCGCCCAGAATTATCTTGATCGTCTCGTTCGCCTGGATTGCGCCGATGATTCCCGGCAGCACCCCGAGCACGCCACCTTCGGCGCAAGACGGCACCAAACCCGGCGGCGGCGGTTCAGGATAGAGGCAACGATAGCACGGACCGCGTTCCGCCCAAAAGACGCTGGCCTGTCCTTCAAAGCGAAAGATCGAGCCGTAAACGTTGGGTTTGCCGGCGAGCACGCAGGCGTCGTTGACCAGGTAGCGCGTAGGAAAATTGTCTGTGCCGTCGACGATGATGTCGTAGTTTCGAAAGAGATTCATCGCGTTCGCGCTGGTCAGACGTGTTTCGTGGGTTTCGATCTCGACATGCGGATTGATGTCTTCCAGACGATCGCGAGCGGAAGCAATCTTTGGCCGTCCGACGTCTTTCGTGCCGTGAATGATTTGCCGCTGTAGGTTCGAAGCGTCAACCACGTCGAAGTCCACGAGACCGAGCCGGCCCACGCCCGCCGCCGCCAGATACATTCCCAGCGGCGCGCCCAGACCACCAGTTCCGATCATCAGCACGCTCGCTGCTTTCAATTTTCGCTGACCGGTCATGCCGACTTCCGGCATGATTATGTGACGGCTATAACGCGCGACCTCTTCGTTCGAAAGCATGGGCAAATTGTCGCGCAAGTTGTTAACTTGCGATGGCGGTGGGCCGCCACCGACGCTTCCCTCTGGACGCAAGTTATCAACTTGCGCTACAGAACCGCCGGCGATCGCGGGCACGATCAGAATCGTATCGCCTTCTTTTACCGGCGTGTTGGGACCGTCGGTGTGCCGAATGTCTTCATCGTTGACGTATACGTTTACAAAATTACGCAACGCATTCTGATCGTTGAAAAGATGCTTACGCAACTCAGTGTGCGTGGTGGTTAATTGATCGAGCGCCTCGCCCGCCGTAGTGGCCTCGACCTGAATTTCTGATTGTCCCGCGGCGAACTGACGCAGGGGAGTTGGTATGGTGATTGTGACTGGCATTCTCGTGTCCTTTCAAACTTCTCGTTAATTCCCTCTCCCATTGGGAGAGGGTTAGGGTGAGGGCTTGCTGGCGCGCCCATCTCTACCGTTCTTCTCTCGCCCTCCGCGCTTCATAAGCAGGGAGGAGATTAGTTAGTCCTCTCCTAAACCCTCACCCCAGCCCTCTCCCAGTGGGAGAAGGTGCTATCTCTTCTTTATTGAATTTCGATCGATCGGGTTCCATTTCCCACGACCGCAAATCGACGGCTTGGCCCTTTTCGACTGAAACAACTACGTACGAATAAGTCGGCCAGGCATGATCCAGATCGTATTTCGAAGGCACTGCCCGCTCGTCCGGATGCGAATGATAGAAGCCAACCACGTCCAGCCCTTTAGCGCGCGCATGTTTTTCGCCGCGCATCAATTCTTCGGGCCGGATTAGGAAGCGGTTGCGCTTGGCTTCTTCTTCGCGGGCGTTTGAGATCGGATAAGTCTCGGCCACGGTCTTTCGACCACTGCTTTCGAATTGTCCCAACATTAGCCCGCAGCATTCAAACGGATAATCGCGTTCGCCGTGCTGGCGCATTTCGGTTAGGTGCTGTTCGTTGATGGTGATCATCCTGCTGTTGCTGGGAACGCGGACGTCTCGTCCGCCCAGCGTGCGTAGCACGCTCCTCAACCCTTTCTCTATCACAAAAACTCTATTCGGCTTCGCGCCCAATGCGGACGGGACGTCCGCGCTCCCAGCGATGGGAGCCGCGACTACCCGGCTGCTACTGCAACCGGTTCCGTACCGGCTTCGAGAGCCTGATCGAAATCCGCGATGATGTCTTTAATGCTCTCAATACCGACTGAGATCCTGACCAATCCATCGGTGATGCCGAGTTGTTGCCGCCGCGCGGGCGACAGATCCCGATGCGAGGCGGTCGCCGGATGCAGCGCGCTCGTGAAAACATCTCCGAGACTGGTTGACCGCAGACACAGTTTCAGCGCGTCCATAAAACGAAAAGCACTTTCACGAGTATTGTCTTTCAATTCAATTGAAACCAACCCGCCGGGTTGACTCAGAATTCGCTGCACCACCTCACGATGCTCGGCGGCGGCGAAGCCAGGAAAATAAACCCTTCCGATGCGCGGATGGTTTTGCAGATGCTCAGCCAGCGCCGACGCATTTTCACAATGGCGATCCATGCGTACCGCCAGAGTCTTTAAGCCGCGCAGGATCTCGTGTGCTTCCCAGGGACTGAGCACGCCACCGACCAGTTTCATCATCCCTATCAAAGCGATGCTGTCGGCCTGATCGCGCGACACGGCGATGCCGCCCATCGCGTCAGCATGTCCCCCCAGAAATTTCGTGGCACTGTGCACGACGATGTCCGCGCCATGCTCCAAAGGCCGGCAGAGATAAGGCGACGCAAAAGTGTTATCGACAATCAGGTGTGCGCCGATAGCGTGGGCGATCTCGCCGCACGCGTCGATGTCGCAAACCTTCAGCAGGGGATTTGAAATGGTTTCCGCGACCAGCACGCGAGGCTTAAGCTCGTTCGCCTTCGCGCGCACGTTTTCGAGGTCGCCAAAATCCGCCGTAACGGTTTTGATCCCAAACGATCCGAAGATGGTTTGGAGCAGATTCGTCGTCGCGCCGTATAGATCCTGAGAAGCCAAGACCACCGCGCCCGGAGCCAACTCGCATGCGAACAAGGCTGCATGCAGCGCGGCCATTCCAGAGGAATAGGCGCAGGCAGTCGCGCCGGCTTCCGCCGCGCGCATTGCCTCTGCAAGAGCATTGACGGTGGGGTTTCCATAGCGCGTGTAGATATAGCCCGGCTTGTCGCCGGCGAAAACCTGGTCGATCTCGGCCATCGACTCGTAGGTAAAAGTCGCGCTGGCATAGATCGGCGTCGAGGTCGGCTGACCCGCCGCCGGCTCAGCGAGTTCGCCGGCGTGAACCAACTGCGTGGTGATATCCTGGTTGTCTTTCTCGCCGGCCATAATCGTTCAAGATTCGAGTGGCACAGACTTTAGTCTGTGATTTCCCGCGCGCATTCACAGACTGAAGTCTGTGCCACTGACTACTTCACTCACCCCAAAAGCGTTCGCTCAAATATCTTTCGCCACCGTCACAGAGGATTGTCACCACGACCGAGTCTGGCGGCAGCCCCCGCGCCAACGCCAAAGCAGCGACGACGTTCGCACCAGAGCTGACGCCCACGAACAATCCCTCTTCGCGCGACAGACGCCGCGTCATGGCTTGGGCCTCTTCAGTCTCAACCTCGACAGTTTCATCCGCCAGAGTCGGATCGAAAATGCCGGGCATCCTGGAAGTAGGCAAATGCTTCAACCCTTCAAGGCCGTGGATCGGCGAATCCGGTTCCATCGAAATCAAGCGAATCTCAGGCTTTAGTTCTTTCAACTTGCGGCCCACACCGGTGAAGGTGCCGCATGTGCCGAGCCCGGCCACAAAGTGCGTGATGCGCCCTTCAGTCTGTTCCCAGATTTCCGGCCCGGTGCCTTCGTAGTGCGCGCCCCAATTGGCATCGTTGTTGTACTGGTCCGGATAGAAATACTTCAACGGATCGCGCAGGGCCATTTCGCGGGCCACAACCTGGGCGCCATCAGAACCCTGCATTGGATCCGTTTCGATTGTCTCAGCTCCCAAAACCTGCAGCATCCGTTTGCGCTCGACGCTGGCGTTAGCCGGCAAACAGATAGTCACCGAGTATCCGCGCGCGGCGCCGATCATGGCATAGGCAATTCCGGTATTGCCACTGGTGGCATCCAGAATTATTTTGCCCGGATAAAGACCGCCACTGCGTTCGCCGTCGAGGATCATTGCCAGCGCGGCGCGGTCTTTGACCGAGCCACCGGGATTCAGGTACTCGGCTTTGGCCAGGACTTCTACGCCCGGCGGCAAGTCTTGCGCGACCCGCTTCAAAGCCAACAAAGGAGTGTTCCCAATCTGTGATTCCAGATCGCGAGCACGCGAGAGGCTCGGCTGAGAAGGGCCCGGCATTTCTGTTTCAGTAATCATTGGTCTGCAAAATGAAAACGGCCGCGCTCTTTCCGGAAGTCGCGGCCGGCTTTCTAAAACTATTTGTGGTGTTGACTAGCTCACCAGTTCACACGCACGCAAGTTTTGCCCGGACGCTCCTCCCGCAAGAGAAGCAAACGTACAGGCGCACCAGTAATGGTAGTGATGAAGCTTGCGTGTCATGTAGAAAAAACTCGTACGCAAACTATAGGCGCGGCCTGAAAAGACTGTCAAGGAACTAATATCCAGCGGCTCTGCCGCTCGGTTCACCAATTCACCAAATACTCTCGCAACGTCTGATACATCATCTCAAAAGAATCAGCGCAGAACAGTACCGGTTGAAAATGCGTCGGGTCGTATTCGTGAGCAGCCGCCGCAACCAGGTCCAACGGCCGCAGGTCCGCTTCGTGCATCTTTGCCATCTCCCCAGCCGAAGACAACAGGCCGGTGCCGAACGCTTTCACCGCGCCATCTTCGCGCAGCACGCCGAATTCAATTGTGAACCAGTAAATGCGCGACAAGCTCTCCAGCGCATCCGCGGACGTTGTTCGCTGCACAGCTTTCCCGAACAAGCGATTGAGTTCAGCCAGGCGCGGGCTCGCCAGAGTAACGCCGTGGCCGACTATCTCGTGGACCACGTCCGGCTCTGGCGTGTAAAGCGGCGTCGAATGATGCCGAATATACTGCGTGCAAAGAAAGACGCCGTCGGCAAGATTTTCCAGAAAGACCCGCGGCTGGACCAGACCGGCAACCGGCTCCAAACGAAAGCCGCTAATCGCCAGCACCTTCTCGTTAACTTCACGCAACTGCGGAATGCGGCCGGGCGCAAAGTCCAACTTCTTAAGACACTCGAGATATTCCGCGCAGGCATGTTGCCGGTGCGCCGGTTGCAGCGCGCGCCAGATGGTGAGCCAGACCTGATGCTCCTCATCTGTATAAGGCGCATCGGGAATGGGATCGCCGGGGTGATATTTCAGCGCGATTTGCGCGATCTGATTGCGCCGCCGGCGATAGTCTAGGTCGCGAAAGCCCGGATGATCTGGATCGAGTTGCACGATCGCGTTTCGATCGGCGACTGGCTCATCGGGATCGGCAGCGACCATGCGCATGTCAACGTGATCGGAAAGTAGTTGCGGGTTGCTGTTGGCGCTCATAGTGAAATGCTCCTTTTTGGAGTGTCGCGACTGGTCACCGCTTTTGAAAGCGCTGACAAGTCAGCGCACTCCACAAAAGAACCGGCCACCGATCCTTCGCCTGGAAGGACCGATGGCCGGTTTCTGGAAACTTGTCTGCGAGTGCTAGTTGATCAACTCGCGACAGCCCATCACCCGACCGTCCCTCCAACCGGAGAGCGGATCGTAATAATAATAGTAGCGATAGCTGTAATGCTCGTTCATCATCTCGGTAAAGCGCGGGCGCTCGCCCAACGCGCCCATAGATTAAGACGGCCCCGTTGGAGAGTCAAGCTCTTTCATTTGAGACTTCCGCGGCGCTGTGGTTTGATTGCACTGATGGCGATACTGAAGAAACGTGATCATCAAACAGAGTTCCGCTTACTGCTCGAATCGGCTGACCCGGTCGATTTACCTCCGGCCGAAGTTGCAGAGGACGCAGTGCTGGTTCAGTTTGAGAAGCTAAAGCCGTACGTCCCTGAGTTGCTCGACGTGCTGCGCGCGGGAACGTTCGCCGAGCCGGTTGCAGTAATGAATGACGGCTCGACCTTCGCAGTTCATGGCGAGACCCGCACGTTCTGGGTCAAGCTTTGGCACTCAGCGGGTTCGGAACTAACCAAAATCGAGCGAGTGCAGGTGATTAGCTGCCTACCATCCACGCGCGGAACGAACGTAATTATCAGTGACGAGTCGTAGAGTCAGACCCGTCCGCTAACACCAGCACCCGAGGTATTGTTTAGAGGCGGGCGGACTTCAGGTTTGGAGTTCCGACTTCAGTCGGCCTTTTACTATCCAATGAAGCCGACTAAAGTCGGAACTCCAAACCTACTGCCCGCCTTTACAATGTCATGAACATTCCCGAAGAAGTCTTAACGCTGGCCGCGGCTGTTCGCGACGAAGGTGGTCGTGCGCTGCTGGTCGGGGGTTGTGTGCGCGACGAATTGATGGGCCAACAGCCGAAGGACTGGGACGTTGAGGTTTATGAGATCGAGCCGGCGCGGTTGCGCGAACTGCTGGATGCGTTCGGTCCGGTGAACGTCGTCGGTGAAGCCTTCACGGTTTACAAACTCGGCCATCATCTCGATGTTTCGTTACCGCGCCGCGAGCGCAAGACCGGCCGTGGGCATCGCGGGTTCGTGATCGAAGGCGATCCGCGGATGAGTGTCGAGGAGGCTGCGCGCAGACGAGACTTTACTATCAACGCCATTCTGCAGGATCCGCTTACCGGGGAGATTATTGATCCCGCTAACGGCCGGGCCGATCTGCAGCTTGGAATCATTCGAGCGGTTTCACCCGATACATTCAACGAGGACAGCCTGCGGGTTTTGCGTGCGGCGCAGTTTGCTGCCAGGTTCGAGTTCAAAATCGAGCCTGAAACCGTCGCCCTTTGTCGCGCGATTGATCTTTCCGACTTACCGAGCGAGCGCGTCTGGGGCGAAATGGAAAAGCTTCTGCTGCACGCTGTACACCCGTCGATTGGTCTGCGGTGGTTGCGCGATCTCGGCGCGATCGATCAGCTCTTTCCCGAAATCAAAGCTCTCATTGATGTGCCGCAGGATCCTGAGTGGCATCCGGAAGGCGATGTCTTCGTTCACACCGGTCTGGTAGTCGATCGAGCGCGCGAGTTAATTGATGATCTTCCGTACGCTAAACGGGTCACGGTGATGCTGGCGGCCCTGGCGCATGACTTCGGCAAGCCCGCGACGACTGAATTCGTCGATGGCCGCCTGCGATCGCGGGGACACGAGGAGGCGGGTATCGAGCCGACACTTAGTTTTCTTGATCGGCTGAACCTTCACACCCTCGACGGTTACGATGTGCGGGCGCAGGTTGTAGCATTGGTGCGCGATCATCTGAAGCCGGGCGAATTTTTTAAGAAGCGCGAAGAAGTCGGTGACGGCGCTTTTCGTCGCCTGGCGCGCAAATGTGAACTCGATCTTTTGTATCGCGTAGCGAAAGCTGATTCGCTGGGCCGCAATGCCGATTGGGTCCCGCGCGAGCAGTGGTACGACGCTGAAGCGCAGGAGTGGTTTATCGCGCACGCTCGGGAGTTGGAAGTTGAGTCGAATCCGCCGGGGCCGCTTCTGCTCGGCCGCCACTTATTGGAGATGGGCTTGGCGCCGGGCCCGCGCATTGGCGAAATCATACGTGCGGTTTACGAGATGCAATTGGATGGACGGGTTTGCACTTTGGATGAAGCGATCGAAGTTGCTAAAGAGATGATCTCCACAGATTACGCAGAGAGAAAAAATTAGGGGCAAGACTTCAAAAGTTGTGCGATCATTCTTCTATCGATTTATGGCACCGGCAAAGGAAATCGACAGTGATGATGAAGGATTTTCCTGAACGGGATCCAAGAACTGAGGAAGCACAGGTGATCAATTATCTTAAGGCTACGGGTTATGAAGTAGGCTTACTCCTCAATTTCGGAGCCCGAAGTCTTGAACATCGCCGATTTGTCTTTTCCAAATCTGTGAAATCTGCGTAATCTGCGGATTATGTTAAAGTATCGCCCGATGATTGACCTTCAACTTACCGACGATCACGAATCCCTGGTGCAGACCGTGCGCGAGTTCGCGCAAAAGGAAGTCGCGCCTTTCATCAAAGAATGGGACGAAAAACAAGAGTTCCATCGCGAAATCTTTGACAAGATGGCCGCGCTGAATTTGCTCGGTGTCTGCATTCCCGAAGAGTACGGCGGCGCCGGCTTTGATTACATTTCGCTCGGCCTGGTCTGTGAAGAGCTGGAAGCGGTAGACACTTTCCTGCGCGTGGCGATGTCGGTGCATACGGGTTTGAATTCGCTGACGCTCTACACCTGGGGCACTGAAGAGCAGAAGCAAAAATTTCTGGCGCCGCAGGCCCGGGGCGAAAAGCTGGCGACCTATGGACTGACCGAACCAGGGGCGGGATCAGACGTGGTCGGATCGCGCTCGACGGCGCGGCGCGATGGCGACGAATATGTTCTTAATGGCGAGAAGATGTGGATCAGTCTGGCTGACACCGCCGACAATTTTCTTTTCTTTTGTTGGACCGATGAAGAGAAGCGCAAGAACCGCGATCACTCGGGCATGTCCTGCTTCATCGTCGAACGCACGATGAAAGGATTCACTTCCGGAACGATTCACGGCAAGCTCGGCATCCGCGCCGGCAACACCGGCTACTTTTCTTTGCAGGACGTGCGCGTACCCAAAGAAAATTTGGTCGGCGAAGAAGGCGAAGGATTCAAGATCGCCATGTTCGCCCTCGAGCAGGGAAGGTTCACCGTGGCAGCCGGCGCCACTGGAGTGATTCGCGCTTCGCGCGATGCTTCAGTAGCCTATGCCCTTGAGCGCGAAACCTTCGGTACCAAGATCGCGAATCATCAACTCGTCAAACAAAAGATCGCCAACATGGAAGCGGACTATCAGATGAGCCGCTTGCTTTGGCTGCAGGCTGGTTGGCTGAAGAACGAAGGGAAGGCGAGTGGCCGCGCTACGAGTTTGGCCAAGTGGCAGGCGACCGTGCGCAGCGAAACCGCAGCCTCAATGGCCATCGAAGTCCACGGCGCCAACGGATATTCAAATGATTACCCGGTCGAACGTTACCTGCGCAACTGCAAAGCCGCGGTCATCTACGAGGGCACGCGCGATATCCACACGCTGATGCAAGCCGACTGGGCTTTGGGTTTGAAAAAGGAGAAACCGGCGCGGAAATCCTTGCCACCCTGGCGACCAGCGAAATAGCGCACCGATATGTGGAAGTATGTCCTCATTACCATCTGTTTGCTCCAAGGTTCTGTTGCCGAACCAGCCAAAGACCCTCTAGTCGGACGACAGCAAGCTCTCGCAAGTTCACCGACTCCTATCAGCGCCCTCAACCCTGACCAAGCAGGAAGTGGTACACGCGTGATTAATGTGGGTACACTTATCGTGCTTTTTGTCTATACCATCTTCGCGGGTTTGCAGTGGTGGGCGATTCGTGGACAGGCGACCAACATGCAGGGGCAGCTAGAGGAAATGAAACGTCACGCGGATCTTATGAAAACGAGTCTGGAGGAAACTCGCAAAATTGTTCTGCAAAACGAGCGTGCTGAAGACAATGAGAAGCGAACTCTAAGGGCTTATGTTAATGTCCGTCTGGAAGCGGAATTTGTACAAGAGGCTAACCCCGCTCAAGTTCGGCTGGAAGTTGTCAACTTTGGTAAAACGCCTGCCGACTCAGTTCGTTTTGTTGTCAGGGTTGAAGTCAGAAAATTAGACGACCCACCCACGAAGCCTGATTTGAATGACCTTCCGCTAGTCGGGAGCGGAGTACCCCTTGCTCCTTCAATGTCGATAATTCGGATCGAAGAAACCGCTCAACATATAACAGCAGAGGAAGCCGACTTGATCCGCAAGAGAAAGGCCAGACTGTTCGTTTGGGGTATCGTGGGATACAAGGACATTTTTAAGGAGGAGAGATACACGAGTTTCTATTATGTGCGCAATCCTCCGAACGAGAACCTCGAAGGTACTTTTCACTACAATGAAGCAACCTAATCGGAATGATTCGGAGATTACCTCATGCCGGAACTCAGTCGCTTCTTTGGTATCATCATTCGCATGTACTGGGAAATCAATGCGCCGCATCATAGGCCGCACTTTCACGCGTATTACCATGATGACGTCGCAGTCTACAGCTTCATTCCGGTGGAATTAATAGCGGGCTCGCTGCCGCGAAGGCAGCGCCGCCTCGTTGAAGCCTGGGCGGAATTACATGAAGCTGAGTTGCGCGATGACTGGGATCGATTGCAGGCGGGTCGAACACCACTGCCTATCGAGCCACTAAGCTAAGGACTCACAATGACTCATTCTATTCAGCGTGTCACCTCTTTTGCCTTCGTGAGATCTTACACGTTGCGAGTGACATTCGACGACGAGAGCGAACAAGTGATCAACTTTAAGCCGGTTCTGGCCGGTGACTTATTTGGGCCTCTGCGAGATTTGGATCTGTTCAATAAAGTAACACTCGACCCCGAAGCTCACACACTCGTTTGGCCCAATGGCGCCGACTTCGATCCGGCTACATTACACGATTGGCCCGAACACGTTGGGGCGTTAGAGAAACAGGCCCAACGTTGGGATTCCATGGCCGCTTGAGAGACCTCGCGTGCCCTATGAACTTGATTGTTGGACCGCCCGCTCGACAACATCCTCAATCTCATCCAGGCTGAAAGGCTTGGTCACATAGGCGAATGCTCCCAAGTCAATCAACGCCTGGGGATCCTGTTCGCTGCCCTTGCCTGAAATCAAAATTACCGGCGTGGCCGAGTCGTGCTCCTGAATCTTCTTTAGCAATTCAACCCCGGTTAACCCGGGCATCGCAATGTCGGTCAGGATCGCGTCGTACTTCTCCACTTCAATATATTGGAGGGCCTCTTCGGCCATACTCGCGGTGTTGCATTCGTATTTTTCGGAAAGGAGATCGTAGAGCATCCCGCGGATTGCGTCGTCGTCGTCAACGATGAGTATGGTGGGCATGAGCACGTATTGTGAAAGGACTCTACATCCCTTCAGTTATTTCGTCAATCTCCTTCAAAAAAGGCTTATATGGACTAGCAACTATGGCCGCAAATCAGCGTAAGCTACTTCATGTCAGTGACTAAAACTTTTTCAGTTTAATTTCACCGGGCAAAGACGTGGGTCAGTTTCTGGCTTCGAACACGCGATTAAAAGGTGTTTCAGTCGCGCGGCGAAACTGTTTGAATCCGCCAGCCAGGACCTTTTCGCGAATGGCCTCTTCCGACGCGACGGCTCCAAGCGCGGGCCCATCGAGTGCGAGAGAGTTTGAGGTGCAACAGAGAGTTGAGGCTGCGGCGAAGGTTCGGCCAATAGGGTTGAAGTTCTCCTCGACAGTATTTCCGGCCATTGGTTCAACGATCAGGGCGCTACCGCCGGCGGCCAGCGCAGCCGCAGCCCGGCTGGCTGCGCCCACGGGATCACCCATGTCGTGAAGACAATCAAAGAAGCAAACCAGGTCATAGTCCTCGCCCGGAAAAGTCCGCGCGTCTGCGACCTCGAACGTGACGCGATCCGAAACGCCGGCAGTGGTCGCTGCTTCTCGCGCATGCTGAATTGAGCCTTCGTGATTATCAAAGCCCCAGAAGCGCGAGTTGGGAAAAGCGCGGGCCATGATGATGGTCGAAGCCCCATGACCGCAGCCGATGTCCGCTACTTTACCGCCGGCAGTTAGCTTCTCGTCAATTCCGGTGAGCGAGGGAATCCAACTGGCAACCAAGTGCGCCGCATAACCCGGCCGGAAAAACTTTTCCGTGCCGATGAATAAATCCGGATCGTGTTCGCCCCAAAGCATGCCGCCGCCTTTGCGGAAGTGATCTTCAATGCGCAGAACCGCGCCGGTCATTGCCTTGACCACAAAGAATCCACCGCCGACATAGAATGGACTTTGCTCGTCGGTCAATGCTACCGCCTGTTCCGGAGTAAGGTGGTAACGCCCGCTCTCTGGATCATATTCGGCATAGCCGCCCGCAGCTTGATTGATTAGCCACTCGCGCACATAGCGTTCGTTGGTGCTGGTCCGTTGGGCCAACTCAGCCGGCGTTACCGGCCCGGCCTCCGCCATCGCTTTGTACAAACCGAGCTTCTGCCCGATATAGGCGAGTGCAGAGCTAAGCGATGCGCCAAAATCTCCGACTACTTTGCCGAGGAACGCGTGCATTTTGTCTTCGTTAATAGACTGTGACTGAGTGGTCGCGGACATAGTTGCACTCTCCGAATCTTCGCGTTGAATTCAAATGACTTTGGGTGTGGCGAGAGTTTTACGCCAATCGAGAGGGGCAAGTCAACAGAACGAAGGCACAGCCACCGGCGTGAGCTGGTGGGTCTTACACTCGAGCACTCGCAGAGAGTTCATCACCGTTGACGTTGAATGGCTCACCCACTCGCTCGCGCAGGTGGCGCTACCTCATCACGCCAACAGAAATATCTGTGTACGCTCTTTCCTGAAACGAAGCGTGGCCCCACGAAAATGCATCAACACTTGAAGGAGCGCCTGGTTTCAGCCGCTTCGCGTTTCTGCTACTATGGCGGCGCTTTCTTCATTCATTAGACAACTAAGTCGGAATAAGACGGGCGCACAGCGCCTGCCACGGGAGACAAACGATGGGGTCAGAATTAAGGACAGAACGTGAGCTGTCATTGGATTTTTTGCGTGTGACCGAAGCCGCGGCAATCGCTGCGGCCCGCACGATGGGCCAGGGTGATCGTAAGTATTCCGATCAGGTCGCGGTCGAGGCCATGCGCGAAGTGATGGACACCGTTCCGATGCGCGGCCGGATTGTGATTGGCGAAGGCGAACGCGACGAAGCCCCGATGCTCTTTATCGGCGAGGAAGTTGGCGGCGGCTTCGGTGTCGGCGAAGAGATGGCCGCGTCTTGCCCGGAAGTTGACATCGCGGTCGATCCGCTGGAAGGCACGAACCTCTGCGCCCTGGGCGCGAACAACGCGATCGCAGTTTTAGCCGCCGCCGAACAAGGCGGATTGCTGCACGCTCCGGATATCTATATGGACAAGATCGTCGTAGGCCCGTCGTCGCGCGGCGTGGTCGACATCGACGCTCCGGTGAAGGACAACCTGCGCAACATCGCGCGCCGTCTGGGTCGAGACATCGAAGACTTGACCGTGATCATTCTGGATCGTCCGCGACACAAGAAGATAATTGCCGACGTGCGCGCGGCGGGAGCGCGAATCAGGCTGATCTCTGACGGCGATCTTTCCGCGGGAATCTCAGCCGCGGTGGCGGGTACAAACATTCACGCCTGCATCGGCATCGGCGGCGCGCCCGAAGGCGTCCTGACCGCGGCGGCAATCAAATGTCTGAACGGCGAGATTCAAGCGCGTCTGGTTTTCGATCCCGAAAGGCTGGGCGTAGACAAAGGCAAGGTGCCGCCGGCCGAGCAGGTCATCGAGCGCCTCAAGTCGATGGGCATATCCGATCCACAGAAAACGTACGACACTGACGATCTGGCGCCCGGCAAGAAAATTATTTTCGCGGCCACCGGCGTCACTGACGGATCGCTGATGCGCGGGGTGCGCTTCTTCGGTTCCGGCAAACGCACGCATTCGCTGGTGATGACTACCGAGTCAAAGCACATACGTTTCGTCGACACGGTTCACATCGAAGGCGGCCCCGACACGGTGATTAGGTTCTGATGTAGCGCAAGCTGCCGGCTTGCGCACGCAAACTAACAGTTTTCTATGAGACAAGATGAGCGCGGCTGTCGTCGAAAGTAAATCACTAGCAGACGAGTCGACGCCAGCCAGTCGCAGAGCGATTGCGGTCTGGGTTGGTACCTGTCTAATCGCGCTGTCCATCCTTGGCCTGATTGTCGGTGCTCCCATCGCACAGGCCCACGGCCATCCGGTGCTCGCCTCCTCAATTTACCAGACCTTCAGCTTTGTCTGTCATCAAATCCCCGAGCGTTCATTTCATCTCGCCGGACATCCATTCGGCGTGTGTTCGCGTTGCACGGGGTTGTATACGGGATTTGCCGTCGCTGCTTTGATCTATCCGCTCGCGCGTTCGCTGCGCCGCACCGACACGCCCTCGCGGCCCTGGTTAGTGCTCGCGACACTGCCGCTGCTCATTGATTTCGCGCTCGGCTATTTCTCAATCTGGGAGAATACTCACCTGTCCAGATTCTTGACCGGGGCCCTGCTGAGTTCAGTCGCAGTCTTCTACATCATGCCGGGACTAATTGATTTGAGTTCGGTAATCGGTCGTCGATTTAGTCGAGAGTCAGCGGGAGAAACTTGATGAGCCAAAGGGTTTGCGGAACGGACTGGAGCGGCGTCGGACGAGCAAGTCCATACGAATACGCCTTCACACAGCTTCACGGTTGAGCAATTCAAACGAGCGAAGACAATACCCCCGCCCGGCTCACGAGCAGTTAGCTACCCCACCGTGATATTCTAGGCAAAACTTCTTCTTAATCTATTCCCCTTTTTGGTCAGTGATGATGGCTACACTGTTTTCGGGATTGATCCGCAGATTCACAGGCGCCGCAGACGCAGGCGCTGAGGTGCCGATCCGCGAGGAGCTTTACAGCATCGAGCGGCTGGAACAGTACGCCGCCACGCTCGCCGCTGAGCACCAGATTGCGGAGAAGCCGCATCGGGTTAGTCTGCTGTTGCCGCGGCTGGAAGAGAATGGCCGCATGCTGGTCGCGGCCTACAAAGCGCTAGCCGAATCGATCCGCGAAGAGCATGTCATCTCTCCGGCGGCGGAATGGTTGGTCGACAACTTTCATCTCGTCGAAGAACAGGTACGTGAGATCCGCGAGGACCTGCCAAAGGGTTATTACCACGAGCTGCCAAAGCTGGCCACGGGTGACTTCAAAAAGTATCCGCGCATTTACGCGCTCTCCGTCGCGCTGATCGCCCACACCGACAGCCACCTCGACACCGAAACACTGCGCCGGTTCATCAACGCCTATCAGAAAGTTTCGCCGCTTTCGATCGGCGAGCTATGGGCCGTGCCGATCAGTTTGCGTCTCGCCCTGGTTGAAAACCTGCGCCGCCTGGCCACGCGCATTGTTGGCTCGCGCACAGAGCGCGATGAAGCTGACCGGCTCGCCGACAGATTGCTCGAACAAGCACAGCGCCAACCCAATGAGCTGTTGCCGTTGCTTACTTCCCGCATAGCTCGCCGCATAGCGCTCGGCCGCGCATTCGTCGTGCAGCTTACCCAGCGCTTGCGCGAACAGGATCCGGCAGTGATGCCGGTCATGGAATGGGTAGAAAAACAACTCACCAGGAAAGGGCTTTCGATCGAAAAGGTCGTCCAGGAAGAGCACCAGCGCCAGGCCGCCGCGCAGGTTACCGTCGGCAACATCATCACCAGCATGCGTCTGCTCTCGACGCTGGACTGGAAAGATTTTTTTGAAACGGTAAGTCTGATCGATCCCGAGTTGGCGAAGGATCCGGCGGGTGTCTATTCGCGAATGGATTTTGTTACGCGCGATCGCTACCGGCACGTGGTCGAACGCATTAGCAAAGGCGCGAAAAAGAGCGAGCCGGAAATCGCTCGCGCGGCATTGCGGATGGCCGAAGAGGCACGGGCCGCCGGCGAAGACGCGGCCCACGCCCACGTTGGTTATTTTCTGATCGCGGAAGGCGTGGCGCGACTGGAAGCCGAGGCTGCGTATCGCCCACGGCTGGGCGAACGGGTGCGACGGGCGATCAAACGACATCCGAGCTTCGCTTATCTCGGGACTCTGACCCTGCTGACCACTCTGATCCTCGGCTTCACCGTCAGCTATGGACTGCGTGCCTTGCCAAGCCCGTTGATGTTAGCGATCGCGGCGCTGTTGGTATTGATTCCCGCCAGCGATCTGGCGTTGAGCCTGCTGAACTGGGCCGTGACGCACTTCTTTGAGCCGCGCCTGCTGCCCAATATCGACCTCTCGAAAGGAGTTCCCGCCGAAGCCCGCACGATGGTAGTAGTCCCGGTGATCTTCAGCGATCTGGAATCAGTTGGGGGCTTGATCGATAAACTCGAGATCGCTTATCTGGCGAACCATGATGAAAATCTTCACTTCGCGCTGCTCTCGGATTTCGCGGACGGACCAACCGAGGACGTGCCCGGTGATCAGGAAATCCTGGCGGCGGCCACGGACGGCATCGAGCAGCTTAACCAGCAATACAGCGCGCAGCAGCCCATCCGATTTCATCTTTTTCACCGCCCGCGCCAGTGGTGCGAGACAGAGGGGAAATGGATCGGTTGGGAACGCAAGCGCGGCAAGCTCCGTGAATTTAATCAACTGCTGCGCGGAAAGCGCGGCGCCAGTTTTATTCTCGCTACCGCCAGTCCGGATTTGCTGGCGCAGATTCGTTATGTCATCACGCTCGACGCCGATACGCAGTTACCGCGCGATGCCGCAGCCCGTTTGATTGGCACGGCGATTCATCCCCTCAATCAGCCTCGTTTCGATCCCGAGACCGCACTTGTCGTCAACGGTTATGGAATTCTGCAGCCGCGCGTGAGCATCTCCCTGGAAAGCGCATCCCGTTCGCTGTTCGCGCGCGTCTTTTCCGGGAACACGGGCATCGATCCGTACACTACGGCAGCGTCCGATGTTTACCAGGATCTTTTCGGTGAAGGCAGTTACACCGGGAAAGGTCTCTATGACGTTGACGCGTTCGAGAAAGCCCTCGACGATCGCGTTCCGCCCGATACTCTACTGAGCCACGATCTCTTTGAATCGATTTTCGCGCGCGCGGCCCTCGTCAGCGACGTTGAATTTCTCGACGACTATCCTGCCCATTACGACACCTACGCCAGACGCCAGCATCGTTGGACGCGCGGCGACTGGCAGATCGCCGGCTGGCTGCGGACTGTGGCCCGCGACGAGCAAGGGAACAAAAAACCTAATCGCATCTCAGCGATCTCCCGCTGGAAGATTCTCGACAACCTGCGTCGCAGCCTGCTGGCTCCGGCAATCGTCCTGTTATTGATCGCGGGCTGGACCGTTCTTCCCGGCGGCCCTTTGTGGTGGACATTGTTTGCGCTCATCACGCTCGCCTTTCCGGTCTATGCGCACGTGACGACAGGTCTGCTGATTCACCCGCGCGGCGTTCCCTGGACCAGCCACTTCTGGAGTGTCTGGGGCGACATGCGAACCAACACCGCGCAACTGGCGCTCGAGGTTTTATTTCTCGCGCATCAATCGTGGTTGATGATCGATGCCATCGGGCGGACCGTCTATCGCAAATTGATTTCGGGCCGGCACTTGCTGGAGTGGCAGACCGCGGCGAACACGGAAAAGACGAGCACGCATGACCTCGTAGCTTTCTTTCAATTCATGTGGCCGGTAGAAGTAATAGCCCTTTTGACGATGCTGTTGGTTACTTTTACCAGGATCCGGGCACTGCCCCTGGCAATTCCGTTCTTACTGAGCTGGGCCCTGTCGCCGATGATCGCTTTCCACGTCAGTCGCCGCCGGGTCGAGAACGCGCGAAAGTTCGCTGCCAAAGATGTGCGTACTGCGCGCATAGTCGCTCGCCGTACCTGGCGCTTCTTTGAAACGCTCGTCGGGGACGAAGATCATTGGTTGCCGCCCGACAACTTACAGGAAGATCCGCCGGTGATCGCACACCGCACTTCACCGACTAACATCGGACTGCTGCAGCTCTCAACTCTGTCGGCTTATGACTTTGGTTACGTAGGGTTGGTGGAGTTGCTGGAGCGAGTGGAATTCACTTTTACGAGCGTGGAAAAACTGCAGAGGTTTCGCGGCCACTTCTTCAACTGGCATGACACACGCACCCTGCAGCCGATGTGGCCCCAGTACGTGTCGGCTGTCGACAGCGGCAATCTCGCCGGCCATCTGATCGCGCTGAAGCAGGGCGCTCTCGATGTTCCTGACGATAAACTTTTCGATAGACGGGTGCTCGACGGCTTAAGGGACACAGTCGCGGCCATCACGCAAGAGACATCCCAGTTGGCAGCGGCCCGCCAGCGCACTGACGCCATCACCATCAAGCAATTGAGCAGCGAAATTCAATCCTGCGCGAGCCTGCTCAACGCCGGAACTCCGTTCGCGCTGGCCGGATGGGCGGAGTTATTTCAAGCAGTTAACGAGCGGGCCACGGTAATCGACGACATCGTGGCGGCGTTGGCGCAGGAACATCGCGGCGATGAGTTTACCGAGCTGCGCTGGTGGACCAGCTCGTTGCTTAGCCAGGCTCGAAACTATCTTCGTGATCTGAATTTGTTGGCGCCGTGGGGACTCGCCAAGCCTGATTCGCTGGCCACGATTGCCTCGTCAGTTGACGGGTTGCGTGCATACTGGGAATCAATCACAAACGCCTTGCGGGTGGTTCCTTCGCTGGCTCAAACTTCAGAAATCTGTGACGGCGCACTGGTTCAACTGGCGGCTCTGCGGGCGCAGATTGAGACAACCGTACCCGAAACGCAGCCGACCCGGGGCGCCGCGTTAAATGAATTGAGCGCGCTTACCGGAGCGTTCGAGCAAGCCGCCGAAGCCGCCAGGACGATCACTACGCGGCTGGCAAAGATCGCCCAGACCTGCCAGCGCATTGTCGATGAAATGGACTTTAAGTTTCTGCTTGATCCTGAGCGCAAGGTCTTCACCATCGGCTATAACGTTAACGAAGGGCGACACGACAACTCGTTCTACGATCTGTTGGCATCGGAAGCGCGTCTCGCCAGTTTTATCGCCATCGCGAAGGGCGACGTATCACAGCAACACTGGTTTCGCATGGGCCGCCAACTGACGGCGGTCGATGGCGGCCGCGCGTTAATTTCGTGGACCGGCACAATGTTCGAGTACCTGATGCCGCTACTCGTCATGCGTGACTATCGCGAGACGTTGCTGGGCGAGACCTACGACGCCGTCATTTCCCGGCAGATTGAATATGGCTATGAGCGCGGCGTGCCCTGGGGCATCTCTGAGTCGGCCTACGCGGCCCGCGATCTGCAACTTAATTATCAGTATGGACCTTTCGGCGTTCCGGGTTTGGGTTTGAAGCGCGGCTTGATCGAAGACCTGGTGGTTTCGCCTTACTCGACCATGTTGGCCGCGAGTATTGTTCCCGGTCCGGCGATGGAGAATCTGCGGGTGCTGGAGCGCGAAGGCGCACTTTCGCGTTACGGTTTTTATGAGGCGCTGGACTACACGCCTGAGCGAGTTAAGAAAGGCGAGCGCTGCACGCTGGTGCGCGCCTACATGGCGCACCATCAGGGCATGACTCTGATCTCGCTCAATAATCTAATTAACCGCAATGTGATGCAGAATCGCTTTCACAGCGATCCGGCGGTGCAGGCCACTGAGCTGTTGTTGCAGGAACGTATCCCGCGCGGCGTGCCGGCCGCTCATCCACGCGCCGAGGAAGTGCTGACCGGGCGAGTGGTGCGCACGCTTACCGGTTTGGTCACTCGCGCTTACGACACCGCCGATCTACCGACGCCGCGCACGCAGTTGTTATCGAACGGGACCTACAGTGTGATGATCACGACCGCCGGCGCGGGCTATTCGATGTGCGGGCCCGTGGCGGTGAATCGCTGGCGCGAAGATTCCACCCGCGACAATTGGGGCAGCTTCGTTTATATCCGCGACGTGCGCAGTGGGGCCGTGTGGTCGGCGGGCCATCAACCAATCGGCAGCAAGCCGCAGAGTTACGAAGTCGCTTTCTCAGAAGACAAGGCAGATTTCTGGCGTCGCGATTCCGGTGTCGTCACGCACCTCGAGGTGATTGTATCGGCGGAAGACAACGCTGAGATGCGCCGCATTTCGGTCGCCAACTATTCGACCCGTCCACGCGAGATCGAACTGACCAGTTATGCCGAAGTCGTGCTGGGCCCCCGGGCCGACGATCTGGCCCATCCCGCGTTCAGTAATCTGTTTATCGAAACAGAGTACTACGCGCCGCACAGCGCGCTGTTTGCGCGCCGCCGTCCCCGCTCGGCGCAGGACGAAGCGAAATGGGGCGTGCATGTTCTGTCCACCTCGGCCGAAACGATCGCCGGGACACAGTTTGAAACGGATCGATCCCGCTTTCTTGGTCGTGGTCACACCGCGGCCGAACCTGTGGCGGTAATGGAAGATCGGCCGCTGTCGAACACGGTCGGCGCCGTGCTCGATCCAATTTTCAGTTTGAGATGCCGTGTGCGCCTGGCGCCGAATGAAACGGCGCAGGTTGTTTTCACTACCGGGGTCGCACAGTCGCGCGAACACGCTATCTCGCTGGCCGAAAAATATCGCGACGCCAATATCTTCGAGCGTGAATCGCGCATGGCCTGGACCCGCGCGCAGGTCGAGATGACTCACCTGCACATCGATCCCAACGAGGCGCATCTTTTTCAGCGCCTCGCCGGACGTATCCTCTACTCGGATCCGTCGCTGCGGCCCCGACCTCATGTTCTGGGATTGAACAAGTTGACTCAGTCAGGTCTTTGGTCGCAGGGGATCAGCGGCGACTTCCCCATAGTAATCCTGCGCCTCGATTGCGAAGAAGACATCCAAATGACCCGCCAACTGGTGAGAGGCCATCAATACCTCCGATCAAAAGGCCTCCAGTTTGATCTAGTGATCTTGAACGATCATCCGACTGGCTATGCACAGTCACTGCACGACACCTTACTGCTCGCGGTGCGGACCTCGGGCGCGCCGGGTCTGATCGACAAGCCCGGCGGAGTTTTCATTCGCCGATCAGACATCATGCCCGAAGACGAGCGGATCCTGCTGCATTCGGTGGCGCGCGTGGTGATCGTTTGCGAAAGAGGTTCTTTGGAAGATCAGCTCGTGCGCCGGCCGATCGAAGAAACCCTGCCGCCGCCTTTTCAGCCGCGTTTGCCGTCGCAGGTCTATCCCGAGACATCACCTGAACCGCCAAAGCTTTCCTTCTTCAACGGGCTGGGCGGCTTTGCGCATGGCGGGCGCGAGTACGTCGTGATGCTGGGCGAGGGCCAGTGGGCGCCCGCGCCCTGGTCCAACGTGATCGCGAACAACTCGGATTTTGGATTTCTGATTACCGAAACCGGCGCGGGTTTCACCTGGTCCGTCAACAGTCACGAAAACCGGATCACGCCCTGGTCCAACGACGCGGTCAGCGATCCGCCTGCCGAATGCATTTACATTCGCGACGAGGATTCAGGCTCTACCTGGACGCCGACGCCTTTGCCGATCCGTGAAGCGCAGGGTTATTTGATTCGTCATGGCCAGGGCTATAGCGTCTTTGAGCATGCCAGCCACGGCATCTCGCAGGAGTTGCTCTTATTCTCTCCCCTCGATGCGCCAGTCAGGATTTCGCTCCTGCGGTTGCTCAATCGCTCAGACCGGCACCGCCGGCTCTCAGTCACCAGCTATCAGGAGCTGGTCCTGGGCGTGACGCGCGAAGCGGCCGCAAATCATGTCGTCACGGATTTGGAAGAGAATGAAGGAGCGATCTTCGCGCGCAATTCTTATAACAATGAGTTTTCGGACCGGGTGGCTTTTGCCGGCACCAGCGAGCACGTTTTCACGGCGACTTGCGATCGGAAAGAGTTCATCGGCCGCAACGGCACGTTGGCCCAGCCGGC
This sequence comes from Blastocatellia bacterium, assembly GCA_033856915.1. GTDB lineage: Bacteria > Acidobacteriota > Blastocatellia > Pyrinomonadales > Pyrinomonadaceae > UBA11740. The sequence goes on along the minus strand of JAWVEB010000003.1, from coordinate 112,535 downwards.
GGCCTTGCGCCGCAGCGCGCTCAGCGGTCGCGATGGCGCTGGTCTGGATCCGTGTGCGGCCATTCAGACTCAGATCGAACTCGCGCCCGGCGAAGCTCGCCAGGTGATCTTCTTACTGGGCCAGGCTGGTTCGATCGAAGAAGCTCGCGCAGTCAACCAGCGCTTTCGCAGTCTTCACACAGTCAACGAAGCTTTCGAAAAAGTGCTCGCCTCGTGGGACCAGACATTGGGCACGATCGAGATCAAGACACCCGATGCTTCGATGGACACGCTGGTGAATCGCTGGCTGTTGTGCCAGACGCTGGCGTGCCGGGTACAGGGACGCTCGGCCTTCTATCAATCGAGCGGCGCGTTTGGTTTTCGCGATCAGTTGCAGGACGTGATGGCGCTGGTTTACTCGCGACCCGATGTCGCGCGGCAGCAGATCCTGAGGGCCGCGGCGCGTCAATTCAAGGAAGGCGACGTGCTGCATTGGTGGCACGAGCCGACAGGTCGCGGCGTGCGCACGCGTTTCTCGGACGATCTGTTATGGCTTCCTTACGTCGCGTCGTTCTACGCGAGCGTGACCGGCGACTATTCGGTGCTGGAAGAAAAGGTGCCCTTCATCGAAGGCCCGCTGCTGGCGCCGGATCAGATTGAAAACTACCTGCAGCCGAGTGTCTCGACCGAAAGCGCGACGGTGTTGGAGCATTGCGCGCGCGCAATCGATCGCAGTCTCAGCCTCGGTGCGCACGGACTGCCGCTGATGGGATCGGGTGATTGGAACGACGGCATGAACCGCGTCGGCGTCGAGGGTAAGGGCGAAAGCGTCTGGCTGGGTTGGTTCCTGTGCACGGTCTTGAGCGGATTTGCGCCGCTCTGCGAACGATATGAAATGACCGAACGCAGCAATCGCTATGGCCGGCACATGGAAAAATTGCGGAAAGGACTCGAGCAGGCCTGGGACGGTGATTGGTATCGTCGTGCCTACTTCGACGACGGCACACCTTTGGGTTCAGCTCAAAATGACGAATGCCGCATCGATTCGATCGGGCAAACGTGGGCAGTGATGTCGCGGGTGGCGGAGTCCTATCGGGCGGCGCGTGCTATGGCAGCGGTCAACGAATATCTGATTCGTCGCGGTGACGGATTGATCGTTTTGTTCACGCCGCCATTCGATAAGAGCAAACTTGATCCGGGTTATGTGAAAGGCTATGTGCCCGGCGTGCGCGAAAATGGAGGGCAGTACACACACGCCGCGCTTTGGACGGTGATCGCGTTTGCGATGCTAGGCGACGGCGATCTGGCGGGCGAGTTGTTCAGCCTGCTGAATCCGATCAACCACTCGTCGACGCGCGCCGGCCTCCACAAATACAAAGTCGAGCCTTACGTAGCCATGGGTGATGTCTATGCGGTGCCGCCGCACACGGGGCGCGGCGGCTGGACGTGGTACACGGGTTCGGCTGGATGGATGTACCGCGCGGCGCTGGAATACATTCTCGGATTCAAGCTGGCGGGTGATCGCCTGCGCATCGATCCCTGCATTCCGCGCGGTTGGCGCGAGTTCGAAATCAACTATCGTCGCGGCGGCTCGACCTATCGAATCAAAGTTGAAAATCCGCATTCACTTTCTCGCGGTATCGAGAGCGTCTTTCTTGACGGCCTCAAGCAGGCGAGCGATGAAATCACGCTGGTCGATGACGGCCAGACACATGAGGTGCGCATCCTGATGGGTGAGAAGATCGAGGTCGCGCAACCCGAACCGATACAATCCGAACAATTCCCTGACGCTGAAAGCGTCAAAGACAGTAGCCGGGGGTATAGCGCGCCTCGCGCGTCACCCCCGGATCCGACATCCAGATGATCCGACCCTGAAAGGGTCGCAGAGAGCGCGACGAGTCGCGCCATTCAAAGCGCTGACAAGTCAGCGCACTCCAAAAATGACGCTGAAAGCGTCAAAGAAAATAGCCGGGGTCAGAGCGCGTTTCGCGCGTCACCCCCGGATCCAAGTATCAAGAGGACCCGACCCTGAAAGGGTCGCAGAGAGAGCGACGAGTCGCGCCATCCAAAGCGCTGACAAGTCAGCGCACTCCAAAAATGACGCTGAAAGCGTCAAAGAAAATAGCCGGGGGTAGAGCGCGTTTCGCGCGCCACCCCCGCAGCACCAATCTGCCTAAGGTGAGGGAAAGTGCCGAGTAATTACGCTGTTAGCGATGGACAAATTTAAGTATAGTGACCGTGCCCATAGACGCAGCATCTCTTAAATTTCAACTGGAGAAAAAACAATGGGATTATCTTTGAACGTGGCGTTAGTCTTAGTCGCATTTTTGTACGCAGCAACGGCATTCGGCGGCGAAATATGGGAAAAGGGTACCCGTCCGCTCTACCAACGAATAACAAACCGCGGCTGGATTTGTATTAGTCTCTTGTGTGTGACCCTGGCACTCGGGACCACGAGAGAAATCAGAAGCCATAATAGTGAGGCCACCTTACAGGGCGAGCGAGATGCGGCTAAGGCTCAATTGATAGACGTGCAGACACAAGCACAATCCGCGAACGCGGGCATCAAGACGACCCAGGAGACCCTCGCGAAAACGCAGACCAGCTTGAATGAGGCCCAGGGTCGGCTACAGGATGCGCAGGGAAGACTACAGGACGCTCAAGGACGCTTAATAAACCTGCAGGGTCAAGCTCAAGAATCGAATAAACAATTATTGAAAGCGAATCAGAGTTTGAGCGAGAACCGCACCGTTGTGGGCGGTATTGCCGATCTAACGCGCAGTATAAACAATGTGGGGATCATGACGGCTCTGTCCAGGGAACAGAAGACCTTTCCCATGGAGGTACGCATTCCGGTGGCTGATGTGACATTAGACGGCGCAGCCCCGGCAACCCACGTTGTCGATTTCTTGTTTCCAAAGTGGTCCAAACTAGCGGTGACTGACGACGAACAGCTCATGATTTACTTACGAGTTGAGACAGCCGGTGGTGACTTGATTGGCAATTTGTGGGGGTTCAAGAAAGATCCTTATGAAATAAAGACCATTGGCATGGCGGTAAGAAATCCGGACGGGACCGAAACCAGCCTGAAGATGTTTGGAACAGCTTTCGTAAAGCCGTTCGGTAAAAAGATGTTGCTTGCGTCGGAATTTACCTTTCCAAACAGTCAGGTCCCCGCGGCCTGGCTCGCGAAGCTGCGACCGAATACCAAGATCTTTGAAGCTGGATTTCACTTGCGTCACGATTTGTCGACCGTGCAATTCAGTAACCTGCAACACTTTTGGGATACGATGTTCCAAAAGAACGGTACGGTTCGAATTCAACTTCTGGATCAGGATAGCTTCTTCCTTGAGTATGATATTCAGAGGCAGGCGGTGGCTCTGAAAGACGATTGGGTTAGAGTTTCTTATTCAATATCCTCGCGACCCAGATTGATCACTGAGAATCTCTGACGTAGGAGGCACGGTAGGCAGTGGCGCTTGAGGCTTCGCCAAGACCTCATCGTTGCTTCCCACAGGACTCGCTGGTCAACGTTACCGCTTGAATATATTCAGGTTCAATACTCATCGATACCATTAATGAACACATCCACAAAGTTGAGAATCTTCTTTGTAATTCTTTCAATGATGGGCCTTCGCTCTAACACCTTAGGCTTTCGCTCCAACATTTTGATAATTACATCAGGCATCGGCCTTTGCTCGGTGAACAGATAATTCGTAATGATCTGTTGGAGGTCTGCGGCTTTGATCCCTTCCTCCTGACATAGCCGCTCGAAGGCTTCGCGCTGTTTCTTGGACCAGAACTCCTCAAATTCATCATCGATCAGATCCGCGTCTGAGATGTCCGGCATGTTTTTGTCGATGAACTCGAGAATAAGCTCTCGTTTGCTTCTAAGCTCTAACTCGCTTCCGAGCAAATCCGCGATCTGCTTTCTGATCTTTTCCTTTTCGCGGTCGCTGGCGCGGTGGTAGATGGAGAGCATTTGGAGGATGTAACGAACGTTAATCTCATCGCGATGGATCAGTTCGACCTCAAAATCAACGTCGTCCAGAATTGATACTTTCTCCTTTGCCGTTGCCGTCTTCACCTTCTCATATAGGTCAAGATATTTGCTCTTGTAATCCTCAAACTCCTGGCCCGTCATGGCCAACTGCGTGAAGTCGAAATCGGCGAATGTCACAAGCTGATTATTTATCCGCATTAAGTTCCGAAACGCCTTTATGAACCTAAGCTCCGCTTCTTCATCCACAAGGCCGTCGACGCTGTTCACGGTAGGTGTGATTGCCTTCAACTCCTCGACACCGGCGTTGAATTTTTCAACCGTTACCTCCAACGGTTCGACTATGACTTCTTCGATCGCTTCTTTGTTCGCAAAGAGGGTGATTGCCTCATCCGTTGCCTTCTTCAGGTTCCGAAAAGCCACAATGTTCCCTTGAGACTTCAGTTCGTTGAGAATACGGTTCGTGCGCGAATAAGCCTGAACGAGACCGTGGTAGCGAAGGTTTTTATCAACGAAAAGCGTGTTCAACCACGGGCTGTCAAAGCCGGTCAGAAACATATTTACGACGAGCAGCAGGTCCAATTCCTTATTCTTAGCCCGCCGAGCAATATCGTTGTAATAGTTATAGAACGACTGGCTGTCCTTGGTCGTGAACTTCGTGTTGAATAGGGAGTTGTAATCGCCAATGAAGGTTTCCAGCTTGTCGCGACTGTGAGGGCTTACCTGATCCAACCCCGTTACGGATTCGAGCACTTCAAACATATAGCTACCGTCCGCGTCCGGGTCGTCCTCGTTTACGCCGTAGGAGAAGATAGTGCCTATCTTTAATTTGTGCTCGCCGGCTTCCTTCTTTGTTTTGAATGTCTCGTAATACTTGATCAGCGACGGAATACTGCCGACGCACATCATGGCGGTGAAGTTGCGATTGTGCGTCTTGCGGGCGTGGTGGTCGATAACGTAATCGACTATCTTTCCAAGGCGCTGGTCTGACTCCAGCAGTTCGCTCGTGTCTATCGCTTCCACATCGATATCGAGGTTGTTCTTGCTTGCTTCCTTTTGCTTGTATTTCCCTACGTATTCAATCGCGAACTTCAAGACATTCTCGTCCCGGATAGCATCGGTAATTACGTACTGGTGAAGCTTCTCGTCAAACAGGTCTTTCGTCGTGCGTTTGCCGAGGTCGTTCTTGATGGCGTTCTCGGCAAATATCGGCGTGCCTGTAAAGCCGAACATTTGGACGTTGTTGAAAAAGTTCTTGATGCGCTTATGTGTCTCGCCGAACTGGCTCCGGTGGCACTCGTCAAAGATAAAGACCATTTTCTTATCCTTGAGCAGGTCCATTTTGCCGAGATGATACTTTTTTGAGATCGCAGTGTTTAGCTTTTGAATTGTCGTAACGATCAGCTTGGTATTGTCTGAAAACTGGCGAACGAGTGCCGCCGTGTTGTCCGTCCCGTCGATGCTCCCCGCCGAAAAGCTGTTGAACTCCTTGGTCGTTTGGTAATCCAAGTCCTTTCGGTCCACGACAAACACGACCTTGTGAATATTCGGCATATTCATCAAGACCTGGCTTGTTTTGAATGATGTCAGCGTTTTTCCCGAGCCGGTCGTATGCCAGATGTAGCCGTTCCTTGTGCTGTTCTTTACGCGGTCGATGATCGCTTCGGCGGCATAGTACTGATAAGGCCTCAGAACCATGAGGACCTTGTCTGAATCGTGCAGCACCGTGTACTGGCAGATCATTTTCGAAACGTGACAGCGGTCGAGAAATATGTCGGTGAATTCCGAAAGCTGCGATACGCGCGTGTTGTCCGTGTCCGTCCAGTAAAACGTCTGCTTGAAGGATTGTCGGCGATTATTAGCGTAGTACTTTGTATTGACGCCGTTTGAGATGACGAAGAGCTGGATGTAATTGAATAGACCGTACGACGAAGTGTAGGAATGTCTTTGATAACGGTTCGTCTGGTTAAATGCTTCCTTCAGTTCAAGGCCGCGCCGTTTTAGTTCAATCTGCACCAGCGGCAGGCCGTTTATCAGGATCGTCACGTCGTAGCGATTCTTGAACGTGCCTTCCGCCGAGATCTGCCGCGTCACCTGAAACTGGTTCTGGCACCAGTTCGCGACGTCGAGAAACTCTAGCCAAATTATTTCGCCGTTGGTTTTCTTATATCGAACCTTATCACGAAGGATCTTCGCCCGATCGAATACGTTGCCCTTGTTCAGATGATTGAGGATTTGCTCGAAGCCGGAATCGGAAATATCAACCTTGTTATGCTTTTCTAATTGGGCTTTGAGATTGGTCAGAAGGTCGCCTTCGTCGCGTATCTGTACATATTCGTACCCGAGATCAATCAGTTGCTTGACCAGATTATCCTCTAACGCTTGTTCGGGTTGCGTCGTCATTTATATGTCTGGTTCACCCTCAAAGATTGTTTCTTCAAGCGTCTCTTCCTGTTCTGCTTGGTAGTCTAATAATTGCTCGCAGTAATATACGTTGTCCTGATCGAAGAGTGCTTTGCTGAAACTCAAGGAACCCATCGGATTCGCCGTGTCCAGCATCTCATTAAAATCAAAATTATCCTCGTATTTGACTTCGGTTTCATCAGGCAACTGTAGTCGGAAAAAATGGTCAAGCACATAGAAGGCAAGAGCCTCCGTCACCCGAGCTACGAGATTTGAAAACTGCGGCGAACTGTAAGTCGTTTTTGGCGCTGCCCGACCGTGTGAAATATCTCCACGCTTATTCCTGATTTCTCCGAAGTTGTGAATCAAGGATGCAGTTCGATTAATGAAATCTAGCTCTAATTCCTCATCATACTCAGCCAACTTGTTCGCAGCTCTCTTGAATAAGGGCATAACGTCAATCTTGTTGAGTTCGCCATCTGTTGCCGTGACGTCCAGCCTCTTTATGATTGTTTTTGAGACGCCTTCGATAAGGGACTTACAACTTTCAATACAAATATCGGGATGCGATTGAATCTTTTGCTCAATAACGTCGATTATTCCTTCATAGTAAGAGAAGTGCTCGTACTTATCGTTGTTCTGGGATATGAGAGTTCTTACCAGTTGCATGGCAGTTAAATGAACATCTGTTGAAGCAGGCCTTTTTTGAAGGCCCTCGTTTTCTCTAACTGCGTGTTGACGAGATTCATTTTCTCGTCAATGCTTGATAGCAAACCTGCGATTCTCATTTGCTCTTTCATCTGAGGAACGGGAACCTTGAAAGACTTGACCAATTCAGCAGAAAGATTGCCCTGTCCCCCTTGCACAAACTTGCTGACAATTTTGGCCTTCGTGTGAATTAGGAAGCTGTATAGAAATATGTTGTCGAGTTCCGTCCGAAGACAAAGAATCGCTTGATTGATCGCTCCATCTACCCTACATATGCCGACTTCTCCACTATTCGCACCATACATCGCATAAAGGAGGTCCCCGACCTCGACCCGCTTTGCAGACGAGTTCCTTAACCCATCGATCGAGATGAATTGCGCTGTAGTGTTCGAATTTATTTCAGCGGAGCGGATAAACGGGATCTCTCCCTCATAGTACTCGTGGGTGGTTGTTTGAGGCGTACCACCCGAAAAAACACTCCCAAGGTCCCCCAACTTCTTCTCTTCCCAATCCGGGAACTCCTTGCCGTTGTCGTCTTTGAAACGGACATGTTGATCGAATATCTGCTGCATCACGCCTTTTTTGAATTTGAAAAGAGCCTCCTTTTTCTTGGCTAGCTGTCCGATCTTCTCATCCACCACCGAGAGAAACCCCGCGATCTTTTCCTGTTCAGCAATTGATGGAAACGGTAGAGGAAGCTTATGCAACACACTCCCTTTAATTCCTTTTGCGGTGCTCCCGGTCGACTTTTCGTTTAATAGTTTCTGAAACGACTGACTTAGCAGAACGTGCTTCAAAAACTGATTCGACAGTATCCTTTCTTTACCCCTCAACTTAATAATTCTCTGAGCCAAAGCGATGTCAATACGGTCAATACTCGCGACATTTCCCAAAGGAGCTTCGGTCGTAATAAGGACATCACCCAAACGCGGCCTGCCTCTTCGCATTACCTCGTCATAGTGTTCCTTCGGGATGTATTCCTTTGAACATTCGTAATCAATGTGACCAACCTTTATATTTTTCGCGGTAACCAAAAAAACGCCCGACTCGGTTTTGGGCGGAGTCTTTCCCCGATAGTCCACATAGGTCGTAGCATCTGCAAGTTTCGACGTCGTCCAATCACTATTGAAGTCCCGAAACCGCAACACTGGAGTCTTTTTTGTTTCTGATTTCATCTAGAAAGGCGTTGAGATGCCAAGCTGCTCACAATAGTCGGCGATGACTCGATCGGTTTCAGCAATAGCTGCTTCGAGTTCCTTCAACTCTTCTGAAATCGTCTCGAGAGCGACTTGTTCTTGCTCCTCAAAAATGTCAACGTAACGAGGAATGTTGAGGTTGTAATCGTTATCCTTTACCTCGTCGAGCGAGGCGACGTAGCTGTATTTTTCCTGAACCGATCTGTCTTTATAAGTGCTGAAGATCCGGCCAATATCTTCTGCCCGCAGGTAGTTTTGATTTCCGCGTTTCTCGAATCCCTGGCTCGCGTCGATGAAGAGAATATCGTTGAAATGCTCTTTGCATCTCTTGAAGACGAGAACGCTGGTTGCGATGCTTGTGCCGTAAAAGATGTTCGCGGGCAGGCCGATAACAGCATCCAGGTAATTGCGGTCCTCGACCAGATATTTGCGGATATGTCCCTCGGCGCCGCCGCGAAAGAGAACGCCGTGCGGAGCAACGACCGCCATTGTGCCGTTCTCCGCCAAGTGATGGATCATATGCTGAATGAACGCCCAATCTGCCTTTGAGCTGGGAGCAAGCCGACCATACTGCGAGAACCGATCATCACCCAGATGTAAGGAATTTGCTGACCAATGAGCCGAAAACGGCGGATTCGCCACGATCGCCTCGGCCCTGAGTTCCGGGTGCATGGGCCGCTCCAGACTGTCCTCCTGCTTGATGTCGAATTTTTGGTAATTGACGCCGTGCAGGATCATATTCATCCGCGCCAAGTTGTACGTCGTCCGGTTCAATTCCTGCCCATAGAACTTGCCGACCTCTTTCACTTCCCTCGCAACGCGAAGAAGCAACGAACCCGATCCGCAGGTCGGGTCATAAACCGTTTTCAGTTTCTCTTTCCCGACCGTAACCAGCTTTGCCAGAACCTTGGAAACTTCCTGCGGCGTATAAAACTCGCCCGCTTTTTTCCCTGCGCCTGCGGCGAACTGCGCGATCAGGTATTCGTAAGCGTCGCCAAGAACATCTGCCTCGGTATCCTCGATTTTGAAATCAATCTTGTCCAGATGCGCAAGAACTTTTGAGATGAGCTCGTTCTTGGCTGCCTCGGTTCGGCCCAGCTTCGTGCTCGCGAGATCAAGGTCTTCGAAAAGGTGATCAAAATCTTCCTCGCTGTCTGTCCCCATCGTACTCTGCTCGATGTTGTTCAGAATTCGCTGGAGGTCTTCGAGGATAAACGTATCGCCATGCTTTCCGTTTCCATTTCCGCGGCGTGCCACTGACGAGAAAAGCTCCGACGGTTTTAGAAAGTATCCGAGTGACTCGACGGCCTCTTCGCGGATAGCTTCCAAGTACCGCTTTCCTTCAACCGAGCTTTCGTCAATGCTCTGATAAGTTATGCCGTCGGCTTCGAGGATGTCGTCGGCATACGCCTTCATTTTTTCAGAGAGATATTTATAAAAAATGAAGCCGAGAATGTAATCGCGAAACTCATCTGCGTCCATCTTGCCCCGCAGAGTGTTCGCGATATTCCAAAGTTGTTGCTCGAGTAATTTTCGTTGATCGTCTGACATGAAGATGCCGCCGATTGTAATTGATCGTAACTAAAAGCCGAAACGAAACCCAAGGGTCAGGCCTGTGATTATTGCGATTGGTTCAAAGATAACTTGGACGGGCGTCTTTCATGAGGCTATCTTATCAACACGAGACTGAGATGAGACACGCTAGAGGTATCCAACCAATGCCGAAGAAAAAACCAATCAAGAAGCATTCAGTTAAAGCAAACCTCCAGGTGGTGGAGTTGACGCGGGCGGGGTCGTCTCTGGATTTGGAGATTTATGCTGACCAGGAAAAGATTGGCACGATGATTATTGGCCAGGGGTCGCTTTCGTGGAAGGGTGGGAAGCGGCAAATCACGAAGCGCATTCCGTGGAGCCGGTTCGCGGCGATGATGGATGAACTCGCTTATGGGGGCTAGAAGTAATTATACCGCCTGCGGACAAATCCGGTTCTGATATTGAACCGAGGCCACGACCTGGCCTCGCCCATAACCTAATCAGCCGCGGCGCGGCGAAAGATCTGTAGCCCATGGCGTGAGCCATAGGACAAGAAAGCAAGGGAGAAACCAGCCCCGGTAGGGGCGAAACCTTTCCGTTGTGCCGCCGCTCTGCGGCTATCTCGTGGCCACAACTCGTACCCACGGCTGAGGCCGTGGGCTACAGATCTTTCGCCGCTACGCGGCTGAAGAAAAACACAGCGTCTATCGAAACTCTAGTAAGAAGATTAAGATCCCTGACGCCTGCTTTGCCCAAAAAGTCGATCATCAAATTGGTGAGGGTACAGAACCGCGAGCGCTAGCGAGCGGGATAAGGAATCAGCGTTCGGCAATAGAGGACGTCGTTTATGAAAAGTAGCATCCTGGTCCCGCTCGCTACCGCTCGCGGTTCTGTACCGCTCGGCTATGACTCCGCGTAAAAATATCGTTGACGCGAGCATTATTGGGAGCGTATAGTGCGCGGCGTTCGCAAGAATCATTGCAAGATATTTGTTGATTGAATTGGGTGATTTTGGGTAACGCTTGAGGGAGTCAAGCAGCGCCCGCCAACCGTCCCAACGACGCTTTCTTTCGGGCGTTGAGGTTGTTCTCAATGAAGCTGGTATTACATTCCCGATCCTTACTTTCTTCCGCAATCAATTACCTGGAAGGCTGGCCGCCGGCCGAAACCCTTTGCTGTCCGGGCCGCGGTCTCTACCTCGGGTTCCAAGCGGTGGGGATTCAAGCCTGGCCGGGTGAGGTCAGAACTGGAGCGGCCCTCACTTCAGGCCAGCCAGCTCGCTTTCGACCTCGAATGGGACTGCTCGGAACTCAGGCGCTTCTGGGGTCTCGAACCTCGTTTCAAATCGATACATTTCGAGCGGCCCCGGAGGCAAGAGGGCTATCTGGTGTAATTATTGAGGGTTACAGAGGTGCAAAGCCTGCTGACGAACCTGCGACGACCGCTGTCGGCTTTGCGAAGGGTGCTGGCGGGTCTGCGACGACCGCTGGCGACCGTGCAAAGGACGGTGTCGGGGTTGCGACGAGCGCTGTCAGCTTTGCGACGAGCGCTGTCGGGCTTGCGGAAGCCTCTGTCGAGGCTGCAGAAGGGGGTGGCGAACTCTCGATGAGCGGTGGCGAGGTTGCGGACGCCGCTGGCGAGTTTGCAACCAGCGCTGTCGGACCTGCGAAGGCTCATCCCACGATTTTTTTGGAGTGCGCTGACTTGTCAGCGCTTTAGTAAGCGGCGACTTGTCGCCGCGGCTCTGTGAACTTAAAGATGGCCGCGACAAGTCGCGACCTAAGACAGCGGCGACAGGTCGCCGCACTCCACATCTGAGCGTTTTACTTCAACCGAAAATCACAAAGGAGATCTCACATGAACACGAAACAAACAAACCGGGTGACGATGTTCGACACGGTGACTGCTTATCTCGACAGTCATAATCCAGTCTGGAACGGAACGGCCCCGCTCGTGGACGCGGTAACGGCTTTCAAAAACAAGATCGGCGCTATTGCCACGGCGACGCAACAACAGGAAACGCCATCGGGAGCCACCGACTCAAAAGGCGAAGCGCGTGATGACCTTGAGGACGTTCTGTTTCTCACTTGCGAGGCGCTGGCGGTGCTTGGCCACACAAACAATGATCACGAACTGCTGGCGGTAACGGCACTGACACCCTCTACTCTGGATCGCATGCCGGACGATGAGTTAATTACCCGCGCGACGCTGGTGCTGGAGCGGGCCAACAGCAGAAAAGCAGAGTTGGCGACTTTGCACGTCACGCAGGCAAATCTGGATGAGTTGACTCAGGCGCTGAGTAAATTTTCCGCGTTGAAAACCCAGCCGCGTACGACGACGGCGGAACGAGCGGCCCAGACGCAATCGCTGGAGAGTTTGATTCGGGATGCGAACGGGATTCTGCGCAACCAGATCGACAGGATGGTGAATCTGTTTAGCCGCTCGGATGCGGAATTCGTCGCGGGCTATCGCAGCGCGCGGGTGGTTGTCGATCGGGCGGCTACTCATTCGACGAAGCCGGTTGCGAGTCCGCCGCCTCCGTCGAATCCGTAGCCAGGCAAAACAAAAAGGCGGAGCGCTTGCTCCGCCTTCTTTGCTAAAAAATCTCTCTATCTCAATCCGCCGCGATCGTGTGGGTTCTGGCGACGAGTTCAGGTTCGACCGGAGTCGCGCTCGAACCGTCTTGCTTTGCTTCCGTGTGACGGCCATTGCCCGAGGCCCTGGTCGTAGGTTGATTGGCGGCTGATTTCTGTTCGTTAACGTAAGTGAGCCACGGTCCCGGTGGCTGGCGCTCGCCGGATGTGATCTCAAAAAACACCTTCTGAATCCTTTCGGTGATCTCGCCCCGTCCGCCGTTGCCGATCGTGATGCGATCAACTGAGCGGATTGGCGTAATCTCGGCGGCGGTGCCGCTGAAGAAAAGTTCATCAGAGACGTACAGCGCCGCGCGTTGAATCGTGCGCTCCTTAATAGTAATGCCGAGCTCGCCGCAAATCTGGATCACGCTGTCACGCGTGATACCGGGCAGAATCGATGAAGACAGCGGCGGCGTGATTACCATCCCGTTGGTCACGATGAAAATGTTTTCGCCGGAGCCTTCGGAAACATAACCACGATCGTCGAGCGCGATTCCTTCCGAATAGCCGTTCAGCAGCGCTTCCATCTTGATCAACTGCGAATTCATGTAATTCGCGCCGCTTTTGGCCATCGCGGGCATCGAGTTCGGGGTCAGGCGGTTCCAGGTCGCAACGCCGACATCGACGCCTTTTTCAATCGCTTCGTCGCCGAGATACTTGCCCCAATCCCACGCCCCGATATAGCAGGCCAGCGGGTTCGGAAAAGGGTTCACGCCAAACGCCGGATGCTCTTCGTCGAGGCTGCGGAAAAGAATGGGCCGGATATAGCACTGATCCAAACCGCTGCGGCGAACCAATTCAATCGAGGCTTCGCAGAAATCGTCGATCTTCCACTTATGATCCATTCGATAGATCTTCGCGGAGTTAAGAAAGCGTTGCATGTGTTCGCGGAGCCGAAAAATCGCGGGCCCCTTTTTGGTCGCGTAACACCTGATACCTTCAAAGACACTCGAGCCATAGTGCAGAACGTGCGACATCACATGCACGCGCGCGTCGTTCCATTTGATGAACTCGCCGTCGTGCCAGACTACGTCGCAAATGCGCGGACTAGGTATGTCCTTCCCGCTTTTTGAAAACATGTAATTTACTCTCCTTTGGAGACGAATAGTTCGAACCGCGAGACATGTTTTGGGCTGATTGACAAAGCACGATACTCTAAAGGTACGCAGCTTTGCAAGATGACCTCCGGGGCAACTTTTGACTGTTCAGAGTACCCACTTTGGAGGGATTTTTCGGAGAGAGGTCAGAACCGCCTGCGGTAGCGGGCTAGTGATCTCCGAGCGTAGCCGGCTCATGCCCGTCCGCTACCGCAGGCGGTTCTGACTCGCGCAGGTACCGTTGGATTAGGCCAGACTAAAGTCGGTACTCTAAACCAGCGCGCTTGATTCCGCGCGGCGCGCTCCGTACGATTTGTGATGAACTTGCGTTTGAATATGAACATGAATCGGGTTGGCTTTCCGGGGATGCGAAACCCGCGTGGTCGGGCTGTCTTAGTCACGGCATTCGCCGCGCTCTTCTTCTTAACAAGTAACTGCCGGAACACCGGCCCACGGGAAAACCGCGTACCTACAACTATGAACAATACGTCTGAGAACAAAACTGCTGCGAACGATTCGGCTTCAATCCACCGGCGAGCAATCATCGTCGATATGCATGCCGACACGACGCAGCGTCTGGTCGATGAGAATGTCGATCTTTCGCGCCGACTGTCGGGTGGACACCTCGACGCCGTGCGCGCAAAGGAAGGCGGCCTGGACGCCCAGTTCTTTTCCATCTGGGTCGAGCCGGAGCTTTTCGGCGGCGGTGGCGCGCGGGCGGTGCAGCGGGCCGACGTTCAGATCCAGGCCGTGCGCGACTTGGCGGCCAGGCATCCGGAAACCTGGGAAGTGGCGACGACCGCGGCGGATGTTCGGCGCATTGCGTCTGCGGGAAAGATTGCGGCGTTGATGGGCATGGAAGGCGGCTATGCGATCGACGAAAAGATCGAGAACGTCGAACGCTATTACCGGATGGGCGTGCGTTATCTTTCGCCGGCGTGGAGCGTGAGCACGAGTTGGGCTGGATCGTCAGGCGATGAAATTGGCAAGACGCGCGGCTTGAATGATTTTGGCAAGCAGGTCATTCGCGAGATGAATCGTCTCGGCGTCATGGTCGACGTTTCACATCTTTCCGATCGCGCGTTCTGGGACATCGTGAACACCTCCAGCAAGCCGGTCATCGCGACGCACTCCGGATGTCGAGCGATCACCAACGTGCCGCGTAATCTCACCGACGAAATGATTGTCGCCCTGGCCAAAACCGGCGGCGTCGTCAATGTAATCTTCTATCCCGAACACATCGAGCCGGGATACAGCGAAAAGAAAAAGAAAGTCGACGGAGAGATCGCCGCGCTCGTGCAACGCGCTTCCGATGAAGAAAAGGGGGACGTGGCTCACAAGAAACTGGCGCGAGATCGTGTTCGCAGCCAAGAATATCTGAAGCGCCTGCCGCCGGTTTCGGTCGCGCGCATAGTCGATCACATCGATCACATCGTGAAGCTCGTCGGGATTGACCATGTGGGGATTGGATCGGACTTTGACGGCGTTCAGGTGGTGCCTGCTGATCTGAAATCTGTTGCTGACTTACCGAATCTTACCGCGGAGCTCTTGCGGCGTGGTTATTCGGAGAGTGATATCGATAAGATTCTGGGCGGCAATATGCTGCGCGTGATGGAAGAGGTTGAGAAGAAATAATTCAGCTATTGGTTCATTGCTTCATTGGTTCATTGGTTCATTGGTTCATTGGTTCAACGGTTCAATGGAATATTAACTTGATTGGAGGGCAGCATCGCAATGTACAAATCTCAAGAACTCAAGAACCGGACAAAACAATTCGCTATTCGGATCGTGAAGTTATTTCGGTTGCTCCCAAAAACTGAAGAGGCTCGGATCATCGGCCGCCAGATGCTTCGGTCCGGCACATCAGTAGCGGCTAATTATCGAGCGGTTTGTCGGGCCCGTTCTAAGGCCGAGTTCATCGCCAAAATAGGAGTTGGGGTCGAGGAGGCAGATGAAACTGTTCTCTGGCTTGAGTTGTTAGTCGATACGGATATCGTTCGAGAGAGTCAAATGACCGGCTTACTTGCCGAGGCAAATGAATTGTTAGCTATTTTTGCCGCGTCACAATACACAGCCAGACAGAACAAAGCCAGAAAGTGATGGGTTTCAATGAATCATTGAACAAATGAACCAATGAACAAATCAAAAAGACCCAAGATTGGTTTTCATGCGCCGATCAAAGGCGGCCTGCATGAGTCGCTGATCGTGGCGAAGGACACTGGCTGTGACGCGGTCCAGATCTTCTCGCGCAATCCGCGCGGCTGGATGGCCAAGCCCCTGACGAAAGAAGCGATCGGTCTTTTTAGGAAGACGCGCAGGGAAACAAAACTCTCACCAGTTCTGATTCATACAAACTATCTAATCAATCTGGCCGCGGTGGACGAGCTGATGCTGGCGAAATCGATCGCGTCGTTTCGCGAAGAGGTGCAGCGCGCCATCGTCCTGGGCGTCGATTACCTGGTGCTGCATCCCGGCAGCGCGCGCGGTTCGTGCGAGGCTGACGGGATCAATACCTGCGTGCGCAGCTTGAAAATTGCTTGCCGGGGACTGCGGTTTGGGCGCTTGAAAGTGCTGCTCGAAAATACCGCGGGCCAGGGCGAGTGCATCGGGCATCGCTTTGAACATTTGCGCGCGATCATGGATGGATGTCCGAAGCTTCCATTGGGAGTCTGCGTGGATACGGCGCACTCGTTCACCGCTGGTTACGACATTCGCGAAGCAGACGGTCTGGAGGCGACGCTGGAAATTATCAGGCGCACCGTGGGGTTGCGAAATGTGCGCGCGGTGCATTTCAACGATTCACGCGCGCCGTACAACTCGCGCGTCGATCGTCACTGGCACATCGGTGAAGGCCACATTGGAACTGAAGCTCTGCGACGTTTCGCACAGCATCCGAAGCTGGCGCATGCTGCGTTCATCCTCGAAACACCGTACGACGATCCGCGCGCGGATTTGAAGAATTTGGAGGTGCTGAGATCTTTTGTCGCCAGCTAGATTGCGCCATCTTCTATTTTTTCTAAGAACTCATTCTACAGCGAGCAAATCCGCGAAATAATCTTGCCTACCACCATTGTGGAGCGTATTCTCGTGGCGTTTGGCGGACAGTAGTACGCGATGAACTGTTCTTATATCAATCAACTTATTGTCATTCATCAGGATAACCTTGCCTCCTACAAGCGGCGAGCTCGATTGCTGATATTTGGCGGTTCCTCACTGTTGCTATTTGCATTGCTTATTTGGCTTTTGTCGATTCTTAAAAAACTTGACATCAATCTACTACCCTCGCTGGTGTCTATTATCGGGATTTTCGTCACCATCTGTTCAGTACTCCAGTCTAAGGAGATCACACCTGGGCGAATCAAACTCGCAAGGTGTGAAGAGCTTCGGCGTGAATGCGAAAGGATGAAAGACTTGCCTGAGGACGAACGCAGGGAGCGAATAAGAGAGATCAATAAAGGATTGGGAGAGCTCGAGTAACATTGGCGTATTAACGAACTATCCTCTTAAGAAGAAAATATGTCCTCCGAAGAAAGACAATTCGAACGAATTCTGGCTACTCTCGGGAAGAAAGAGAAGCAAGCTCAAACGCGCGCATCGGTCTTGACTGTCCTGACCTTGGGCGTTGGATTGTTGCTTATGGCGATTCTCTCCTATCAAATAGTAACGCTGCGTAGAACTCGGACCAGCTTAGAGCGAGACGTCACCGAACTTCAGACTAAGAAAACTGCCGCGTCCGAGGAGTTGGTCAAAATAAACACCGAGCTGGTTACCGCAAAGCAGCAGCTTGATAAGGCGAGCAAAGATTTTGGCGCAATCGTTAAGAACATCAAAGCAGGTAATAAGAACGAAGCTCTTAAGATCGCTTCGAAGGGCGTGACTAATCCACCAACCGGTCCCCCTG
The DNA here is from genome assembly GCA_033856915.1 of Blastocatellia bacterium. GTDB lineage: Bacteria > Acidobacteriota > Blastocatellia > Pyrinomonadales > Pyrinomonadaceae > UBA11740. Next base: position 95,082 of record JAWVEB010000003.1, on the reverse strand, counting down.
GGTTCATTGCCAATGATCTCTTTCAAGGCCCCGATAAGACCACCATTTCAGTCGAAGTGATACCTGAGCCGGCTTTGCTTAATTCGCGCAACAGGCCTCGTTCCTTTACCTACGAACTGGCCGGCAAGAATTATTTCAACCCACCGCCGCAAAACACAATTACTTTTACTCTGGACAAGACGACCGGGACGCGCATAGAACTCAATCTGTTTCTCGACTTCGTAAGCGGGGAATCAGGAGGCTACCTGATTAAGGAAAATGCTAGTGCGGGAATCAGTCGGCACAGAGCGTTCCGCGTCGGACCACCTCGCACGGGCGCCTCGAGAACCATCAATCTCGTCTTTACCATTATGTAATCCGTTTGCCCTTAAACGCTCTGGACGATGGGCCGATCATTGGTTACAATCGCACGCGTCGGTGATACGAATGTTTCAGGCCCAATCACTTTCGAAACTCCTTCTTACGGTGCCGCTTCCGAAGTGCGCTCGATAGCGCAACCTGCCGAGGCGGCGATTCTCCAAACAAATCAAGGTTAACGAATGCGCAATCTTACTTTGTGCATTCAAGGTTTTGCTTGTAACTTAACAGGAGTTTCGATATGGACGAAAAGTATTTCCCAGAAAAGATAGAAGAGAAGTGGCAAAAGCGTTGGGCTGAGGCCGAAACGTTCGCAGCGCGCGACGACGATCCGCGGCCCAAGTTTTACGCGCTCGAGATGCTGCCTTATCCTTCCGGCTTTTTGCACATGGGCCACGTGCGCAACTACGCAATCGGCGATGCGCTGGCGTGGTACAAACGGCTGCGCGGCTTCAACGTCCTGCATCCGATCGGCTGGGACAGTTTCGGCCAGCCGGCCGAGCAGGCCGCGATCAAGCGCGGCATTCAACCGCGAGAATGGACCGAAGCAAACATCGCCCACATGAAGGGCCAGATGCAGCGCCTCGGCGTGAGCTATGACTGGCGGCGAGAGATCGCGGCGCATCGCCCTGACTATTACAAATGGGACCAGTGGTTCTTTCTCAAAATGCTGGAACTGGGCCTGGCGTACAAGCGCAAGTCGGCGGTGAACTGGTGTCCGAAAGAAGAGACGGTGCTTTCAAACGAGCAATCGTCGGGCGGGATCTGCTGGCGTTGCGGCACGCCGGTGGTGAAGAAAGAGATTGACCAGTGGTTCCTGCGCATCACTAAGTATGCGGAAGAGCTGGTTGCGGACATCAAGGAAATCGAAGACGGCTGGCCCGAAAAAGTTTTGAAGCGCCAGCGTGATTGGGTCGGCCGCAGCGAAGGCGCCTTTATTGATTTTGCGGTCAGGGATCACGACGAAAAGGTGCGCGTGTTTACGACGCGCATCGACACGATCTTCGGGGCCACTGCGATTGTGCTCGCCGCTGAGCACCCGCTGTTGCCGAAACTGCTGGAAGGGTCGTCGTTGAAAGATGACGTCATGGCGTTCGCCGAGAAAGTAAAAGGCGCGCGCGCGATCAAAGCCCAGGACGTAGCGGCAGACGAAGAGAAGCTGGGTATGAACACCGGCCGGCTGGCCGTCAATCCCTTCAGCGGAGAGTTGATGCCAATCTGGGTGGCGAACTATGTGCTGATGGATTATGGCGCGGGCGCAGTGATGAGCGTGCCGGCGCACGACGAACGCGATTTCGAGTTTGCTCGCAAGTACACCTTGCCGGTCAGGCAGGTGATCGCGCCCATCGTTCATGGCCAGCAGGGTGAGCCTGACGATTCGGTTCCCGGCAGCGATCAATCCATGGAGATGAAGCAAGCGTTCGTGGAATACGGAGTGCTGGTGAACAGCGCCGAGTGGAGCGGCAAGCTTTCGGCTGACGCGATGCGCGAGATGGCGGATTACGCCGAGGCAAAGAAATTCGGCGGTGGCGCGGTGACTTACCGGATCAGGGACTGGGGCATCTCGCGCCAGCGTTTCTGGGGCGCGCCAATTCCGATTATTTACTGTGAGCATTGCGGCGCGGTGCCGGTTCCTGAGAAAGATTTGCCCGTGCTGTTGCCCGACAAGGCAGAGTTCACGGGAACGGGCGAGTCTCCTTTGAAGAGCGTTCCTGAATTCGTGAACACCACCTGTCCGAAGTGTGGGCGACCGGCTACGCGCGAAACGGACACGATGGACACGTTCGTGGATTCGTCGTGGTACTTCTTTCGTTACACCGACCCGCACAACCAGACGATGCCTTTCGATCCGGAGATTGCGGCGCAATGGACGCCGATCGATCAGTACATCGGCGGCGACTCGCATGCGGTGATGCACCTGATCTACACGCGTTTCTGGAACAAGGTGATGCGCGATCTCGGGTTGGTGAAAGCGAACGAGCCGGTGAAGCGCTTGCTGACGCAGGGCATGGTCACAAATCGTGTCGAAGGAACGAATGACTGGAAAGCGATGTCCAAAAGTTTGGGTAACGGCGTCGACCCGGACGAGATGATCAAGGCCTATGGAGCCGATGCGGCGCGGCTGTTCGTGTTGTTTGCCGCGCCGCCTGAAAATGAACTGCGCTGGTCTGAGAGCGGCATCGAAGGCGCGGTGCGATTTCTGCGCCGGGTTTGGGGAATGGTTTGGCGCTGGGCCGAGGCAGTGGATAATCGGCAGGCAACGCCCGCCTCTCCGCCTCTCGCTGAAGAGTTCGGCGATGCCGCGCTCGCGCTGCGCCGCAAAACACATCAGACCATCGCCCGCGTGACGGATGACTTTGAAAAGCTCGACCTGAACACGAACGTGGCTGCGTTGATGGAGCTGCTGAATGCGGTCAACGAGTTTGATGCTGAGCCTGCCACAGCTTCCGCGGCCGATGTTTTCGCGGCGCGCGAGGCGATTGAAGCATTAGTTGTAATGCTGGCGCCTTTCTCGCCGCACGTGGCGGAAGAAATGTGGGCCGGTCTGGGGCATGAAGGCGGTCTGGTGCAGCCTCTCGCCGTATGGCCGGTCGCCGATGCCGAACTTGCACGCAAGGAAGAGCTGCAGATTCCGGTGCAGGTCAATGGCAAGCTGCGTTCGCGCGTCGTGGTCGCACCGGACATTACCGAAGCCGATTTGCACGCGCTCGCGCTCGCCGACAGCAAAGTGCAGAGTTTCATCGACGGCCACGAAGTTGTGAAGGTGATCGTAGTGCCACAAAGACTAGTCAATGTCGTGGTGAAGTAAAGGGAGGAGATATGGCTGCAAATGTAGGTCAACTTAGCACTGATGAACTCAGGGAGATCATCGGCTCTGTTGTTGAGCAAAAGCTGAAGGAGATTCTCGGAGATCCGGACGAAGGACTCGAGTTAAGAGCGGACGTTCGAGACCGTCTACTGCGACAGAAGAAGGCTGTCGCGAATGGTGAACGGGGTGAAAAACTCGAAGAGGTTGCGAAGCGGTTGGGTATTGCCTGAACGCGATGTACACAATTCAACTCACTTTTTCAAAGAAAATTGGTGAATGAGAGAACTTGCCATGGACGAGACTGAAGAACATGGGCGTGAAACGCAACCAGTAAAAGACGAGGTTTCCGAAGATGTTATTCATTTGCCGGAACGTGACCTCAATTCAGTCGCGCACGTCGCCAGCCCACGCTTAGTCCACCCCGAGCAAATGACAGACTTCCGAAAGCAAGTCATCGAAGACGACTCGTCGAATTAATCCCTGCTTGCTTGCCTGCACTACAGTCGCTAAAATCCTTTTCGCATAGTGTCTTACCCGCGCGGGGTCGCAGCAGCAGTCGAACCAACGAATGAAAGAGTGCCCAACCTGTCATAATTGTTTTCCTGACGACATCAATCACTGCCCGGATGACGGTGTCGAGACGACCTCGTCAATTCAGGGGGAGCCGATCCTCGATGGACGCTATCAACTCGAGAAGCGTCTGGGCCAGGGCGGCATGGGAGTCGTCTACAAAGCTCGGCATATCTTTCTCAAAACTCAGCACGCGATAAAGATCATCCTGCCCGATCTGGTCGGCAACGATCCTAATCTGGTAACGCGTTTTCGCCAGGAAGCTTTGGCGGCCGCCGCGATTCGTCATCAGAACATAATCGCAGTCACCGACTTTGGCGTGGTGCGCGGCACGATGCCTTTTCTGGTGATGGAGTTTGTGCAGGGCTGCTCGTTACAGGAAATCATGGCCGACGAAGGCGCTATGCCTCCGATGCGCGCCTTTGAATTGATCCAGCCGATATGTGCGGGCATCGCCGCGGCTCACCGTCAAAAAATTGTCCATCGCGATCTGAAACCACTCAACGTGATGATCCAGGAGGGCGTGCCCGTTAGCGAAGGCGCAAAGATTCTCGACTTCGGTTTAGCCAAGATCAAATCCGGCGAATTACTGGGTTCATTCATTGCGGCCCAGACCACGGGGCTGATGGGCTCGCCTTTTTATATGGCGCCCGAACAGTGGTCCGACGATCCTCCGGATGCCCGGGCCGATATTTATAGTTTGGGCGTGATGCTGTTTCAGATGCTGAGCGGCGAGGTGCCTTTCAAAGGCAGCTCGATCCCCTCAATCATGAAAAAGCATCTGACGAACGACGTGCCTTCGCTGGCGTCGAGAGGCATCGAGGCGCCGCCGCAAGTGGAAGCAGTCATCCGGCACGCTCTGGAGAAAGAACCGAAATATCGGACGCCGTCGGCGGACGACTTCATTGCCGAGCTGCGCGCGGCCATGGAGACGGCCAGCGCAAGTCTGAAGCGCACCGGCGACACCTCGGAGATCGATCCTTCGAAAACGATCGTCTCTCATCCGGAGACCGAGCATTCGACGGTACCTCCGAAAGGATCGACGACGGCTTTCGATCCTTTGGCCGGAACTATTAGCGCGGCATCGCTGCTCGAAGAAGATCAGAAGAGTTTGTTTGCGCAAAGAGAGCTGGCCCGCGAGGCTGAGGCCCGGCGCAAATACGTCGACGAAGAAGAGCAAAAACGAAAAGCGAATGAAGGCGATCGCGAAGCAGAGCGGCGGCACCTGGAAGAATTGGTGGCGAAGCAAACGAAGGTGCTGGAGGATAGACTAACCCAACTGGCATCCACCATGTCGCCGAAAACCGGCGGTCTCGATCCTGAAGCGACCCAGATTCAGCGCGCGGGAATGGCCACTGGTGAGAACAGTCTGCATGGCGCGGCCCAATCTTTTTCGCAAGTCGATATCAGCCTAGCAAAAAAGAAGAAGTCCTCGCTGCCGCTCATCGCGGGATTGTGCGTGCTGCTTTTGATCGGCGCCGGAGTGGGCGGCTACTTCGTGCTGCGATCAAAGGCGACGCCGGCGGGACCGGTGAAACCGAACACGCCTAATGGCCCGGATCTCGTCGCCAAAGCTGAACTGATCGAAATTCCGGCCGGCCTGTTTCAGATGGGACGTAATGATTCGCTGCAGACGGAGAGTCCCGCGCATCAGGTGACGGTCAATGCCTTCTCGATGGACAAAACCGAAGTGACCAATGCCGAATATGCGCGTTTTGTGCGCGAGGCCAATCACCCGCCGCCGCAGCAGTGGGGCAGCATCACAGCGCCCGTCGGTCAGGAGCTACTGCCCGTGTCGAATGTTTCTTACGACGACGCTATCGCATTTGCCGAATGGCGTTCCAAACGCGACGGTGTGACTTATCGTCTGCCGACCGAAGAAGAATGGGAATACGCCGCGCGGAATGGAGACAAGGACAATCTGTACCCCTGGGGCAACGCCTGGGCGCCCGGTCGCGCGGCTACGCAGGAAGCCGGCGTCGGCAAAGAACAGCCGGTGGGGACGTATCCGCAGGGTGGCAACCGCTGGGGCGTGCAGGATCTCATCGGCAATGTCTGGGAATGGACTTCTTCGAAAGCGTCGCTTTATCCTGGCAGTCCGCTCAAACTTCCCGACGTGCAAAAAGGATGGATTGTTGCGCGCGGCGGCAGTTATAGCAGCCAGGCAAATAAAGTCAGCGCCGCCATGCGAGATTGGTTCGCGCCCAATTACAAAAACCCGGTGCTGGGATTTCGTTTGGTTAAGTCCGCCGCTTAGCTTAAGTTCGGAGTACCGACTTTAGGCGGCATCTTGTTGATGAGAGAAGCCGCCGACTAAAGTCGGAACTCCGAACGACTTGCGTTTTACAGTCAGGGTTCCCCAGGATCAGACTGAGTCGCAAGGTTGTCCACTAAGCTTCGTTCGAGCATAGTACGTCTAATGCATTGTTCCGCGAGGAAGACGGAGGATCTGGATGTTTCATCGGACTCGAATGCGATTTGCTCTGATTAATTCTTTCCCCATTCTGCTTTCATTTTTGATCCTGCTGTCCGCCGGCGTGGCGCGCGCGCAGGAAACCGGCGGCGATCTGAGTGGCGGCGCGGGAATTTTTCGTCCCAAGAATCCGGAAGCTAAACGCAGCGGCAATCCCGCGCGACCGGTAGCGCGGCCGACGGCGAGACCGACGCGTCCCGATCCGGCAGAGATAGAAGCAAAGTTTGAAGACGCGCTCGCCGACGGCAACGATGCGCGCGATGCGCGCAAATTTCCCGCCGCTGAAGCTGCGTATCGCAGCGCTCTTAAGTTGAAGCCGCGCGATGCGCGCGCGCACTACGGTCTGGGAAACGTGTTTGCCGATCAGCAACGTTGGGAGGATGCGGAAAAGATTTATCGGCAGGCGATCGAAATCGCACCGAACAACGGGGAAGCGTTGATGGCCCTCAGTTTTATTCTGGTTCAGCCACGTACAGGTGTCTCGAATGCCGCGCGCTTCACCGAAGCTGAGTCGCTCGCCAGGCGGGCCACCAGCTTCCAGCCGAAAAGCGCGGTCGCCTTCGACCGGCTCGGCGTCGCCATGATGGCGCGCGCCATCTTTAATAACGATACGGAAACGGCCTTTCGACGGGCGATCGAGCTGGATCCGAATTTCGTCGTGGCCCAGGTGCATCTGGCGCGCGTGCTCCGTCACATGAACCGCAACAGCGAAGCCGACCCGCTCTATAAATCGGCAATTGATCAAGCGAAGGATGCGCCGACTCTCGTGCTGATTGCCGACTCGATGCAGTCAGAGACCCGTTGGAATGATTCAGATCCGGTGCTGCAACGCGCGCTGGCATTGGATGCGCGAAATCCCGGCGCCCTTTTTCTGATGGGCCGGCTGCTCTCAGTCAACCGGAAATATGCCGAAGCCGAAACTGTTTTAAAGACCGCCATCGAAGTGAATCCCAAATTCTATCCGGCCCGCAACATTCTCGGCCGATCCTATCTGGGGCTGGAGCGTTATGATGACGCTTTCAGGACTTATGAAGAGGCTGTTCCGCTGGCCTCGGAAGCAGATCGCAAGCAGTTGGCCGGGCTGTTTGGCTTTGGCGGAGTTGGCGACGGTTATTTGAATGCGGGCCGCCCGCGGGATGCGGTGCGTGCTTATGAGCGGGCCCTGCAACTCGACCCCGGCAATTCTGAATTGCCAAACAAAATCGCCGCTGCCCGCGCGAAGCTTTAGTAAACCTTGAACGAGAGAACGCAAAATGAAACGCTGCCCGAAATGTAACCGCACTTATACGACTGACACGCAAAAGTTCTGTACTCATGATGGCGTAGTCCTCGAAGGCGTGGACGTGGGTGGAGAAACGGTGCGGATCGACTCTTCGCAGTTTGATCAGAACGCGCCGACAAAAGCGATCTCAAGCCAGTTGGCCCCCAAGGCGCCCGCCGAATTCGATCCGTTCAAAACGATCATGGCCCGCCCCCAGGAAACTGTTACAGAAGGGCCGCGTGACACTCAGGATATTGCATCACCCTCGGCGACATCGCCTCCGGCGAGCCAACCGCCACCTGTGCCTCCGGTTGAATCCGGACAAATTTCACAACCTCCACCACAAATCTCTGCACCGCTTCCGCCGCCGCGACCGCTTCCGCCACCACAACCAACGCAACGATTGGTAGGCTCGGGTCCCATCGCCGCGTCAGCCCCGCTGCCGCCGGCGCCACTCGCTCAGTCTCCACCACCGCAAGCGGTTGCTCCACCGCCAAAAAAGAAATCCAAAATGCCCTTGGTGCTGGGAATACTCGCGTTGCTTTTATTGCTGGGTGGTGGAGTGCTCGGGGTTGGATACTGGTTTGTAGTACGGCCAATGCTGGCGCGCAGAGTTGTCGAGGTCGATACGCCGCTTCCGCCGACCAAAGCACCGACACCGAACGTGGTAGCCACGCCCGCCGATACGGGCCAGACCGAAAAGACCGCGGTCGCCGAACCACCGCCCTATTCAGCTCCGGCTGATGCCGTGGAATTCATAAATTCGAAAGAGAATCTGGACGGCAAACTCGCCGATCACTACGTCGACTTTTCGTTTTATTATCCGAACCGATGGGATAAGGATCCGACTGCCGGCGCGGCGGGCGCCACTAACTTCGCCAAAGTCGAGAGGCGTATACCGCCCGATTTCACCCAGGAAAATTTCGCCGTCGGCTCGTACGTTTCAGCAGGTTCAGCCGAGGGCGACCGGGCGGTGTTTCCCAGTGTGGCGGAAAATCTTAGCTCCCAGCTTGCTAAGAAGTTTCCCGGATATCGAAAAGTTTCTGAAGGCGTGACAAAGGTTGGTGTCTATGACGGCTACGGATTTCGTTTTGAAGGCATGTCGAAAAACACTGCCAAAGGCGATTTGAAGTTATGGGGCCGAGTGATCTTTCTGCCGCCGCAGGAGGGCGGCAAGGACGGAGTCACCTTGTTAATGCTGGCCACTTCGCTGGCGCCTGAACTGAAAAGTGTCGATGACGTTGGCGTTAAGGGCGAACTGCCGATGATGCTCGAGTCGTTCAGGTTCGGAAAGAAATAGAGTTTGGAGTGCTGCGACTTGTCGCAGCTTTCACTCCGCACCCGTTTGGCTTCTGAAAAAGCGGTAACGAGTCACCGCACTCCAAATTCGCGAACTCAACACATGAAAATAATTCTGGCAGAGGATCGTAACGGTCAATTGCACGGCGAACACACGTTCGCCGGCGACGTAGTCATAGTCGGTCGCGACCCAGCCGTGTGTCATTACTTCTTTTCACAGGAACAGTGGCCGATGGTTTCGCGCAAGCACGCTGAGTTCCGGCTCAGCGGCGGACGCTATCTGGTGACCGACGCCAACTCTCGCTTTGGCACGTTTGTGAACGGGCAGAAGATCACCCAGCCCGTTGAAGTCCGCGTGGGCTCTCACGTTCAGCTTGGCACCGGCGGACCAATCCTGCGCGTCGTCAGCATCGAACAGTCGCCAGTCGCACAGGCTGAACCGAAAGCATCCGATCTCGGCCGCATGGAAACTTTTCGCGAGTCGAGCGGCAACGTTCCCGGAACTGCGTCGCCATCTCAGCATCCGCCGGCTTCTCCACCGGTAGCCGCGGCCCCGAGCACGCCAAAGCCGCCTGTTCCCATGCCCGCGTCACGGCCCGCGCCGCCCAAAGCTGCACCAGCCCATTTAGAGCTGATCGATGCGGACACGAAGCAGAGCACCCGCATTGAACTGAATAAGGAAGTCACGCGCCTGGGCCGCGATCCCGAAGGCGAAGTTGTGATTGACGTGGCCGCGGCGGTCGTCTCTCGCCGTCATGCCGAGATCAAAAAAGCGGGAGAACAGTTCTCGATCACTGATCTGAAAAGCTTTAACGGGACTCTGGTCGGCGGCAAACGAATCACCGAAACGGTCACGCTTTTTGACGGAGATGAGATTCAACTTGGCGTAGGCGGACCGCTCTTGCGGATCATCGATCCGGCGCATCCGGCCGCCGGAAGATCACAAGGAGCGGCCTCTCCGAGCCAGCAGGCGATTCCGTCGGCGTTTGGACAGATCGCAGCTATTGCCGCACGGCAAACCATTGTCTCGACGGGAACAGGTTCGCTCCAGTCGAAGACTCCGCCCGGATCTTCGCAGCCGCAATTACTCGCCCGGCTTTCATTCGACACTCGGCCGCAACTCTCAGTGGGGCGCGCGCCCGACAATGATCTGCGGCTCGACGGATTACAAATTTCAAATCATCACGCGCGCTTTGCGCGAACGAACGGCAGCGTGACTGTTGAAGATGCCGGCTCGACGAATGGTGTCTACGTTAACGGCGATCGCATCAGCGGGCGCCGCCCGGTACAGCTTTCTGACGTAATCCAGATCGGCCCCTTTGTTTTGCAGGCCGACGCGCAACAGGGCGTCGCGGTTTACGACACGCGATCAAAGACGCGCATCGACTGCATCAACATTGCGAAGGTCGTCACTAATCGGTCGGGCGGCGGCTCGATCAGGTTACTCGACGACGTCGGTCTCACGATCCAGCCGAATGAGTTTGTCGGCCTGCTCGGTCCGTCCGGCGCCGGCAAATCGACGCTGATGGATTCGCTTAACGGCATGCGTCCGGCGACCAGCGGCTATGTTCTGATCAACAATCTCGATCTATACCGTCACCTCGACTCGCTCAAACAATCGATCGGTTACGTGCCGCAGGACGACATTATCCATCGCGAGTTGACCGTCTATCGCACGCTCTACTATGTCGCGCGGTTGCGTCTTTCGCGCGATGTGTCCACCCGAGAGATCGATCAGATCGTGAACGAGGTGATGGACGTCACAGGACTCTCGGAACGACGTGACGTTCCCGTCGGCCAGCTCTCCGGCGGGCAGCGCAAACGCGTCTCGATTGCGGTTGAGTTGATTACCAAGCCTTCCGTGATCTTTCTTGACGAGCCCACTTCGGGTCTGGATCCGGCGACGGAAGAGAAGATCATGAAGCTCTTTCGCCAGATCGCCGAGAGTGGCCGCACGGTCGTGCTGACGACGCATGCGATGGAGAACGTGAAGCTCTTCGATAAGATTGTCGTGCTCATGCGCGGCAAGCTGGTCTTCTATGGCGCGCCCCAGGAAGCTTTGGCCCACGTCAAGGCCGAAAGTTTCAAAGACCTTTATGACAAGCTGGAAGGGCCCGTCGATCAGCAGACGGCGGCGCTGCCCGCCCTGCCGGCGAACGCTACCAAGTCACAGAAGCAGGCGCGGAAACAACAGCGGGAGCAAATTGCAGAACAGGTAGCCGAAGATTGGAAGCGCAAATTCCAGACTACGGAAGCGTACCGGCGCAACGTGGTCGAGCCGCTCAGCCTGCTGCCACGTGACGGCCGCGCCGCCGCGCCGCCCAAGCGCCGGGCGTCTCCGGTCGATGCCGTGCGCCAGTGGGGGACGCTGACGCGCCGTTATCTGGAAGTCCTCAGCCGGGACAAATTCAATCTGCTGATCCTCTTCGGGCAAGCCCCGATTATCGCCTTCATGACTTACCTCGTGGTCGGCTCGAAGAGCCCGCGCGACTTTCCTTTTTTCATGTTGGCGCTGGTTTCGATCTGGTTCGGCACCTCCGTAGCCTCACGTGAGATCATTCGCGAACGCGCCGTCTACACGCGCGAGCGCATGGTCAACCTGCGGCTGCTGCCGTACGTGGCTTCGAAGCTTTTTGTGCTGGCGCTGATCGTTTCCTTCCAGTGCCTGCTGTTGTTCGGCTCACTAAAATTCCTGCATTACTCCGGCCTGATGCACCTGCCGGGCTGGGCCATACCGCAGTTGGTGATAGTCATGTTCACCGCAATGGTCGGCATTGCTCTCGGATTGTGGGTATCGGCGATGGTCAAGACGTCCGAGATGGCAACCAGCCTCGTACCGTTGATCCTGATTCCGCAGATCCTGTTCTCGGGATTGGTGGGCGTGCCGCAGAGCACGGCGAAAGTTATCGGCACGCTGATGCCGGCCACCTGGGCCTTTGATGGGCTAAAGCAATGGTCGACCCTCGACACCCTGGACGAAGAAGGTTCTGATCCGGATGGCGAGAATAAAGGACGCGGTCTCTACAAGCATTACGAAGACCTGAACGACGAGCACATCAACAGCGCGCGCGACGACGTGGCCAATTATAAGAAGGACGCCGAAGACGATTCCAAGGAATACGAGAAGAAGATGAAGGATTATGTTAAGGACCTACAAAGCGGCCAGCAAGCGACGCAGCCCGTGGCGCCCAAGCTGAAGGCCGCTCCGGAAGTTCACCCCGCGGAAAAGATTCCGGAAGACTTGAGCAGCTACATAAATTTCCTGCATCCCTGGGGCAACAAGATTATCGATCCATTGGTTTTGATCGTGATGTTCTTCTCGCTGGTGATCGCGGCGATTGTTACGCTCAGGGCACAGGATATTTTGTAGAGACTTTTGTAGTGGGCGGATCTAATCTGACGCTGAAAGCGTCAAAGAGAATAGCCGGGGGCAACGCCCCGGAACGGATTCCCGAAATAAAGTCCGACCCTTTCAGGGTCGACCACCCTCACGTTTGTTCGACCCTTTCAGGGTCCGGAATGTTTTGTTTGCCCAAACCGGGGGCGTTGCCCCCGGCTATTACATGTCACGCCTTCGGCGTGAAGAAGCCATCCTTGACACTTCGAACATCCTTGTCCCCAGAGACACCATCACAGTAAACTCAAGCCAGCGCCAAAATCCCCGGCGCCGAAACCACTTGAGGTTCCTGGAGTTGAAAGAACATGCTGCATCATTCTCGTTATTCACGCGTTTTAGTTTTCGCCCTTGCGTTATCCTTGTCGGGTTTTGTTCACAGCGCTTCATTCGCGCAAGACATTAGTGGCGGTGCGAATGTCCTGCTGGCGAGCGCCGACGTCGAAGCAAAACTGGGCAAAGGCATTTTCAGCACCCCGCAAAATCGCGTCCACGCTCCCAAACACCTGGAAAAAAAGATTGTCGTCCGCGCGGCCCACTCGACCCGTTCGTCGAGGCCGTCGACTGCCGGCAACAAACCCGAACCGGACAACTCCGGTGACGCAAAACCGATTTCCCATTCTTCGAAGCCGCTGGGAGATGCGGCCAAGCGCGTCCCCGATGCCGCAGCTTTCAACAGACAAGGTGACGATTTTTTCGACGCCGGTCAGTACCAGAAAGCTTCCGAGGCGTACCAGCAGGCAATCCATCTCAAGGCAGATTTTCCTGAGGCTTACCTCAATCTCGGCGAAACTTATTTCAACCTCGGCCGATACGATGAAGCCGTCATCGCGGAGAAGCAGGCAATTCAACAGAAGCCCGACTGGGCCGCTGCGCATCGTGCGCTGGGTAATTCATATCTTAAGTTGGATCGATCAGCCGAAGCGGTGGAGGCTTTGAAACAGGCTCTCAACCTCGATCCTAAAGATGCCGACGCGCGGGCTTCGCTTAGCCTGGCTTATTACGATCAAGGTGTGGCTGCCTACAACGGCAATAAGTACGACGAGGCGGTGACTGCTTATCGGGAAGCGATTAACTCCAAGGCGGATTACGCCGAAGCTTATAACAATCTGGGCGATGCGTATCGCCGCCTCAATAAGTTTGCGGAGGCCGCCGAAGCTTACAAGCAAGCCGTTCGTTTCAAGCCGGACTCAGTCGACGCTTACAGCGATCTTTCCTGGACGTACGACAAGTTGGGCCGCTATCCCGAAGCCGCGGAAGCGTACAAGCAGGTGGTGCGCCTCAAGCCGGATGACGCGGAAGCAAACAACAACATGGGTTATGCCCTGGGCAAAACCAAACGCTGGCCGGAAGCGATCGAAGCTTTTAAGCGCGCCATCCAGCTTAAGCCGGATTACGCCGAGGCCTACAGCAATCTCGGCTGGGCTTATAACAACATCGGCAACTTCAACGCGGCCGTGGATCCGCTCAAACGATCGATTCAGCTAAAACCCGAACTGCCCGAAGGCCATTTCAATATCGGCATCACTTTCAGCAGGTTGAAACAAATCAACGACGCCCTGGCTGCGTTTCAAGAGACGGTAAGATTGAAGCCCGACTGGCCGGCCGCTCAGAACAATTTGGGATTTGCCTATGGCAGTCTGGGAAAGTGGAAGGAAGCAATCGCGTCTCATCAGGAGGCGATCAGACTTAAGCCCGACTATGCGGGAGCATATTACAACCTGGGCTGGGCATATCTCAGATCGGGTAACAAGAAAGCCGCCATCGAACAGTACAAGTTGCTCCAGCCACTGAATGTGGGACTGGCGAACGCGCTCTATGGTTTTATCTACAATAAGCAGCCACCGGCGACGCATCCTTAGGAGCAGTTCTCTAGAGCCCGCGAAGCGTGGCGATAGCATAAAGCCGGGGGTGCAGAGCGGAACCACAGGATCACTTCTTACGCACGCTCTGACTTCTAACACATCGTCACTCTGCGGTTACGCTTCAATGCTTCCACTCGCTACGCGGGTTTACAAATCAAGATTCAACTCATCCACACCGGAGATCGCAGCTTGCGCAAGCTCAAGAGACACCTCGCCATCGCCGTCGTACTTGGATCCATCTGTGCTTTCGTAACCCGAAACGGAAGGGCGCAGGAATTCCTGCCGTCTCCTCCCTCAGATCGTGGTTTGATCTACACCCTCGACGATCAAAACAAATTAGTCCCGTTGCCGTTTGAGCAGGGCCAGACGCCAATTCATTCTGAGCGAGTAGCTGGGAGCACGAAGGTCAGTTACATCGAATTGAGGGGCGAGCACGCCGTGACCGTTTTCAAAACCGCGACGCCACGAGTCTTCCTCTTTACCTGGCAGCGTCCGGGCGTACATCCGCCGTTTCTCGTGTGGCTGACTCCGCACAAAGGCGCGCGCCGGGTCACCGCGATTGCGCAGCGGGGAATGAGCGGGTTTGCCATTTCGTCGGAAGAAATCATCAAACCAACCGTGCGCGGGCTGATGAAGGATGGCGATCTGGTTTTTATGGAAGTGCGCCCACGCACTTCGCTGATGCCGGGTGAGTATGCGATTATTGGCGATGACCTGGCGCGCATTGCTACCTTTCGGGTCGTGTCGACGGCTAACTAACTAATTGAAAGCGTGAACTAGATGGCTTTATCCAAACTTCCTTCCCCTGAACCAGTCGGTGAACCGGCCGGCCGGAAATCTTTCTGGACACCTGGACGCATCGTGCTCACGGTTGCCGGCGTCGGACTGATTAGCGCGCTGGGCTTATCAAGTTGTAACTCTAACGAAGTGACGACCAACAACGCTCCCGCCAATCGAGTTGTGAACGCACCGGCGACGAACGCGCCCCCTCCAGCAGCTAGCTTGAATTTGCCTCAGCAGTTGCGCGATACGAAGGTTCAGACTCTGGACGGCGGCTCATTGAAGCTGTCTGATTTCGCCGACAAGGTACTGATTGTAAATATCTGGGCCACCTGGTGCGGACCCTGCCGTCAGGAAATGCCGGAGCTGGTAAAGATCAGCAATGAATACAAAACGCGCGGTCTGGTGGTGCTCGGATTGGCAACCACTTATAACGAGCGCAACGACCAGGCGCATGTGAAGGAATATATCCGCGCACAGAACGTTCCCTATCAGATTGTCTGGGACGACGGCACGCTTTCGGCGCCGCTGGTGCAGATGGTCCAGGCGCAGTCGGTGATTCCCCAAAGCTTCGTCATATCGCGCGACGGCCGGATCGTCAAACACTTTACGGGCTACAATCCGTATTCCACCCCCCAATTGATGCGGCAGGCGATCGAAGAAGCTTTGAACGACAAAGGCAAAGCCTAATCATCAGGCGTAGACAGGAAGCAGCAGACAGGATGCAGGAAATCAGGAAGAAGCTTCAAGGCGAGTTGGACCAGTTGGAAACCGAGCTGCGCATTCATCTGCCGAAAGAGATCAAGCGCGCCCTCGAGTTTGGCGATCTGCGCGAAAACTCTGAGTATCAAACCGCGCTGCAACGCCAAACTATGGTCCAGGCGCGAATTCGCGAGCTGCGCCAGCGCATGAGCGAAGTTGCTTCGATTGATCTCTCGAAACTCCCGCGCGATAAAGCGTCCTATGGCTCGACCCTCGTGCTTTACGACGCCGAGCGCGACGAAGAAGTTACCTATCGTCTGGTCACTCCTGAAGAAAGCGACCCGCCCGCCGGTCTGATCTCAACCGTTTCCCCGATTGGCCGCAGCCTGATGGGGAAGGAAGCCGGTGACGAAGTCGTTGTCAGTATCCCGTCAGGTTCGCGCCGCTTTGAGATTCGACGGCTGACCACACTGCATGATCAAGTAGACTCCGAAGCGGCCGACTAACTCTTTCCGCAGATTACGGGCCCTCACGCCGCATCGCTTCGCATAAATTCGCCGACGCGATCGTCGCCGGGACGAGTAAAGTTTTTGTACCAGAGACCGACATGGCCGAACGGTCGAGGCCGAGCGAGGCAAACCAGCTCGTCGACTTCGCTGATCACAGCAGCCTGGCCTCCGAATGATGTTACCGGCGCCGCGGCTATGATTCGGGCCGGTTTCATAGTTTGCACCGCTCTTATCGACGCCAACATCGTTGAGCCGGAGCGAATGCCGCAATCGACGACGATGACCGTCTTTCCGGCGAGATCAATCGACGGCCGTCCACGCCGGCACTGCTGCTCACGAGCTTTCAGTTCAGCGATCGCGTCGCTGATAAAATGCTCGACTGGAGTTGAGGGTATCGCGGCGGGAATTAACCCGCCCTCGATTATCGTCGAGCCGCCGACGCTAATTGCGCAAAGCTGTGACCCCGGTCCCCGTGGCGCCATCAACCTGCGAATGATGACCAGATCGAGAGGCGCGTCAAGATAATTCGCAACCTCTTGGGCCACCGGGAAGCCGCCCAGGACAACAGCGAGCACAATCACGTTATCGGTCCGCTTATGTTGTTCGAGCTTCAAAGCAAGTTCGCGCCCCGCAGTCGACAGATCCGGGAAGGGCACTACTTGATTCGGTGCCTGATCGCTCTCTGTTGAGAGAGTTAAATCATCGAGGTCGGGAAAATTGATCATGACTGTGTCGGCGCAGCTTTAAGCCAGCCGCGATAGGTTGAATCGCCCTTTTCACGAATGGCACAATGCCTCGGAAGTTTGGCGGCCGGACTTGAAAATGATCTAATAGCAGACTCTTATCAACTTGAGCAACGAACCAATTCAACCCGCGCCCAAACGATCGGTGACCCTCCGTACGGTTACACCTGATGACGAAGACTTTTTATTTGAGGTCTTTGCCGCGACTCGTCTCGAGGAATTCAGGTTTCTCGACGAGGCGCAAAAGCAGCCGCTCATCAGAATGCAGTACAATGCGCAACGGTCTCAATACGAAGCAGGTTTTCCGCAAGCTGAATCCAGAATTATTCTCGTCGACGATTGCCGGTCGGGCAGAATGCTCGTCGATGAAAGCGAGAATGAGTTTACCCTGGTCGACATCGCGTTGTTGCCGGAGTACCGGAAACTGGGCGTCGGCACGCACTTGATTAATGAGCTATTGAACCGGGCAGTCGTGGCGCGAAAACCGATCAGGCTTCACGTTTTGAAGTCTAATCCGGCCTTGCACCTCTACGAGCGCCTGGGCTTTGCGCGAGTCAGTGACGATTCGATGTATTCCGAAATGATCTTCGAACCCAGGGGTTGATGAACAAAAAGAGTCGCCCGCTCGCTCTTTCGAGAAAGGTTTAAAATATGGCAGCAGACTTGACCCACGAGGAATTCTCCAGTCACTTAAATACAAAGTTTGGCATTCGTCTCAGCGAAGCACAGGCGATCGAAGCCGAGCTGACCGAAGTCTCGGAACACATGATCTCGCCTCGGCAGGAGCGATTCTCGATCGTATTTCGCACTTCCAACGAGGCTCTCCTCGGTCAGGGCATGCACCGGTTCGAGCACGAGCAGATGGGTTCCTTCAATCTCTTCATCGTTCCCATTCAACGTGATGAGACTGGAACCTACTATGAGTCCGTATTCAACCGTCTGGTTAAAAAAACCCCCTAATGCGCTAGGGCACAATGGCAATCACACTCCGCGATGCGTTAGACGAAGACGAAGCCTTCCTGCGCGAGGTTTATGCCTGTGCGCGGGCGTTGGAACTTGCACTGGCGCCCTGGAACGATGAGCAGCGTGAAGAGTTCCTGAGGATGCAGTTTGATGCGCAGCATTCCTATTACCATTCGCAGTATCCGCAAGCCGGCTACAAGATAATTCTTCAGGATGCTGTGCCGGTCGGCCGGATTTATGTCAACCGCACCGAAGCCGACATTAGAATTATGGACATCACGATACTTTCTGCGTATCAGAATAGAGGCATCGGCTCGTCACTTATGCGGGATCTCGTGGCGGAAGGTTCACTGACAGGCAAATCAGTGAGTATCTGGGTTGAGCATTTTAATCCTTCCAGACTTTTGTTTGAGCGGCTGGGCTTTTCCAAAGTGCAGGAAGACGGCTACAACCAACTACTCGAATGCCGTCAGGCAAAGTAACTGAGGTGGGAGCGGCTTGCCGTAGGCAGTCAGAAATCTTGCGCGGTCTCAGCGCTCCGCGATTGAGCCTTGTCGAGCCCACGCTGTCGGGCACAAGGTATGCAAACGAATCAAAGTGACCCTGCAATTAAGTTATCAAGCGTATTGAATGTTTTTAGAAAAGATAATAGACTCACTCGGCATTTTTGAAGTAAGCGCATCTCACCTGATGCCCGGTCACGGACCCACGCTTCCGCCCGATTTACCAGGAGGAATTTATGTCGATTTCGCGGAGAAAGTTCTTGCGGTCCGGTACGTTCGTGGCAATCGCGGCTGTCATTCCGGCCACTGTTCTGGCTCAGAGTCGAAAAGAACGGGACGGCAATCCATTCGATCAGCAGGTCGCTCAGCCTGATCCACTCTCTTATTATAATAAAGCAGCCTTCACGTCATATTTGAATTCGATTTTTCGAGTCTCCACCGGATATTCGGTGGTTGAAGTAGCGCTCATTCGGGTCAAGGACCTGCCCGCGGGCGGCCCAGCGGTGCCAGCCGGAAGTGAATCTTTTTCGCTGCTGTTTGCCGGCGGAAGTAAAGAGTTCGAGCAAGGAACTTACAAAATTGAACATTCTTCACTCGGATCATTTCAAATGTTTTTGGTACCGAGTGGCGCCGATCAGTACGGAGCCCAGACCTATCTGGCGACGATCAATCGAATCGGCTATAGCCCGGCCCTGATGAATGCTCCCACGCGAACGACGAAGGCGGCGGGTAGCAACCCCGAAACCCCAACTAAGCCTCAGACAGTAGCGCCAGTACCAGCGGCAACACCCATACCCACACCTACGCCAAAGGCCAAGCCGGCCCATAAACGAAAACCGTCCTGGAAGAGAGATGGAGACGTCGAAGACTTTGACGGCCTCGTAATTGACCAATAATCAGCCGAGAGACGCCAGCGACTGTCTTAAGAATGGCGGGATTTCCCGCTTAACGCTGACAGTCATATTTATTGCTTGAAATTTTTAGAAGTTGCGGATAGAATCCCCGCCGCTTCAGTTTTGTAATAGCTTTTCAGTGATCCACAAGCAGGGATTCAGCGGGGGTTCCGCCGGCATTAACGGCGCCAGCGCTTCCGATTTTTCCGATTTCTTAGCGTGTAATTCAACCAGCGCTTATGGCCTGCGGCAACCTTGCCGTTCAGGTATTACCATCGAACTTTACTCCAGGGAGTAAGAAACATGTCTACACCATTCTTGGCTGAAATCAAGATCGTTTCTTTCAACTTTGCCCCCAAGGGTTGGGCGCAGTGCAACGGCCAGCTCTTGCCGATCAATCAGAACCAGGCACTGTTCTCGATCCTTGGTACTACCTATGGCGGTGATGGGCGCGTGAATTTTGCGCTGCCTGATTTTCGCAGCCGGGTACCAATCCATGTGGGCGGCGGCTTTCTGCTGGGGAACAGGGGAGGTGAAGAGACTCACACCCTTATTCAAGGAGAGATGCCGGCTCATAACCACTTCGTCAGCGCGTCCTCCACTCAGGCTGACTCTGCCTTTATTCAATCTGCTCAGCCGGCGTCCCAGAACATTTTCGGAACGGTGGTGGGTGGTATCTATGGATCATTTGCCGCACTGCAAGCTATGTCTCCCGAGTCGATTACCAACTACGGAGGAAGCCAGCCCCACGAAAACCGCCAGCCCTACACGGTGCTGAATTTTATTATTGCCCTTCAGGGGATCTTCCCCTCGCGAAACTAAAGGAGACGAATTATGGGAGAACCTTTCGTTGGTGAAATTAGAATGTTCGGCGGCAACTTTCCGCCGTCTGGCTGGGCCTTTTGTCAGGGACAAGCAATGGCCATTTCGGAAAACGACACCCTCTTTAATTTGATCGGGACCACCTATGGCGGTGACGGTCAGGAGACCTTTAATCTTCCTGATTTACAGGGGCGACTGCCGATGCACATGGGCCAGGGTTCGGGGCTTTCGGCCTATACCATCGGTCAAGAGGGAGGTGTCGAGACTGTAACTCTCACCGCCCAAACGGTGCCCATTCATACACACGCGTTGATCGCGTCTACGAATCCAGCCACGGCAACGACGGCTTCCAACAACATAACGGCCGCGACCAATCAGCTCAAGATATATACCGAAAGCGGCGCTTCGAAGCAGTTCGCTCCGACGGACCTTTCAATGGTCGGCGGCAATCAGCCGCACGAAAACACGCAGCCGTACCTGTGCATTTCATTCATTCTTTCTCTCTTCGGGGTTTACCCGTCACAGACTTAGGAGGCACGCATAATGTCAGATCCATTTGTCGCAGAAATCAGAATGTTCGCCGGTAGTTTCGCCCCCACCGGCTGGGCGCTATGCAACGGGCAGTTGTTGCCCATCTCGCAGAACACGGCACTCTTCTCCCTGCTCGGAACGCAGTATGGTGGCGATGGGAAATCGACGTTTGCTCTGCCTGATCTTGAGGGCTCGGCGCCCATAGGCAATGGACAAGGATCGGGGCTTTCAGATTATTCTCAGGGACAGTCATCCGGAACCGACACGGTGACGCTGCTTACCTCAGAAATACCGGCCCATAACCACATTATGCAGGGGGGATTCACCCAGGCGGATCTCAACGGGCCCACGGCGTTGAGTGTCTACACTCGGTCAACTCCGGGAAATGCATATATGACCGTTAGTAATCAGAACCTGGTGACCATGAACCCCCAAATGCTAACCGTGGCTGGCGGCAGCCTGCCACACAACAACATGATGCCGTTCCTAACAGTCACCTTCATCATTGCCATGCAGGGTGTCTTTCCGCAGCGCCCATAGCAAAAGAGCCAGGCACTGTCTCGACCAGGTGGATCGAAGAACAAAGCGGCGAGGTTGTTTTGATCTCGCCGCTTTTTGTTTTGCCGGCCGGCGGTAAGGTCTTAATCAGTGCTCGTAAGGAACAGATGGCGAAGCCCAATTCAGACTCGCCCTTGGATCTGCATTTGGCCAGGGATTTCTTCGATGCCGAGACTTGCCGGGACCTGATCCGCGAGATGCAACGCTCTCCAGCCAGCCCGGCCGTAACGTACGGGCAGGATAAAGCAGGCTCGATTAATGACAGGGTACGCAAGGTCACACGGCTCCTGCTTTCACCAGAGACCGTTGCCAACATCACGCGGCGACTCATGGACTATCGCGAAGAAATCGGGGCGCATTTTGGGGTTAACCTCAGCGCTTGCGAAGACCCACAGTTCCTCTGCTACCGGGTCGGAGACTTCTTCGTTGCCCATCAGGACGGAAATACCGGCCTGCTGCGCCTCGACACGGATCAGTCGCGCCGGGTCTCGATCAGCATATTCCTGAACCAACAATCTGACGAACCCGAGGCGGGCGCCTATGGCGGCGGCTCGCTAGTCTTTTCCGACTGGCGTCATAACAGGGAACTTCAGTTGAAGGGCGAGGCGGGAACCCTGGTCGCCTTCCGTTCAGAGACTACGCACGAAGTAATCCCCGTGACACATGGCGAGCGATATTCAATCGTCAGTTGGTATAGGTGAGGGTCGCCGTACTAATCCGACGGGTTGAAAGAAAGTATCGGGCGGCCAAAGCGGAGCCGCGAAATCGAAGACCTCCGCGTCCTAGGGAAGCGGACGGCTGAGGAGTCTCTCTTGGATATCTGCCTTTTTCAGTCGTCCGCTAGCGCGGACGCGGCGCTCAGCACTCTATGTGCAAGGCCGCTGCGGAACATCTGTTCAGGTCGTTCCAGCGGTCTTGCCCAACGGTTCCCGTCTGGTAGAGTTGCGGACTGCGGGAGCTAACCCGATAATTACATTGACCTCCTTGCTGAACCTGTAATAGTCTTACGCGTCACGTTTTAATATTTTGTCTGCCCTGCCCATTCGCATTCACCCATTATCAGGAGAGAGTCATGACGCAATTACCCCCTTATCTACCAATCCGCAGGCTTAGAGTATTCAGTGCCTGCCTGTTGTCTCTCCTGATGTTTTTGGCGCCGATGGCGCCGCTCGCCGCGTCGGCCAACCGCTTGGAAGCCGAATACGCCGCAAAGAAGTCTGCCCGCACTGGGGCGGTTGATGCGAAGAAAAAACCAACAGCGCGGGAAGCGCTGGAACGATCTCTGTTCGTCGATCCACTTCCGGCCGTTAGTCCGGTGATCAGTGCCACGCTTCAGGACAGCATCGTCGACACGTCCCCGGCGGATGGCCTCGCCGATCCGGGTTCCATCGTTACGTACAAGGCGGTCATCACCAACAACGGCAACACCGACCTAACCAATGTGAGTTTCAACGACGTGATCGATCCCAACACGACGCTAATTAACAGCTCAATCAAGATGGCGCCTTTGGCTCGTGACGATTCCTATAATGCTAACCAGGATACCCAGCTTGTAGTCGCAGCCGGAAGCGGAGTGCTGACAAACGATTCGGGCACTCCTGTGCCTACCGCGGTAGTAATCACAGCCCTTGCAACCGCCCACGGAACTGTCAACAACCTCAACTCTGACGGCAGCTTCAAATACACTCCCGCCAGCGGCTATACGGGCCCCGATTCATTCACCTACACGGCAACCAACGGCCAATCGCCGGATGCGACGGCCACGGTTTCGATCACGGTTACAGTGGCAAACAACGCACCGGTACTCACCGCCGGCGGCACGCTCAACTACACTGAGAATGACCCGGCCGCAGTCATCGACAACACGATCACGGTGAACGACAGCGACAGCGCGAATCTGACCGGCGCGACAGCGCAGATCACCGGCAACTATCAAAGCACCGAGGATGTGCTCTCCTTCGTCAATCAGCTTGGCATTACCGGCAGCTACAACAGCGCGAACGGGACCATGACCCTGACGGGCACGACTACCTTGGCGAACTATCAGGCGGCCTTGCGCGCGGTCAAGTACAACAACTCCAGCGATAATCCTTCCACGGCTGCTCGGACGGTCACGTGGATCGCCACTGACGGCATCACCCCAAGTACGGGCGTGACCAGCACGATTAACGTTACCGCGGTCAACGATGCGCCGGTGCTCGCAAACGTGGAAGCAGGCGCGCTGGCTTACAACGAGAACGACGTAGCCACCGCAGTCTCTTCGAACATCACGGTCAGTGACGTCGACAGCACGAACCTGACGGGGGCAACTGTGCAGATCACCGGCAACTATCAGAGTGCCGAAGACGTGCTCTCGTTCGCCAATCAGCTTGGGATCACCGGCACCTATAACAGCGCGAACGGCACTATGACGCTGGCGGGCACGACGACGGTGGCCAACTATCAGACGGCCCTGCGGGCAGTGAAGTACAACAACACCAGCGAAAATCCGAGCACGCTGGCGCGGACGGTCACCTTCCAGGTAAACGACGGCGCTGGCGCAAATAACCTTAGCAACACTCCGACTCGCAACATCAACGTGACTGCGGTCAATGATGCTCCGGTAGTCACCGCTGGCGCTACGCTCAACTACACTGAGAATGACGCAGCCACAGTCATCGACAACACGGTCACGGTGAGCGATGTTGACAGCACGAACCTGACGGGCGCGACGATCCAGATCACCGGCAACTATCAAAGCGGCCAGGATGTGCTCTCATTCGTCAATCAGCTTGGCATCACTGGCAGCTACAACAGTGCCACTGGAACGATGACGCTCTCGGGGACGACGACGTTGGCCAATTACCAGACGGCGTTGGGCGCGGTGAAGTACAACAACACCAGCGAGAATCCGAGCACGCTGGCGCGCACAGTCACCTGGATCGTCAACGACGGCGCTGCGGTGAACAATCTCAGCACCGGCGTGACCAGCACAATCAATGTCACGGCAGTCAACGATGCGCCCGTGCTGGCAGCGATCGAAGCGGGCGCGCTGGCTTACAGCGAGAACGACCCGGCCACAGCCGTCTCTTCGACCATTACGGTCAGCGATGTGGATAGCACGAACTTGACAGGCGCGACTGTGCAGATTACCGGCAACTATCAAAGCGCCGAAGACGTGCTCTCGTTCGTCAATCAGCTTGGGATCACCGGCAGCTACAACAGCGCGAACGGCACCATGACGCTGGCGGGGACAACGACGGTGGCCAATTACCAGACGGCGCTGCGAGCCGTGAAGTACAACGATACTAGTGATGCCCCCAGCACGCTGGCGCGCACGGTTACTTTCCAGGTGAATGATGGCGCTGCGTCAAATAATCTCAGCAACACTCAGACTCGCAACATCAACGTCACTGCGGTCAACGATGCGCCGGTCCTGGCCAACATCGAAGCCGGAGCAGTCTCCTATAGTGAGAACGACCCAGCCACTGCTGTTTCTTCGACTATCACCGTAACGGATGTGGACAGCGCCAATCTGACGAGCGCTACAGTGCAGATCACCGGCAATTACCAGAGTGCAGAGGACGTGCTCTCGTTCGTCAATCAACTTGGGATCACCGGCAGCTACAACAGCGCCAACGGCACCATGACCCTGTCGGGATCATCTTCCGTTGCCAACTATCAGACAGCGCTGCGAGCAGTGAAGTACAACAACACCAGCGAGAATCCGAGCACGCTGTCACGGACGGTCACCTTCCAGGTTAACGATGGCGGCGGGGTAAATAATCTGAGCAACACTCAGGTTCGCAACATCAACGTTGCGTCGGTCAACGACGCGCCGGTGCTGGCCAACATCGAAGGCGGCGCGCTGGCCTATACTGAGAACGCCGCGGCCACGGCAGTCTCGTCGACCATTACGGTCAATGACGTAGACAGCACGAACCTGGCTGGCGCGACGGTGCAGATCACCGGCAATTACGCGAGTGCCGAGGATGTACTCTCGTTCGTCAATCAACTGGGGATCACTGGCAGCTACAATAGTGCGAACGGCACCATGACCCTATCGGGGGCGACGACTGTGGCGAACTACCAAACGGCCCTGCGGGCGGTGAAGTACAACAACACCAGCGATAACCCGAGCACGTCGGCCCGGACAGTGACGTTCCAGGTGAATGATGGCGGTGGGCTAAACAATCTCAGCAACACACAGACGCGCAACATCAATGTCACGGCGGTAAACGACGCGCCGGGAGTGACTGCAGGCGCCACTCTGGGCTACACCGAGAACGATCCGGCGACGGTGATCGATAACACGATTACTGTAAACGACGTGGACAGCGCGAATTTGACGGGCGCCACTGTGCAGATTACCGGTAACTACTCGAGCACCCAGGACGTGCTCTCATTCGTTAACCAGTTGGGGATTACCGGCAGCTACAACTCCGCCAATGGCACGCTCACTCTGAGCGGCACCACGACGACGGCCAACTATCAGACGGCCCTGCGGTCGGTGATGTACAGCAACACCAGCGATAATCCGAGCACGCTGGCGCGTACAGTCACCTGGATCGCCACCGACGGCATCAACCCGAGCACCGGCGCGACGAGCACGATCAATGTTACTGCCGTCAATGACGCTCCCGTGCTGGCTGCTATTGAAGGTCCGGCATTAGCTTACACCGAGAACGATGCGGCCACTTCTGTCTCGTCGGCAATTACGGTGAGTGATGTGGATAGCACGAATCTGACTGGGGCAACGGTACAGATCACCGGCAACTATCAAAGCAACCAGGACGTGCTTTCATTCGTCACTCAGAACGGTATCAGCGGCGCGTACAACAGCACCAACGGCACGATGACCTTGTCGGGATCGTCTTCGGTGGCTAATTACCAGACGGCATTGCGCGCGGTGAAGTACGCCAACAGTAGTGATGATCCGAGCACTCTAACTCGCACCGTTACCTTCCAGGTGAATGATGGCGCTGCGCTAAATAATCTGAGCAACACTCAGACTCGCAACATCGCCGTTACAGCGGTCAACGATCCGCCGACGGCTTTTGGCTTTGCAGCTTTGCCGGCCCAGGCGGGAATCCCGATTGCGTATCCGGCGGGCAAGCTGGGAGGCTCTGACGTCGAAGCCGGCACGACGATCACGATCGACACTGTGCCCATCAATGTCACGAACGGCACCGTGGTGATCAATGCCAACGGCAGCTTTACCTTTACGCCTTTGCCGGGAACGGCAGGTGGGACCAACAATGCCTCGTTCCAGTACCGCGTTTCGGACAACGGCAATCCCGGACCGGGGGTGAACGGCAATTACGTGACCGTATCGTTCAATCCGGCGGGCCCGGCGATCTATTTCACCAAGAGTGTCGCGGTTGGCTCAGGCAATTGCACGCTGGGCAACGAGTGCACGATCGCGACGGCCGTCACCAACATTGGCGCATCGACCAACGCGAACATCTTTATTGAAGATGCCAACACGCAATCACCGGGCAATATCACGCTGACCAGCGGCAGTTCGATCATCGGTCAGGGCGTCGTGGGCGCCAGCTTTGACAGCTTCTTTGGCATCAGCGCACCGGCGCAGGGCACTCTGGCTCCAAGGCCCAGCATCAATCAGACACGGCCGACTATCAGTGGTGCGGCGACTATTACCGCGCACAACAGCACCCAACTCCGTGGTTTCAACTACGCGCCTAGCGGCAACGGTCTGGTCGCTGTGACGAGGACAAACCTCGTTGTTGGCGATATGAATATCAGTTCGACTTCGAACACCGGAGGCCAGTTCGCTGTGAATTTCACCAGTTCGACCGGCACCTTCACGTTCGGCCCGATTAGCGTCACCGGCAGCGGCGGCGGCGTCAATTTCGGCACCACCAGCAGCGCTTCGACGGCTAGTTTCAATGACATCACCACCTCGACTGGACCGGCTTTCCAGGCGTCCAGCACCGGGGCGACTAACTTCACGTTCCAGGACGTGACGTCGACTAGCGGGCGCGCTGTCGATTTGAACACCGGCACTGGCGCCTTTACGTTCCGCAAGATCGCCTCCAATGGCGGCACTACCGGGGTTTTGGTTCAGAGTATTACCGGCAGCTTCACCGTCAACGGTACCAGTACGACTGCCGGCACCGGCGGCACCATTCAGAGCGCGAGTTCCAACGGCATGAAGTTCACCGGTTCGAACAACATCACGCTCAAGAATATGAACCTCACCAATAACGCTACTTCACAGTCGTCTGCTAACACCGCTTGCGGGAACAACCTCGTGGCCGGCGACACGACGCTGTGTACGGCGAATCTTTATTTGAGCAGTGTTGCCACTATCACGCTGAACAATCTGTCGATCAGCGGATCGACCCAGGAAGGTATCGCGGGCACCACGGTTTCCGCCTTGACGCTGACCAACTCAACTCTCAGCGGAAACGGCAACGAAGACTATGAGGACGGTCTGCTGTTCAAGAACCTCACGGGCACGGTCACGATCACAGGCACGAATGTTCAGAATAACTTCTCGCGCCAGGCTCACATCTACAACGATACCGGCTCGCTGACGTTCCATGTCACCGGCTCGTCGTTCGGGCGTACGATCGCGCCACTTACGAGTTCACAGCAGGGACTGTTAATGGAGCTTCACAACTCGGCCCATGCCGATGTTGATATCGGAACGACTTCAATCGTTAAGAACGGCAACGGCAATGGTCTGGCAATCACAGCGGTTGACTCGTCCACGCTGGGTTCGTCCGGCACGCACAGCAGTCTCCACGACAGCACCTCCTTGAGTGAGAATGGCGCGCACGTATTCATCAGCACGGGCATTAACGGCGTGGCTTACTTTGACACGGTAAACAACACGGTGATGACAAAGGCGGGGCTGCAATCGATTGACTATTTCGTCGGCCCCAATTCAACGGCCAGCGGCAGCATTACCGCCGTGATCTCAGGCAACACGATTGGTACCACCGGCGTTGTCGGCTCGGCATGCAACCGCGCGGTTACCCTCGGCGGTTGCGACGGCATGACTATAGATAAGGATGGCGCTGGGGCGCTCAGCCTGCGCATTCAATCAAACATCATTCAGCAAGTGGAAACCAACGGGATTGCCCTGGGTACGACGCAAAGCAACGCGCTGAATGCTTCGATTATCAGCAACACAATCCGCGAGCCTGGTTACAGTGGCGGCGGCGCGAACGCACAAGGCAACGCGTTATTGTTTAATGTCGGGGCGAACAGTGGCTCAACGACTACGGCGTGTCTCAACATCGGCGGCGCGGGCGTGCAGAACAGCATTTCTGACACAGCCTCGAAGACGTGGGACATTAACAGCTCGGGCGCATCGATATACTTCAATACGAAGAATGCTACCGTAACCCGTCAACCGGGTTATGCCGGAACCAGCACGGACAACGCTGCTTTCGCGGCCTATACGACAAGTAGAAATACTTTTAGTCTGGTGGGAGGAGCTGTTGCGACGTTGGCGACCAGATTCAACGGGAGTACCTACGGCGGCGGCGCAGCTTGCTCCGTGCCGTTGCTGCTCGCCGCAGGCGGCGTAGAGTCGGCATTGAATTCGCCGTCTCTGCTCTCGACTTTCGCATTACCCGCGTTGGCTCCGACAGCAACTGGATCACGATGCGGCGCGAGTGCGAAGAAGGCTGAGACGGTTACCGCACCGAGCTTTGTTGCTTCGCTCGATCAGCAACAGGTCGACTCGATAGTCGCGGCGGCAATCGAGCGCTGGACTTCCACCGGCCTGACAGCCGGACAGATTGGAATCCTGCGTGGGATCAAGTTCGACGTTACCGATCTCGGCGGCGCGTATCTCGGCGAATCCAGCAACACCCACGTCCAGATTGATCGGAACGCCGGCGGCAAGGGCTGGTACATCGGCGCCGACTCGTCGAGTGACTCGCTGTTCAGTCGCGCAGTCTCGGCCACGCGGCGCTATACCGATCCGTCGAGCGCACCCGCAGGGCACCTCGACCTGCTGACTGCCATCGAGCACGAGATGGGCCACAAGTTGGGACTCGATGATTCGTACTCAGAGAAAGATCGGAACAACCTGATGTACGGCTACCTGACGGTCGGCGAGCGCCGGCTGCCCGCGCCCGGCCAGGCACAAACTGTCCGGCCCGGCACGCAGGGTACGCAGCACCTTATTCTGCGAAACGCGAGTACGGCGGAATTGCGGCGTGCTGCTTCGCCGATTCGGCACGCAGACAATCCGATTACTCCGCTCTCGGGTGAAACCGTGAACGTGTTTATCGGCACACTGCCGGCAGGTAAGAGCGTGACAATCTATTTCCAGGTTACGCTCAATACCGCGATGCCGGCCGGCACCACCCACGTGACTACGCAGGGTCAGGTGTTTTACGACAGTGGGCCACTCGCGATCGCCAATCCGGATGAGTCCAGCCCCGTTCTGGGACCGGACTCTCAACCGTTTGTCTACACAGATGATCCGAAGGTTCCACCCAATACGGGTGAAACGGATCCAACCGTTACTCCGATCGACACGCCGACGGCGTCCGCGAGCAGTGTGGGCGGCCAGATCCTCGACGGCAACGGCAACCCGGTGGAAGGCGCCGCAGTCCGCATGACCGGCTCGCAAAACCGGCTCACGGTGACGGATGCGGCCGGCAACTATCACTTCGACGATGTCGATACTAATGGTTTCTACACCGTGGTCCCGGCGCGCTCGAACTTTACTTTCAGCCCGTCACAACGGGCCTTCAGTCAACTATCGCAGCACACCGATGCTGTGTTTACGGCAACGTCAACGGGCACCGCTCTGAACCCGTTGGATACGACTGAGTACTTTGTGCGACAGCAGTACGTGGACTTCCTTGGTCGCGAACCTGACGAAGCGGGCCTGGGTTTCTGGGTCAACAACATCGAGAGTTGTGGGAGCGATGCCCAGTGCCGCGCAATCAAGCGCATCGACACGTCGGCGGCCTTCTTCCTTTCGATCGAGTTCCAGCAGACTGGTTACCTGGTCTATAGAACTTACCAGGCGTCCTTTGCGGACATGCCGGGAGCCCCGGTGCCGATCAAACTCAGCGAGTTCAAACCTGACACCGCTGAGATCGGGAAGAACCTGGTAGTCAACCAGAGCGGTTGGCAGACTGTGCTGGAGAACAACACGCAGGCCTACATGGCGGAGTTTGTGCAGCGTCCGAGGTTCGTTTCGTTGTTCGCGACGACGTTGACTCCGACGGCGTTTGTTGGGCAGCTCTTTGCCAACGCGGGCGTGACGCCGTCTGACGCTGAGCGCGCGGCGGCGGTCGACGAGTTCGGATCGGCTGGGACTTCATCGGATGTCGCGGCCAGGGCCCGGGCCCTGCGACGGGTGGCCGAGAGCACCGCACTGGCGCGGCAAGAGTTCGACCAGGCCTTCGTGCTGATGCAGTACTTCGGGTACCTGCGCAGAGATCCGAACACGGGACCGGACCATGACTACAGCGGTTATAGTTTCTGGTTGGGCAAGCTCGATGGTTTCAACGGGAACTTTGGCGATGCCGAAATGGTGAAGTCGTTCCTGGTATCGAGTGAGTATCGCGGACGCTTTCCGCGTTAACCGGGAAGGAGCCGGAGCGCAGGCATCCTTGCCTGCGGTTCGCCGGCATCTTGCCGGGCTCGCGCCTGGAAACGCTGAAGTTCGTGTCTTAACTTGGGAAACAGGTGTACAGAGTACCGACTTTAGTCGGGCCTTCTACTACGGGGAAACAACCCGACTAAAGGCGGTACTCTAAACACCGTTAAGTTAAGACTCTCCGCGGCTCGGCAACGATTACGATCGTCCAGGGGCTGCTGCCTCAAATGCCTGAAGCTTAGGTGCAGCATCAATCAGAGGAGCCGCGCGGAAGGTGGCAGTCTTTCCGCATCGTGAGGTGGGCGAACCGCAGGCGGGTCCATTAAATTGATTGACTTTTTTCCGTGGCCGCACTAGGCTGCACATCATTTTCCCGGCGCTTTTGCTAATTGGCTTTTTACATTCTGTTAGTTGAAATAGACAAGTTCGAATTACGCAGGCAGTAGGAAAGTCCCAAAGTAGATTGGTTAGACTGGCTAACCGAAACTTTCTTCCGCCTGCATTCTCAAGGAGTTGGCCGCCTTCATGTCCCGCTCGACCCCCGACGCAGTCCTTACATAATGATGTCTGTCTTTCGTCAGCTAAGCACCTCCATCCCTCGCGCTCTGCGCGGTCTGCGGGCCTTTGGATCAGCGCGCATCGGCTCGGCGCGCCGCTCGGTGGTCGCCTTCATCATGATTGCCGCCGTCCTGGCGGGTGCGTTGGTCTGGCGACAGGCGAGCGCGGCGAAGACTTCCGCAACAGTTAACGCTGCGACAGATCGCACAAAGCCGAGCGCGGCAAAGTTTTCCTTTAGCATCTTCAAGATTATTAATTCCGGCGCCCCGGTCGACCCCACTATCAGCGGTACGGTCTACACGACCGGCGGCGCGGTCCCGATGGGTTCGGGTCGCACTATCACTCTGCTTCAGAACGGCGTTGTAGCGGGAAGCGGTGTGACGAATGGCTCGGGAGACTACTCAATTTCAATTTTGGCCGGCACTCTGTTGGATGGTGATAAGCTTGCTGTCTATATTGACGACGCAACGGAGAAAGGCGCAACCGTAACGCTCTCCGGAATCTCTGACATCAACAACCTCAATATCTGGCAGAACGCACTCATTGTCCGTACTGACAATTTAGGCACCATTACAAATACTGATCTCGGCGGCGCGCGTAACGCGGATACTGATTTCGATCCCATCTATTCCGTTGCCGGCGCGGCATTGACGGTCCCTAATGCGGTCGCGCTGCAAATCTGGTCAGGCAGCAACTATGCGCCGGGGGGCACGGATACCGTCGGTGGCGACTGGACCAACAACGGAAGCAGCTTCACGGCGGCCGGTAATCTGGTCAACTTCAACGGCTCCTCGGGACAGTTAATTAGCGGCAGTCTGGCGACTGCGTTCGATCCCGTCTCCATGAACGGAAGCTCACAAATCACTCTCGGTCAGGACATATCGGACACGACGCTGACAATTGGCGGTACCAATGTCTTTGATCAGGGCGCATCGTTCAGCATCACGACTGGAGCTGTTTCGGTTGCATCGGGCACGACTTGGAGAAACCTCGGCACCGGCGATCTGACAATCACCAGCAACGGCGGCGGCACTATTTCGAACAGCGGCACCATCGAGTTCAATGCCAATGGCCCGACCTGCGGACAAGCCGACTCTATCCTGATTCGCTCGTCGGCGACCGGAACACAGCGGACGTGGTCGGGAACTGGCACGTTCTCAATGACTGACGTCGATGTCCAGGATCAGACGACTGGCCTCACCACGATCATTCTGGTGAACAGTGGGACCGGAGCCACCGGCGCCAACAACGGCACGGGCTGGAAGTTTGTCGACACTTGCACCGCCGGAACCTACACGTGGATCGGGGGAGCAAGCCAGGATTGGACAGTACCGACCAATTGGCAACCGACTCGAACTGACGCCGCTCTAGCGACCACATCCGACACATTGATCTTTGACGGCAACGTAACGCCCGCGCCGATTGTGACGAACGTGCCCTCGCAGTCGATGACGAAGTTGCACCTGCAGAACGGTGTGTTCGGCGTGACGCTGAAAGCTTCCACAGGGAGCACGTCGACCCTCACAATTAATGGCGGCTCGGCCGGCGACTTCGATATCCCCTCGGGTAATCTTCTGACACTGGATACTGCCGGCAGTACTGCCATTCAGATCGATGTGACGAGCAACTCGACCGCGACTATCGCGGGCCAGATTAATTTCGTCGGCGCGGCTCACCGCTTGACGGGCAGCGGCGCGAGCTCGATTACCTTTACCGGGCTGAACGGCTTTGCCACCGGCGCCGGATTTACTGGTAACCCGTTCGGCGCAGGAGTAGACGGCTCGGTGGTTTTCGCCAGCGGCTCGACGGCTTCATTCAACGCCGGCGGCGATCCGTTTGGCGGAGACACACACGCAGTGGCTGTCTTTAATTCCGGCAGCACGGCCAGCTTCAATGCTCAGTCGGCGCTGTCATGCTCGAACGACGGCTCGAGCGCCGGTCGATCTTATGGCAACTTAATTCTGGACAATAATATCGGCGGTGATTCGACTTACGCTTGCTCCGGATCGCATGCCCTCACGATCCTCAATGACCTGACCATTCAGAACAACCGGACGTTTGCGCTCTCCGGAACAGCGGGCGGAAACCTGAACCTGCAAGGCAACTTCACTAACAATAACGCGGCCGTCAGCTCATTTGATCCAAACGGCCGAACCGTCACCTTTAACGGAGCCGCCGCGATCCAGACTCGAAGCAAGGCCAGCGGCGCCAGCGAAACCTTTGGCGACGTGGTCATTTCGAAGACCGGCGGTTCAGTTCAGAATCTTTCCGGTTTGATTATCACGGGCACGTTGCAGTTCGGCGGCACGATCGACGTGCTGGACTTGAACGGTGTCCCCTTGACCTTGAACGGCTCGATCAGCGATCCGGGTCCGGCGGGAGCTTTCAAGGGCAGCGACGCGTCTGTGTTCACGATCGGCGGCAGCGGAGCGCTGGGCGCCTCGCTCAAGTTTGTTAGCGGCAGCGAGGCGGTAAACAGTCTCATAGTGGCGCGCACCTCCAGCACTATTGTACTCGCCAACAATCTAACGATTGGCAACCTGACGACCGGTGCGCTTACGTTGACGGACGGAATCGTCGACGCGGGATCTAATACGATTTCACTGCTCGCGCCAACCACGACGAGTCGCACGAATGGTTATGTGATTGGCGCCCTGCAAAAGAGTTTCGGCGCCAGTGGAAACCTCGGCAGCTTCATCTTCCCGGTGGGAACGGCGAATGGCTCCTCACAGCTTGACGCGAACGTCACCGCCAACAACAGCGGCACGTTGACCGTCAAAGCGGTCGAGGGCAAGCAGCCGAATATCTCCGGCACGAATGCATTGCAACGCTACTGGATACTGTCGGGCTCAGGCCTCACGACGAATCTGACTTTTCACTACAACGCTAGTGATGTAGTCGGCACCGAAGCGCTCTACAAAATATTCAAGTACAACGGCAGCTTTACTCAGGTGCCGCTTCAGTCGATCGACACGAGCGCGCACACGGCGACGGCGACCGGCGTCTCGTCGTTCTCTGACTGGACCCTGGCTGAGCCGACGGCAGTGCAGCCGGGCACGCTCCAATTCGTGGGCGCGCCTTACACCGATAGCGAGACTGATACTACTCACCCGAAGACCATCACGGTCAGCCGCGCCGGCGGCTCGGACGGCGCGCTCGATGTGACCTACACGACCAGCGCCGGCACGGCTACGGCCGGATCCGATTACGTCGAGACTACCGGCACGTTGCATTGGGACGACGCCGAG
The DNA here is from genome assembly GCA_033856915.1 of Blastocatellia bacterium. Lineage (GTDB taxonomy): Bacteria > Acidobacteriota > Blastocatellia > Pyrinomonadales > Pyrinomonadaceae > UBA11740. The sequence continues at coordinate 60,667 of JAWVEB010000003.1, read as the reverse complement.
ACCGGTACCAAGACTTTCAATATTACCGTCAATGGAGACACGACCTACGAAGCGAACGAGACGGTCAATATCACGCTCAGCAACCCGACCGACGGTGCGACGATCACTCCGCCAAATCCGACGACGCTGACGATTACTAACGACGATCCTGTACCCGCGGATGCAACGCTGGTCGTCAATACTACCGACGATAACGACTTTGGCGCTTGCGTTACCGAGCATTGCAGTTTGCGTGAAGCGATCAATGCGGCGAACTCTCTGCCTGACACGAACACGATCAACTTCAACATTCCTGGCGGAGGCGTGCGGACCATTACACTCGGCGCGGCTCTGCCAACCATAACGCGGCCAGCTAACCTCAATGGCTACAGCCAGCCGCTCGCGACGGCGAACACTCTCGCAGTGGGCGACGATGCCAATCTGCTGATCGAGCTTGACGGCACGAGCGCGGGCGCGGGTGCTATCGGATTGGAGTTTGGCGCAACCGCAAGCAGCAGTTCGGTGCGCGGCCTGATTATCAACCGCTTTACCCTGGACGGCGTTCGCCTCACCGCAAACAGCGGGTGCGTGGTGGCGGGTAACTTCATCGGCACGAATGCTGCCGGCACCGCGGCGTCAGGGAATCTGCACGGCGTCTTTGTCAACGGCGCGAACAACAGCACCATCGGCGGCACGACCGCGGCCGATCGCAATATTATTTCCGGTAGCAAGCCGGGCGGTAATCAGGGAGTCCAAATCGCGGGCACAGTCACCGGCAATGTAGTCAAAGGCAACTACATCGGCACCAACGCCGCAGGCACGGCGGCAGTGCCGAACAGCGGCGACGGCATCAGGGTTGTTAACACGCTGATCGGCGGCACGACCGCACTGGAAGCAAACGTCATCGCGGGCAACACCCTGAGCGGCATTAGCATTAACGGCGACGGCACGATTGTTAAGGGCAACTTCATCGGCGCCAACAGCGCCGGCGCCGTTTTGGGCAACGGCGATGCCGGCATCCAGATCGTTTCCGCGAACAACAGCGTCATCGGCGGCGCCGCTGCCGGCGAACCGAACACCATCGCCAACAGTGGCAACGCCGGCGTCTTCGTCCAGTCCGGCACTGGCAACGCGATTCGCGCCAATTCGATTCATGACAACGGGGGCCTGGGAATCGACCTCGGTACTGGCGGCCTCACGACGAATGACACGGGCGACCCGGATACCGGCGCTAACAATCTGCAAAACTTCCCGGTCATCACCAGCTCGAAAGTCACCGGCCCTACTAAGACGATCAAAGGCACGCTGAATTCTATTGCGAGCCAGAGCTTCACGATTGAATTCTTTGCCAACGCGACTTGCGACGGTTCCGGCAATGGAGAAGGCAGCACCTACCTCGGCTCGACGCCGGTCACGACCGACGGCAGCGGCAACGGATCGTTCACCTTCCATCCGGGAACCCTGGCTGTCGGCGACGTTATCACGGCTACCGCGACGGACAGCGGCAACAACACTTCAGAGTTCTCGGCCTGTTTCACTACGATTGCCGGTACGCCGGGCACGCTGCAATTCTCAGCGTCGAATACGAATGACACCGAACTGAACTCGAGCACCCATCCCGTGACGATCACCGCTACGCGCACGGGTGGCCTTGACGGCGATGTCTCAGTGCACTACGCCACCAGCGACGGAACGGCGACGGCGGGTTCGGATTATGACACGGCCTCGGGCGACTTCACCTGGCTGGAAGGCGACGGCGCCCCCAAGACGTTCGATGTGACGATTCACGGCGATACAACCTACGAAGCGAACGAAACTATTATTCTCACGTTGTCGAATGCTCAGGTGGCTTCGCTCGGCTCGCCCAGCACGGCGACCATCACGATCATTAATGACGACACGCCGCCCGCGACGCTGACCGTCAATACGACTGACGACAACGACTTTACCGCCTGCCTCGTCGCGCATTGCAGTTTGCGCGAAGCGATCAACGCGGCGAACTTCAACGTTGACACGAACACGATAAATTTCGACATTCCTATTTCCGATCCCAACCACGATGGGACCAGCGGCGTGTTCACGATCAGTCCCGGGTCGGCGCTGCCGACTATTACAAGTCCCGTGACCATCGACGGCTACACTCAGACGCCTTGCGCAACTAATTCAGCTCCCTGTTCGAAGGAGAACACGCTGACGGTCGGCAGCGATGCGGTATTACTAATTGAGATCAACGGCGCCAATGCGGGAGGTTACGGTCTGCGGATGAGTGCGAGCAACAGCACCATCAAAGGCCTGGTAATTAATCGCTCAACTCAGAGCGAGATCGAGATTACCGGAAGCAGCGACGTGGTCCGCGGTAACTTCCTTGGTTCTGACGCGAGCGGCACAGCGGACCTGGGCAACACTGTGCGCGCCGGTATCGAGATCAACGGAACTAACGGCAACACCATCGGCGGCTCGAGCGCGGCCGAGCGTAACGTCATCTCGGGCGGCAACGGGTGGGGCATCTTCCTGATCAACGGCGGCAGCGGCAACACGGTGCGGAATAATTACATCGGTACTGATAAGAGTGGAACGGCGGATCTCGGCAATACCAACGACGGCGTATTAATAGACAATCGCACCAACAACTCGATTCTTGGCAACCTCATCTCCGGCAATGACGCTAATGGGATTCTGATCCGCAACAACGCTGCCGGGGGGACGGCCAATGTCGTGCGAGGCAATCTGATCGGAACCAAAGCCGATGGCGCCACGGCGTTGGGCAATGGCGGCCACGGCGTCAAGGATCAAAGGACTACCGCAGGTAGTAGCGACGGAAACACGATCGGCGGCACAGGCGCAGGCGAAGCGAATACCATAGCCTTTAACGGCGGCGCCGGCGTATTTGTAGACAGCTCCGACCCTGCCTTCATCACCGGAACCAGCATTCGCGGCAACTCGATCTATTCGAACACCGGGCTCGGCATCGATCTCGCGCCCACCGGTGTGACGCCGAACGATGCGAAGGACCCGGACACCGGCGCGAACAATCTCCAAAACTTCCCGATCATCGCCCAGGCCCTGGTGGGAGGGACCAATACTATCAGGGGCACTCTGAACTCGACGCCGGGTCAAACTTTCACGATCGATGTGTACGACAGTCCGGCCTGCAATGCTTCCGGTAAGGTGTATCTCGGATCGACGACCACGACGACTACCGATGGGAATGGCGACTCGTCGTTCTCGTTCGTTACTACGTCCGTAACGGCGGGCGATTACATTACGGCGACGGCTACTGACTCGGCCGGCAATACCTCGGAATTCTCGGCGTGTGCCCTCGCCAGAACGTACGCGGCGGGTACCATTGGGTTTGCTCAGGCGAATACGGACAGCCTCGAAGGGGACAGCAGTACGCACACAGTGGACATTACCGTTACCCGCACCGGCGGCAGCGACGGCGCGGCCAGCGTGAACTACAGCGTGACGGATGGAACCGCGACGATCGCGGACAATGATTACTCAGTCTCGTCCCCAACCGGCACCTTTAACTGGGCCGACGGCAACTCAGATCCCAAGACCATCACCATAACCGTGAAGGGTGATACCAAGTTTGAGCTGCACGAGACAGTAAACCTGACCCTCTCAAGTGTAACGGGTCTGCTCGTCGCGACCGGAACCAGCGCCGCGACCTTGACCATCAAGAACGACGACACCGAGCCAAAGATCTCAATTAACGATGTGACGGCTAATGAGGGCGACAGTGGCACGACCAATTTCGTCTTTACGGTCAGCTTGTCGAACGCATCGTATCTGCCCATCACGGTTGACTACGCGACGGCCGACGATACGGCCACCGCGCCCTCGGATTACACTGCCATTGCGACGACGCCGCTGACCTTCAATCCGGACGAGACGAGCCAACCCGTTACCGTAGTGGTGAAGGGCGACAATACCTTCGAGACGAACGAGCAGTTCTTCGTCAACCTGACTAACGCCAGCAATGCGACTTTCGCCGACGACCAGGGCCTCGGCACGATCACTAACGACGATCCGACGCCCACCATCACCATCAATGACGTGTCGCAGTCCGAGGGTGATGGGCCCGGCACTACCGGTTTCACCTTTACGGTCAGCTTGTCGAATCCGTCGTACCTCCCGATCACAGTGGACTATGCCACCGCTGACGGAACGGCGTCGTCACTGTCCGATTACACCGCGATTGGCACGACGCAATTGACGTTTGATCCGGGCGACACCAGCAAGCCGGTTACGGTCCAGGTAAGCGGCGATTTCTCGTTCGAGAATAACGAGACGTTCTTTGTCAATCTTTCAAATGCCGCCAATGCGACGATCGGCGATGCTCAGGGCGTGGGCACAATCGTAAACGACGACACTCCGCCGACGCTGACAATCACTGATCGAACCACGAACGAAGGCACCAGTCCGGGAACCACCACGCCGTTCACGTTCACCGTCACCAGGTCGGTGTCGGAAGCGACCAGCACGGTCAACTTCGCTACTGCCCCAGGCAGCACCAATCCCGCCACCGCGGGCGCGGCCTGCGGACCGGGCGTGGACTATATTACACAATCAGGCACGCTCACTTTCCCGACCAGCGGTCCCGGCTCAACCACGCAAACCATTACGGTGCTGGTCTGTAAAGATACTGACTACGAAGCCAACGAACAGTTCGTCGTCAACTTATCGGGCGCGACGAACGCGACGATTGACGACGACCAGGGAGTGGGGACGATTCTGAATGATGACGTGCCGTCCGCCGGCTTCTCTGTCAACAACACGGGAGACGCCGACGATGGGGCGTGCACGGCGATCGGCATTGGGAACGGCTGCAGTCTGCGCGAAGCGATCAATGCGACCAATAGCGCGGTCACCGCGGTCGCGATCAAGTTTGCCATCCCAGTCACAGACCTGCGGCACTTCTATTACAAAGACGACGGAGTCGCCAATCAAGTAACCAACGATCCGTCGCACCTTGGCGTGACCTCTACCGACGACACCACTTTGCCGGCAGACATCGATCCGGATTGGCCGCACAGTTGGTGGTCGATCCTGCCCGCGTCGCAACTGCCGGCAATCAGCAAACAGGTATTCGTTGATGGTTATTCTCAGACAGGAGCGACGGTCAATACTCTGACCGCCGGCGACAATGCGGTGCTGAGGATTGAGTTGGACGGAGCGAGCAGCGGCCTGGTTGTGCAAGGTCTGTCTCTGACGGCAGGCGTATCCACCGTGCGCGGGTTGGTGATTAATCGCTTCAAGGCCGATGCCGGCGATCCAACGCCGACCGGTGTCGGGCTCAGGGTCCAGAGCACCAGCGACAGCGTACTCGGCAACTTCATCGGCACAGACGTCAGCGGCACTCTCGATCTGGGCAACGAGGGCAGCGGCCTCTTTGCTCCCGGTTCGAACGCGACGATCGGCGGCGCTACGCCGGATGTGTTCAATCTGATCTCCGGGAACGATGTTGACGGCATTTTGTTCTCCAACAGTAATAGCAATGTGATTCAGGGCAACCTAATCGGTACCAAAGCCAACGGCACGAGCGCCCTCGGCAACGGCGGTAACGGCATTAGCTTCACCGGCGGCGGCTCTGGATTTAACAGCATCGGCGGCATCGGCGTCGGCGAAGGCAACACCATCGCCTTTAATGGATTGACTGGCGGCGATGGCGTGCGCGTGGATGCTACTGCCATCAGCGGCAACGCTATTCGCGGCAACTCGATTTTCTCGAACGGGAGCGGCGTTAATGACCTCGGCATCGACCTGGGCGCCGACGGCCTTACTGCTAACGATCTGAAGGATCCTGACTCTGGCCCGAATGGCCAGCAGAACTTCCCGGTCATTACTTCAGTTCTGGTAACGGGCAGCACCAGGACGATTACCGGAACGCTGAACTCTACCCCCGGCGACACCTTCACGATCGACTTTTACCAGAGTCCTTCGTGTGACGCGTCGGGCAACGGTGAAGGCAAGACGTACCTCGGCTCGACTGCGGTAACAACCGACGGAACGACTGGCGACGGCTCGTTTACTTTCCATCCGGCGGTTCTAACCATCGGTCAGGTGGTCACGGCGACCGCGACTACGACTGGGGCGTCCTTCAATACGTCCGAGTTCTCGGCGTGCTCTGCAGTCACTGACGGTTCGCCCGGAGCTGGTGACATACAGTTCACGTCGGCCACGTACTCAGTTGCCGAGAACGTCGGCGGCCTACATCAAGCGGCCATCACTTTGACGCGCGTCGGCGGCACGAACGGATCGATCTCATCAACCTTCACGACCTCGAACGGCACGGCGACTGCCGGCGCGGACTACAACGATGCCAGTGGCACCGTGACCTTTGGCGAAGGCGAGACCAGCAAGACAATCAACGTTACGATCAATGACGACTCGATCTATGAAGGCGATGAGACCGTACTTCTGTCGCTGGGTACTTCGACGATTAATGCCGCCCAGCCTGACGGCTCGCTGACGCCGGCAGGCGATCCGCACGCAGCGGTGTTGACCATTCTCGAAAACGATCCGAAGCCCACCTTCGCGATTACCCCCAGTGTCACGCACGCCGAAGGCGATACCGGCACGACCAGTTACGTCTTCACCGTTACCAAGACCGGCAGCACCGCGATTAACGCGACCGTGGACTATGCAACGGTTAATGGCACGGCAACCGCGCCCTCGGATTACACGGCTGTTGGGGCTGCCTTAACCTTCCTGCCTGGTGACACGACCAAGCAGATCACGGTGCTGGTCAATGGTGACACCACGGTCGAGCCGGATGAAGCGTTCACCGTTCATCTAAGCAACCCAGGCAACGCGACCATTAGCGCGGCCGACGGCACCGGCGCGATTACTAACGATGATACGGATGTGACCGTGGCGGTCTCGCCTGCTTCAGTTGCAGAAGACGGAGCAGCGAATCTCGTTTACACCTTCACCCGCACCGGAGTGGCCGGTGGCGCCTTGACGGTGAACTTCTCAGTAGGCGGCACAGCGACATTCGGAACAGATTATGCGCAGTCAGGCGCAGCCCCGTTCAGTGCTTCCAGCGGCACAGTCACTATCGGGGCCGGGAATTCAACCGCTACCGTGACTATTGACCCGACGCCTGACATTACTTTCGAAGCCAATGAAACGGTGATTCTGACGGTAACGTCGGGCACAGGCTACAACGCCGGCAGCCCCAGCGCGGCTACCGGAACGATCAATAACGACGACGCAGCCGGCGGGATTATTCAATTCACCGCGAACACCTACAACACGACGGAAAACTCTCGCTCAGTCACGATCACAGTCGAGCGCCTGGGTTCTACCAGCGGCGCCGTGACCGTGAACTATGCAACTCCGGACGACAGCGAAGCGACGACGGTGACGCCCTGCGGCACGAACAGTTCCGGATTTGCTTCGCCACGATGCGATTTCACGACCGCACTGGGCACGCTACGTTTTGCCGACGGCGATGGCGCGTCAAAGACTTTCGATATTCTGATTTCGCAGGACAGCTATATGGAGCCTCTCGAGGCGCTGACGGTCACGCTTTCGAACCTTACCGGCGCGGCGGTCTTTGGGGCTAACTCGACGGCTACGGTGAGGATTGCGGACGACGATGTCACGGCGCCAGTATCAAATCCGATTGATGAGGCCGGTAATTTTGTTCGCCAGCACTATCACGACTTCCTGAATCGCGAGCCGGATCAGAGCGGCTTCGACTTCTGGACCAACGAAATTACTTCCTGCGGCTCGAATCAGCAGTGCATCGACTTCAAACGAGTCAATGTCTCAGCGGCCTTCTATCTCTCGATCGAATTCCAGGACACTGGCTATCTCGTCGAGCGTCTCTACAAATCGTCGTATGGCGACGGCAACGGTAACTCGACCTTTAACGGCGCGCATCAACTGCCGGTGCCCATCATTCGGTTCACCGAATTTTTGGCCGACACGCAGGAGATTGGCCAAGGCGTAGTGGTGGGGCAGCCCGGCTGGCCGCAGGCTTTGGAGAACAACAAGGTGGCGTTCGCGGACAAGTTCGTGCAGCGCGCGCGATTTATCGCCGACTTCCCGTTGTCCATGGCCCCCGCGGACTTTGTCGACAAGCTCAACCTGAGGGCTGGCGGTCCTCTGTCTCAAGCAGAACGCGATCAACTGGTAGCCGATCTCACGTCTAACGCCAAGACGCGGGCACAGGTGCTCAGGGCAGTGGCTGAAGATCAGGATTTGAAGAACGCGGAGTTCAATCGGGCGTTTGTATTGATGGAGTACTTTGGTTACCTGCGACGCAATCCGAACACTGCCCAGGACACGGATTATTCCGGCTATGATTTCTGGCTGACCAAGCTGAACCAGTTCAACGGTAATTTCCAAAACTCCGACATGGTTAAAGCGTTCATTACCGCAGCCGAATACCGAAACCGCTCGGGACCGTGAAGCGCCGGCTCGCTTATTAGGGATTAGAGTTCGTGTTCAGAGTTGAACCTTTAGGTTGCCGATCAGGCGCAAGCTAAAGCTCGAACTCTAAACTGACACACTACCCGCCGACCATTCCTTCTTGACACCGCCTGAACCCGTTCCTATGATCACGTGTTAATTGAATTTCAGTTGTTGGGATAAGAGACTTAAGAATGTTTGGATCGAGCATTGGACGAGGTGGCCAGCGAATCATCGATGCGATGGTGCGTTGGCTGGCACGGGGGCATATCAGCCCGAACATTCTCACCTTCATTGGCGTAGCCATCAACGTCGGTTCAGGCATGTTGTTTGGCTTTGGCAGGTTCTTTTGGGCGGGAATAGTTCTGATTGTCGCGAATCTGTTCGACATGCTCGACGGGCAGGTGGCCCGTTTGTCGGGCCGGGTGACGAGCTTTGGCGGGTTTCTGGACTCATCGCTGGATCGCCTTTCGGACATGGTAGTGTTTGTGGGCTTGATGGTTTTCTATGCCCGCGACACTGAGTTCCATTCGACCCTCAATGTTTTTCTAGCCGGCGCGGGAATGATGGGTTCGGTGATGGTGAGTTACGCCAGCGCCCGCGCTGAAAGCATGATTCCCAAGTGTGACGTTGGTTTTCTGCGCCGCCCTGAGCGGGTCGTGCTGTTTATTATCGGGGCGCTTTCGACGGTGCCCGGGTCGCACAATTTTTTCGCTAACCGGATGCCGGCGGTGCTGTGGGTGCTGGCGGTCGGTTCCTACTGGACTTTTGCACACCGCATGTATCACACCTGGCGTGAAGTAAATAAAAGCGAAGCCCGTGAAGCAATGGCCGAAGCCGCTGCTATAGAGGCCGGCCAGGCGCCGGAGTTGCGGCATGAACCGTCATTGGCTCATAAAGCGAGTTAAAGATCACGGCTAGCTGTTTTCCGCAACGCAGGACCACTAAGATTTATTGACGAGAAACTCTTGACTAACTGGCCGTCTCAGTTCTAATTTAGTCCCGCGTTTTAGATCTCCAGAGGTAAATATATTTTGATCAACTGTCCCTCCTGTGGCTCGAACTTTGAAGGCGACCTTCGTATTGGCTGCCCGTTCTGTGGTGCACAATCTGTCGGTCCGCCGTTGGCAAAGGCTGAACACGAGCTGGCTTCCTACGGCCGCGCGGTAATGGTTTCCGCCGGCGGCTTAACCATGTGCGCCGTGTTTCTGACTTACGTGATCATGGCGTTGATCGAGTTCAAGGGATTTCCGCCACGCTGGTCGTCAATTGTTAATGCCGGTGAAGTGGCGTCCTGGCGGCTTAAGTGGGTGACGCTGCCGTTAGCGATAGTCGTGTTGTGGGGTGGCGCTCGCATCATTCGAAGTATTAAGGCGAGCCCCGAAAAGTTTATTGGCCTGCGCACGGCGCGCGTAGGATTTGCAGCGTCGGCGCTGGTGACGGTGCTGATCGCAACTCTGATCGGCATTACGGTTCCAGTCAGGTTGGAACGACGCGAATGGGCAAACGAAGCCGCTGCCTATGCGCGCTCCTACACACTCGCTCGCGCCCAACTGGAGTATCGCGATCGTAACGGGATGCTGCCCAGCCAGGACGAACTCGTCAGGGAGCTAAGCACTTTGCCCGATCCCGATGGCTCAATCGCCGAAGCACTGCGCAACCTCGATGTGAGTGGGTACGAGCTGAGGAGTACCGTGCTCGCCGCTGCATCAACCAAGGGCAAAGCGTTAGTGCAGCGCGGAAGCGCCATACGTAACGCTGCTCCCAGCACCGATCCCGCGACTGATCGCGGCGTTTCGTTCACCAGTTACAAATGGCGGCTGCCCGGTGAAGATAAGATTCTCAACACCGACGACGACGTCATTCTGCAGGACGGACTGATCACGAAGGTTTCCGAACCGTCATCCTCGTCATCCACTAAGACTCGCCCCAACGCGCCTTAAGTGTCATGTCATTGCTGGCTCGGTTCCGCCGCAAGAAAGAAGATCCGGAAGCGGCCCGTCGCGCTTTGCTCTTGCGCGCCGGTCGCCTCGGCGAGGCCACTGTTCTGGGTACCGACGTGGACGGCGACGGCAACACGATGCTCTCCTACAGCTACACCATCGGCGGAGTCGATTATCAAGCATTTCAGCGTCTGGATGCTGAGCAACTTTTACGCGTTCACGATTACCTGCCCGGCTCCACAGCAGTGCTTAGATACAATCCCAGAAGTCCCGCCAATTCAGTTGTCGTCTAAATTTCCAGTGGTCAGTTGTTAGTAGTCAGTTGTTCGTGTTGTGATACACAACTTGGGTTTAGTGCAACAGCAAGAGGCGGATTACGTATGCGACAACTGACAACTGACAACTGACAACTGACAATCTTGATGTTTCGAAAAATCCTGATTGCTAACCGAGGTGAAATCGCTGTGCGGATCATTCGTGCGTGCCGCGATCTGCGTATTTCGCCGCTGGCGGTTTTCTCGGAAGCCGACGCGAATGCATTGCACGTGCGGATGTCAGACGAAGCCTATTGCATTGGTCCCGCTCCTTCGACCGAGAGTTATTTGAACATTCCCGCGCTTATCACTGCCGCCAGACAGGCTGGCGCCGAGGCCATCCATCCCGGTTACGGTTTTTTGGCAGAGAACGCTGAGTTTGCGCGCGCCGTTACCGATGCTGGTCTGGTCTTCATCGGTCCGAGCCCGGATGCGATGGAGATCATGGGTTCGAAAACGAGTGCCCGCCGCGCCGCCATGGACGCTGGCGTGCCGGTAGTTCCCGGCACGACTGAGTCGTTGCAGAGTTACGAAGCCGCCCGCGCCACCGCGATTCAGTTTGGCTATCCGGTGATGCTGAAAGCCGCGGCCGGAGGGGGCGGCAAGGGCATGCGTCAGGTTGCGCAAGAGAGCGAACTCTTTTCCGCGTTTGAGGCGGCGCAGTCCGAAGCCGCCGCGGCTTTCGGCAACTCGGAAATCTACCTGGAGAAGCTGGTCGAGCGTCCCCGCCATATTGAGATTCAGATCTTTGCCGACTCGCACGGCAAGTGTGTGCATCTGGGTGAGCGCGAGTGTTCGATTCAGCGGCGGCATCAGAAAGTAATCGAAGAGTGTCCCTCGCCCATTAATGATTCCTCACTGCGCGAACGGATGGGTGCGGCGGCAATTAAAATCGCGCAGGCAGTGAACTATGTCGGGGCCGGCACAGTCGAGTTTCTTTTCTCGGACGCGACGCGAGAATTCTATTTTCTTGAAATGAATACCCGGCTGCAGGTCGAGCATCCGGTCACGGAAATGGTTACGGGCCTCGACCTGGTGCGCGAGCAGATCACAGTGGCCGGCGGCGGCCAACTATCTTTTCGTCAGGATGAGGTTGAATGGCGCGGGCACGCGATCGAATGCCGCATCTACGCCGAAGACCCCGAAAATAATTTCTTACCTTCGCCGGGGAAAATTACTTTTCTGCGCCGGCCCGCCGGTCCGGGAATTCGCGATGACAACGGCGTGAGTGAAGGGGACGAGGTCTCGATCTATTATGACCCGATGATTTCCAAACTCGCGGCCTGGGGGCGCACTCGCGCGGAAGCAATTGATCGCCTGCGGCGCGCGCTGGATGAGTATGCCGTGGGAGGAATCAAGACGACGCTGCCTTTCTTTCGCGAGATTGTGCGCGATGAAGAATTTATCGCCGGCCGGCTGGACACTAGTTTCATTTCGCGATTCTGGGAGCGGGCGAAGGAGCGCCCGCATTCTGCGGCCGGAGCGCAGGCTTCCAGCCGGCAGCAGGACATCGCCATCATCGCGGCCGCGCTCAGTTATGCGCGCGCCCACCGCAAAGCTTCGGCGCCTCGGCAACCGGCAGCGCAGAGTAAATGGAAGGTAGCGGGCCGAATGGCGGGTTTATCTCGTCAACCAGGGCGCACAGATCCTAAGCGCCGTTAGGCGCGGAATAGTTATAGAGCCGCGCCACAATCGATTTCTTTGAAAGCTCCTTTGGAAGCGCGACGAATATTTCGCTACTAAAGGAGCTAAGTCCGAGAAGCCGAAGCGATGAGTCATTGATCGCCCGACGCCGTTTAACTACCAATGAAACTGCACGCCGCCATCGCCGATTCTCAAACTGAGATCGAAATTAAGGATGAGGGCGGTGGTGTCTTTGCAGAAATCGATGGCCGCGCTTATGAAGTCGATGTGCATGAGTCCGCTGACGAGTTCCTGCTTATTCACGATGGCCGAGTCTTTAACTGTCGGATCGAGGGACGACCGGAATCGGGCCAGCCGATCGAAGTGATCGCCGGCACAACGCATTGCGCCGTAACGTTGACGGATCCCAAGCGGCTCAGTACCGCGACATCAGCAACTGCGCATGGCGACGATGCTGCGCGGATCATCGCGCCCATGCCGGGCAAAGTTGTCCGAGTCATGATCGAGCTGGGCAGCCAGGTCGAAGCGGGCGCTGGTATTATTGTGGTCGAAGCCATGAAAATGCAGAACGAGATGAAAGCGCCCAGGGCCGGCACTGTGATCGCTTTGAATGTGGAAAGCGGCGCCACTGTAAACGGCGGCGATGTGCTGGCGGTGATCGAGTGAAAGGATTTGGCTCATTGGAGCATTGAGTCAATGAACAAGTGAATTAATGAATCAATCTTTTTCATCCTTGCGGGTCCTCCTTTGGGATCTTGACGGGACGCTGGTGCGCGGCGTGCGCTACGGCGTGTTTAAGGACTACACCGTGCCAATGCTCAAAACCGTCTTTGGCACTTCCGGTTCGCTGGGCGACATGATGGTCTCAGGCATGACCGATCTTCAGATCGTCGAAGAGGCCCTGCGGGCCGAAGGCATCACTCGCGACCACATCATGGCGCGAAAGGACGAACTGCTACGTTGTTATATTGATGAAATGCAACGCGCCACCGGAAATGGAGCGCATACTCTCCACGCCATGCCGGGCGGGCGCGAGGTCCTGCAGAGAGTCTCAGAGCATCCGCGTTATCTCTCGGCTTTGCTCACGGGCAATATTAAACCGGCCGCTTATTTGAAGTTGGAGCTAACCGGATTGTCTGAGTTCTTTCAACTGCCCGGGGCTTTTGGCGACGAGTCATTCGATCGTCGTGACCTGCCAGCGATCGCGGCCCAGCGGATCAACGAATATCTGGGAGCAGATCTTCAACCCGAACAGTTCATCGTAATCGGCGACACGCCCAACGACATCGCCTGTGCCCGGCATTTCGGCGCGAGGGTTTTGGCGGTGGCCACCGGACGCATGCACTCGGCGGAGGACTTGCTGGCCCATGAACCGGATGCGTTGCTGCCGGATCTTCTGGATACTGAGTTGGTGATGGAAACCTTGGCCAGTTTGTAAAGGGGGGTGATTTGGACTGCCTCAGGATCCCGACTCGTGATAGCATGCCCACAAGAGATGTCTATGACTTTCACAGTTGAGTACGAACAGGAAAGCAACGGCCGCTGGCTGGCGGAAGTGCTTGAACTTCCCGGTGTGCTCCCTATGGTCAAACGTCCGATCAGGCAATCGCAAAGTCTCAGGCCCTCGCGCTTCGCGTAGTGGCTGATCGCCTTGAGCATACTCGCTTGAAGCCGGAGGATTTGTAGCTCTCGTCGATTTTTCTTCCCATTCTGAAAAGAGGTGTTGAGTATGCTCGTCAATTGGATTAAGGATGTCGATGCTGCGCTGGCCCAAGCCAAAGCCCAGAACAAACCTTTGTTGATTGATTTCTCTGCCGCGCCCGCTTGAGGCGCTTGTGCTCGGCTGGAAGCCGAGTCATACAGTGACCAGGAAGTCGCCAACTTCATCGACCAGAGTTTTATCCCTCTGGAAGCTCACATCAAAGAACATCCCGCGTGGTTCCATCGCTTCAACGCACTGTGGACGCCGACCATTCTGGTGATGGACGCCGATGGTGTGGAGCGTTACCGCATCGAGGGTTACCTGCCAAAGAATTGGTTTCGCGCGCGGCTGGAAATGGGCCTGGGACGCTTGGCGTTCATGCACAAAAAATGGGCCGACGCCGAAAAGACCTATGCCGGGGTTGTCGAAAACTACGCCGAGACGGCCGTTGCACCTGAAGCGATCTATTGGCGCGGAGTGAGCCATTACAAATCAACGAACGATCACACGGTACTGGGTGAGGTGGCGAAGGAACTAGGCGAGAAATATCCTGGCGATGAGTGGACGCTGAAGAGTTTGCCGTGGGCACATTAGATATTAGCCGTCAGATACATGCAGATAAGCGCGGACAGGGAAAACCTACACTAGCCACAACAAAAATCCGCGTATATCCGCGTTAATCTGCGGCTAATCAAATCCGATGAAAGCCTTTCAAAATATCCTGAGTCGTCAGACGCAGAATCACCGGCCTGCCATGCGGACAGGTGGTTGGTGACGAAGTTGTCAGCAGACGGTCGATCAGCCAGCGCATCTTTTCAGGCGCCAGCGGCATGTTCACTTTGATCGCCGCGTGACAAGCCAGCGAGGCAGCGATCTCATCCCGCAGAGTCGCTCGCGCGGCGCCACGTTTCTCTGAATCAACTGTATCCAGAACTTCCGCGAGCACGTTGCGTGCTTCACTCGCGGGCAAGTCAGCGGGCGTCGCCTTGATCGCCACGGTGCGGCCCGAAAGTCTCATCAACTCAAAACCGTAAGCCTCCAGTTCCTCGACTACCGTGTCGAAAGCCGCGGCTTGTGCTGGTGTGAGATCGAATGTCTCGGGAATCAGCATCTGTTGAGATTCGGGGCGGCGCGCCGTCTCGGAAGCGCGATACTTATCAAACAACACGCGTTCGTGGGCGACGTGCTGATCGATCAGCAGCAAGCCCTCGTTGTCAGTAGCAATGATGAAGCTTTCGTCGAGCTGTCCCAACGGCCGGATGTTTGCGCTCAGCGATTCAACCGGGACCTCGCGCACAAACTTCAGCGCGGAATCCAGTGGCGGCAGACCGGACAACGTACTCGCCGCGATGGTATCCGGAAACGACTCAACGATTGCGTTTACTTCGTTATTCAATTGGGCCGTCGCCGTCAGCGCGATGGAATCTGCGGGAGACGAAGGCGGAGTTACTCCACCCTGTGGCTCTTCGCGGGTCGATTCTCGTTGCGGGGCGGTGGCGAATCCAAAGCCGATTCGTTCCTGTTCTGCCCGGGGGCGTAAAGCAAAAGCCTCTCTCGTTGTGGCTTCGCCTGAGGTGACCGCAGTTTGATCCATAGCCTCCGCGGGGTCGAAGCCCATTTCAGCGATCGCGGCTGGCGCTGAGTCACGAATTTCAGTTGTGGGAGCAAAGCCGGCGCTCGCCAGACCCGCGCGCACCGCTTCGCGCACTGCATCGGCGACGGCTGCCGCGCGGCGAAAGCGCACCTCGGTCTTTGCCGGGTGAACATTGACATCAACTTCTTCGAGCGGCACTTCGATGAACAGCAGCGCTGCCGGGTAAACGCCGTGCGGCAGAATCGAACGATAGCCTTCCGAAAGCGCGCGGCCAATCAAACGATCGCGGACAAAGCGGCCGTTGACGAAAAGAAACTGCGCGTCGCGCGACGTGCGTCGCTCGCGTGGGGCCGAGACAAAGCCCTGGACGCGAGCGATCTGCCCCGGAAAAACTTTCGCGGATTCGGCTCCGCGGTTGTCGACCTCTAACAGACCGTCGAGGAATTGGGCGCCAAAGACCTGATAGGCGCGCTCACGCAGATCCTGCGCCGGCGCCACGCGCAAAGTCTCTCTACCATTGTTAGTCAGAGTGAAAGCGATTTCGGGATGCGCGAGCGCATAGTGCGTGGCGAGATTAGTCAGGTGATAACTTTCGGTGGCTTCCGAGCGCAGGAACTTTCTGCGTGCCGGCGTATTGAAAAACAGATCGCGCACTCCAATGGTCGTCCCGCGGGGATGGGCCGCGTCCTTCACGTCGCGCATGCGCCCACCTTCGATAACGACGCGGGTGCCGGCGGACGCGTCTGCCGTATTGCTAACCAACTCGACCTTGGCGACAGACGCGATTGAAGCCAACGCTTCGCCGCGAAAGCCCAGCGTGCTAATCGCATTCAAGTCCTCGGCCTTGCTGATCTTTGAGGTCGCGTGTCTCTCAAAAGCGAGGACGGCATCATCACGCGTCATGCCTTCGCCATCGTCGGTGATTTTCAAAAGACGCCGGCCACCGGCCTCGACATCGATCACAATGCGAGTCGCGCCGGCGTCGATAGCGTTTTCGACGAGCTCTTTAGCCACCGAAGCCGGACGTTCGACGACTTCACCGGCGGCGATTAGGTTTGAGATATGATCGGGGAGGACGCGGATTTTCGACATCGTGGCACGGCTCCTAATCGCCCGGCGCTTCCGATACGGCGCGCTGTAGTTCCAGGAACTTGTTTCGGACCGAAGGGTCGAGGGCACTGGCGAATTCTGGCCCCAGCTTTTTTACCTTAATGAGTTCCTGAACGTCAGCAAGATCTTTCAAACGATGAGGAGCGCTCAAACCCGAAGCGAGTTTGAGTTCTATCAACCTCTCAAGCGTAATTGTCTTAATGCCATCGATCTCAATCGCCACGAGTGCCGGATCTGGAAACCTGACCGGCTTCGGCAAGCCATCGCCCGGATATTCTCCGGTCGTAACAATCTCAACGCGAACGTTTCCCTCCGCGGCGCGAAACTGTTTTCGCGAGCCCTCAAAAGCGGGACGATAACCGAGCCCGACCAGTTCTTCATGAAACCGCGTCAGGCCTTCTTTAGTAAGCAACAGGTCGATGTCCTCGGTGAAGCGCCTATATCCATGTTGATTCAAGGCGACTGCGCCAATCACGACATAGTCAATTCCGTGATTTTCCAGCGTCCGCGCGATTCGTTCCAGCGTTGTGTTAAGCATTCCTTTACCGGCAAAAAACCTCAGGCCTTCATCGAACGCCGCGGTTGGCGAGGAGACAACTTCTTGAAAGTCCGGCTGTTCCATGTTGCGTTGACCTTCACGCTCGCTAGAGATAAACAACTTCGTGATCATTCGACTCGAGCTCAATCGCGTTATAGATCCACTCGACCACATAGCGGCCGTGACGGGCCAGCAGTGACGTAATGTTAATGCGGCGCTCCTGGAGGGTCTTTCCCGGATACAGTTGATCAAAGGCGCGTTCTATCTGGCGATGCACGGCTTCGTCGCGGCCCACCTGGGCGCGATTAAAGCGCGTGCGCAGGCCGTCGATCTGATAATTGATCTTGCGGCGGCCCTTCTCCAGAGCTTCGGCCAGCGTAGGATCGACCCGACGGAGCTGCTCTTGTAAGTCATCGAGTTCATTGTTGAAGGATCGAGTCGTGTGATCAAAGGCCTCCGAGGTTTCTCTCCCTAAATATTCCTTAACAACGCGCGCCATGACGTGGTCGGTGCCGCCAAAGAAATCAACCAAACGGATTCCATAACGATCCAGCGAGCGCCACGTGTGCCGTTCAACCAGCGTCAGGCTGGCGCGATGGAGAATTGGCGTGACTGGTCGATCAAGGATGCGATAGACCTCCGCGGTTTGCGCAAAGTACGCTATCTCCGCGGCGCCGCCATAGTAAGCGATCGTCGGTAATAGAAAATCCTGCACAACGGCACGGAGAGTTACA
Organism: Blastocatellia bacterium; assembly: GCA_033856915.1. GTDB lineage: Bacteria > Acidobacteriota > Blastocatellia > Pyrinomonadales > Pyrinomonadaceae > UBA11740. Next base: position 42,685 of record JAWVEB010000003.1, on the reverse strand, counting down.
TTGGGGCTGAAGCGGTGGGGCTCGCGCAAGGCCCACTCGGCGAGTTCGTCGGCTGAATACTCTTCACCCCCGGCCTTTGTCCGGTACTTGCCGGTTTGCGTTCTCGTGAGCGCGTGGCGCGCGCTGTTGTCGTCATGCCAAAACAGCGGGAAAGAATTTTCGGACGGCGCAACTTGAGCGTGATACCCGGCCTGTTCCAGTTCGCGGCTGCGTTCGACGATTGCTAGTGCAATGTCGTGTGCGCGCCGGGCCGCCTCGGCATACAGCGGCGCGGCCACCTGCTTCAGTTGTGAATCAAGCGGGTCGAGCAGGATCAATCCCTGTTGTCCGATCAGCGAGGTCAAGAGCTGCGCGAACGCATCGCCAAACTTTCGTCCCGGCTGATAGGCATTACCCAAAAGCTTTTCAAGATCGTCGCTGAACTCAGTCTGCGGGAGCGCGGCAAGCAAACTCTGCACGGTCGCCTCGATTGATTCGTCGAGCACTACCTGACCGACCGGAACGCCGTCCGGATGAACTCCCGCCGGGATAGAGACGTTACTGAGGGCGCATTCGCGATTAATGATTTCGGCTTTGGCGACTTCCGCAAAGTCGTGATCTTCGGTGGCTATCCAGAAGACAGGAACCGCTTTGATCCCCCGTTGGCTCATGCATTCGGCGAGTTTTACCGCCGACAGGGCTTTATAAATCGTGTAAAGCGGCCCGGTGAACATTCCTGCTTGCTGGCCGGAGACGACGGCGATGCAATCGGGTTCGCGCAACTGGCGAATGTTTGCCAGAGTCTTTTCCGACGCGCCCCACCTGCGATTCATTTGGTCGAGCGCATCGCAAACCGCGGCGCGATCAGTCGTGTGATTGGCGAGCACGCGGTCGCGCCGTTCGGAAACTGCGTAATGCGAGGGCACCGCTTCCGGATAGAAGCGCCGCAGAGCGATCGGGTCGTTTAGATAGTCGAGGAAGAGACGACTCTGCTGGGGAATTTGATCGAAAGGAATGGTTTCAACGCGCAGTCCGGCTTGTTCCGGGGTACTGTGACAGGCAATTTCGGCTGTGCTCAATTTTGGGGTTGCTCCTGCGAGATTAATTCTACGCGTCGTGCCCTTGATGTGCTAGCGAGGAGCCGCTAGCCGCACGCGCGACATCACGGGATGAGGTTTCGTGCAAAGCCTGGTTCACTTGTGCGAGCAATCGCGCGATCTCGACGGTTGCAGCCTCGTTAGGAGACTGTAAGGGAGCACGCACCGCGCCACCAACCAAACCGGCCATGTCCAACGCGGCTTTCAGTCCGCCGATGCCGTAGGTTTTGGTGACCGCGCGAGCCAATGGAGTCAGTGATTCTTGCAAAGTGTTCGCGTGATCGAGATCGCCTGCCTGGATCGCCCGATAAATTTCAAGACACAAACTCGGCACAACACAGCCGACTGCGAGAATCCCTCCCCGCGCGCCCGCCCGCAAAGTTTCGCAAAGCACCGTGCCGTTTCCGATCATCATCGCGAAGTCGTCGGGAACCAGCTCGACGGTTTCGGCAAACTTTGCGATGTCGTCGGAGCTGTCCTTCATGCCGATGATGTTTCCGTGTTCACTCAAGCGCGCCGCGGTTTCCGGCTCGATCTTAATGCCAGTCAGGTCCGGCATGCTGTAAAGAATGACCGGAACCCGCGCAGCATCCGCGACGGCCTGGTAATGTCGAACCAGCGCCTCCTGAGTGATGGCCGATTTATAGAAACTCGGGGTGATGACGAGCACGGCTTCGGCGCCCGCCTTCGCTGCTGCCTCGATCTCTCTAATAGTGCCGCGGGTGCTTTGCTGGCCGGCTCCAGCGATGAAGGTGAGGTTTTCAGGCACAGCTCGCCGCGCCCTCTCAATCACGTGACGGTATTCAGTTTCGTCGAGGTTAGCGCGTTCGCCGGTCGAGCCGAGTATTACGTAACCCGCGATCCCGGTGTTGTTCCAGTGCGCCAGGTTCTTATTCAGACCTTCAATGTCCAGTTCCTCGTTCGCCAGAAACGGCGTAGTAACCGGCAGCAGAATTCCGCTTAAGTTGATTGGCATGATAGGCGTCGCGATTATAACGAGCGGCTTAAGCGGGAGGCAAACAGGTTTAGAGTAACGACTCTAGCTCGGGCGTTGTCGGTCTCTAAAAGCCCAACCAAAGTTGAAGCTCTCGCCGGCCCAAAATATTCAGGTTGCGGCCCTCAACCGCCTCACTTATAATTTGACGCAGTTTCAGTCCAACTTCAGAGAACACAAAATGCCCTATCTAAAGCCTGAGCGCCCTGAGAAAGTCACGGCGCCTTCTTTGAGAGCCAGCAAGGAACGCGGCGAGCGTCTCGTCTGCCTCACCGCTTACGACTATCCGACGGCGCGCATTGTTGACGAAGCCGGCATCGACATCATACTGGTTGGCGACAGCGTGGGTAATGTCGTGCTGGGTTACGGCAACACAGTGCCCGTCACACTCGAAGACATTCTGATTCACGTGAAGGCCGTGCGACGCGGCGTCCAACGAGCGCTGCTGGTCGCGGACATGCCTTACGGATCGTTTCACACCGGCGCGGACGACACGGTGCGCGCAGCGCTGCGGCTGGTTAAGGAATCCGGCGCCGAAGCAGTGAAGCTCGAAGGCGGACGGAAACGGGTGAAGTTGGTAGAACGTCTGGTCAACGAAGAGATCTCGGTGATGGGCCACATTGGTTTGACGCCACAATCGATCAACCAGTTGGGAGCTTACCGCGTTCAGGGCAAGACCGCTGACGCCGCGCGCCAGTTGCTGGATGACGCTTACGCGCTGGAAGAGGCCGGGGCATTTGCGATCGTGCTCGAATTAGTGCCGCGCGAAATCGCTGAGCTGATTACGAACAGCATCAGCATTCCCACGATTGGCATTGGCGCCGGCGTGCATTGCGACGTCCAGGTGCTGGTGTTTCACGATCTGCTGGGTTTGGCTTTCGGTAAGTTGCCCCGCTTCGTGCGCGAGTACGCGAATCTGCGCGAGACGATTACGGATGCGATTACCCGCTGGGCGGAAGACGTGCGCAATGGCAGTTACCCGTCCGAACAGGAATCGTATGGTTTGCCGGCCGCGGCTGCGGACGAATTGAAGATCGAAATCAAGAAGGTAGGAAAGCCCAGTTAGACTAAAGCCTGTGATAGTCAGTTGTCAGTTGTTAATGGTTCCCGGCGATCCTGCTCCACCGGCTACTAACAACTGACCACTGACTTCTTTTTATGGAAATCATCAATCGTCGCAAGCGGATGATGTCGGTCGCGCGCAAATTGCGCCGCGAAGACAATCGAACTATCGGCTTTGTTCCCACGATGGGTGCGCTGCACGAAGGACACCTCAGCCTGATCCACGAAGCCCGCGCGATGTGCGATGTCGTCGTAGTCTCAATCTTCGTCAACCCGGCCCAGTTCAGTCCGGCGGAAGACTTTAATGCTTACCCGCGCGATCTCACGCGCGATGCCGCGCTGCTGGCCGAATACAATGTCGATTATGTTTTCGCGCCGACCGTCGAAGAGATTTATCCACCGGGTTTTTCCACCTACGTCACCGTCGAAGGTGCGTCGGATGAACTGGAAGGCGCATCCAGGCCCGGCCATTTTCGCGGGGTGACGACAGTAGTTGCGATTCTGCTCAATGCGGTGAAACCCGACTTTGCTTTCTTTGGACAAAAGGACGCGCAGCAGGCGGTGCTGATCAAGCGCATGGTCCGCGACCTCGCTTTCAATACTGAGATCGTGGTCGTGCCTATCGTTCGTGAAGAGTCGGGGTTGGCAATGTCTTCTCGTAATAGTTATCTCGACCATGAACAGCGCCGCGCGGCGGCGGGGCTGAATCGGGCGCTAACAAAAGTTCGCGAAGCTTACGCCGAAGGCGAGCACAGCGCCGCCCGTTTGATCGAACTGGTGCGGGCGACTATTGAGGGCGAACCGCTGTTGCGGATCGATTACGTGAGTGTTAACGACGCTGAGACGCTCGATCGCCTGGACAAGATTGACGATCGCCCGGGGCTGATTTCGCTGGCCGTGTTTGTGGGCAAGACAAGGCTGATCGATAACGTGGTGCTGGGGAAGGCGAAGAAGCACGAGGCTGTTGGAGCATGAAGGATCGGTGCGGGATGAGGTCAGTACCGGGAGCGGTAGCGACCGGGTCTCGACCCTACAGACGCCCAAAGATGGCAAGGACCCGGTCGCTACCGCTCCCGGTACTGACCTCCTCGATGGTTGACGCAAATAATGGCTGAAGCAATCAAACAGAAAGCGCACATTGCATTCACGCTCAACGGCGAAGCGGCCGAGGTCGCTTTCGCGCCGCATAAGACGCTGCTCGAAGTCTTGCGCGAGGATCTTGCGTTGACCGGCACGAAGCATGGTTGTGAGTTGGGCGAATGCGGCACATGCACCATTCTGGTCGACGGGCGAGCGATTCTTTCGTGTTTGATGCTCGGTCTAGACGCGGAAGAGCGCGCGGTCGAAACGATCGAGGGTATGGCGCAAGGCGGCCAACTGCATCCGCTGCAGGACACGTTCGCGGATCTCGGCGCGGCGCAGTGTGGTTACTGTTCGCCGGGCTTTCTTTTGGCAGCCAAAGAGTTGATCGACAAGAAACCGATGCCCTCGCGTGATGAGATCAAAGAAGCCTTGTCGGGAAATCTCTGTCGCTGCACCGGCTATATCAAGATTTACGAAGCAGTCGAGCTGGCCGCCGCCCGCATGCGCGGTGAAGAGATGGAACTCAGCCAAGAGTCAATCTACGGACTCTGATTCAAGGTTAGTTGTCTCAAAGGTCAGGAAGGGGGCTTGCCCCCGCCTCGACTCTTGCGAAGGACAAGCGGGGGTAAACCACCCTTCCTAACCTGAGAGATTAGTTTGCGTGAGTGGTGTCAGAGAGCATTGAATGCCTAACGATCAATCTAACAACGGGAAGCCACTCAACGTAGTCGGCAAACCATTCCGCAAGGTTGATGCGCGCGCGAAGTGCACCGGCCAGACGAAGTTTGCCGACGACATCTTTCTGCCGCGCATGCTCTTTTGCAAAATTCTACGGAGCCACGAGCCGCATGCGCTGATCAAAAACATCGATCTCTCAAAAGCCCTCGCGCTGCCCGGCGTTATCGCCATCATTACTGGTAAAGATTTACCGATTCCTTACGGCATTCTCCCAGTCAGTCAGGACGAGCACGCGCTCTGTATCGACAAGGTGCGCTTTGTTGGCGATCCAGTGGCGGCGGTTGCGGCGATTGATGAAGACGTGGCGTTCGACGCGATGAATCTAATCGAAGTCGAGTACGAACGGCTGAACACCATCTCGTCGATCGAAGAAGCAATCATGATCGACGATCCGCTGATTCATGAATATGGCGACGCCGGCAACATTCATAAGAAGGTCTCGCTTGAATTCGGCGAAGTCGAGGAAGGTTTTGCGTCAGCCGATCTGGTCCGCGAAGACATCTTTTTCTATGAAGGCAACACCCATCTGCCCATGGAGCAGCACGCGGCGGTCGCGTACCTCGATACCGATGAAAAGTTGACGCTCTGGAGTTCCACCCAGACGCCTCACTACGTGCATCGCGCCTTAACCAAAGTGCTGGAAATGCCCGCGAGTCACATTCGCGTGATCGCCACGCCGAATGGCGGCGGCTTTGGCGGCAAGAGCGACCCTTTCAACCATGAAGTCGTGGTTTGCAAACTGTCGATGCTGACCGGCCGGCCGGTAAAGTGCACCCTGACTCGCGAAGAGGTTTTCTATTGTCACCGTGGCCGCCACCCTGTCTTGATGCACATCAAAACCGGCGTGAAGAAAGACGGCGCGATCACCGCGATGCATTTCAAATCGTTTCTTGACGGCGGGGCCTATGGCAGCTATGGAGTCGCCAGTACGTTCTACACCGGCGCTCTGCAAACGGTCACATATGACGTTCCGCGCTATAAATTCCAGGGGTTACGGGCCTTCACCAACAAACCGCCGTGCGGACCCAAGCGCGGACATGGCACTCCGCAGCCGCGTTATGCGCTCGAGGTCCAGCTCGACAAAATCGCCGAGGAGTTACGTCTGGATCCGGCAGAAATGCGACGGTCGCATCTGGTCAAGCCGAACTCGATCACCGCGAACTATCTACGCGTCGGCAGCATGGGTCTGGGCGCGTGCATCGACAAAGTGGTCGAGGGCTCCGATTGGAAAAACAAGTTTGCCGGATGGAAGTCGGAACCGCCTGCGGCAGCGGGCGGGCCAAATCGGAAGGGAATCGGCATTGCTTGCAGCTCGTACATCTGCGGTGCGGGTTTGCCAATTTACTGGAACAACATGCCGCAGTCGGGCGTGCAACTGCGGCTCGATCGACAGGGCGGCGTCTGCGTGATGTGCGGCTCGACCGATATCGGCCAGGGATCGGATTCGATCCTGGCTTACATCGTGGCGGAAGTTTTGGGTATCGATCCGTTCGACATTCGCGTGGTTACCGCCGACACCGACCTGACTCCGGTTGATCTCGGAAGCTATTCGAGTCGCGTGACCCTGATGACAGGTAACGCCGCGATTCAGGCGGCCGAACGCGCGCGCGAGCTTTTGACGATCGCAGTGGCTGAAAAACTCCACCTGCCCATCGAGAATGTTTCGTTTGCTGAGCGGCGCGCCTTCGATGTCGAAAACCCCGAGGTGGGTGTTTCTTTCGCTGAAGCAGTGGTGCTGGCAGAATCAAAGTTCGGCACAATCGGCACCGTCGGTTCATACTCGCCGCCGCGTTCACCGGGAAAATACAAAGGCGCCGGCGTGGGACCTTCGCCGGCCTACAGCTACTCGGCCTGCGTCGCTGAAGTCGATGTCGATCCTTCGACCGGCATTGTCGTCGTCGAAAGAATCTGGATTGCCCATGACATCGGCAAATCGATTAATCCCATGCTGGTGATGGGGCAGGTCGAGGGCAGCGTCTATATGGGTCTGGGCGAAATCTTGATGGAAGAAATGGCCTATCGCGCGAACCGCAACGTGGTACACAAAATTCCGTCGATGCTCGAATACAAGAGTCCGACGACGATGGAGATGTGCGACGTTAAGACTTATCTGATCGAAGATCCCGATCCCAACGGGCCGTTCGGCGCGAAGGAAGTTGGACAGGGGCCTCTGCTGCCGGTGCCGCCCGCGGTGGCCAATGCGGTCTATAATGCCGTCGGCGTGCGCATCGACGAAGTGCCGATCATGCCTGAGAAAGTTTTGAAGGCCCTGCGCGATAAAGCGAAGGGTGGCGATGGCCGCTTTGGTCCCGACTCAGTTCCCTCAGTCGAATGGCCCGACCCTTTGCGTGTACTGACGCCGGCCGAGGGCGGCGACGGCCGCGAGATGCCGCGCGTGGCGGTGCATTCCTAATCCTATGAAACGATATCTACCTTTCATCGTCATCGTTGTCGTCCTGGTCGTCGTCATTGGGATCTTCGCGGTTGCTTTCCGCAGAGGGAACGGCGGCGGGGATGCTGTTACCGGCATTCCTAACTCAAACCAACCGTCGACGGCCGGAAACACTGCGGTGCCAAATCAGTCTGCGCCGGATTCGGCCGGACTGAAGAAACCAAACGTCAAAGTTAATTCACCGGTAGTCCTCGAAGAGTACGGCGACTATCAGTGTCCACCGTGCGGCCAGCTCTATCCGGAACTCAAAGAGATCGAGCAGGAGTACGGCAAACAGGTCCAGATCGTGTTCCGTCATTTTCCTTTGACGAAGATTCACAAGAACGCCTTGGTCGCAGCTCACGCGGCTGAGGCGGCCCGCAATCAAAATAAGTTTTGGGAGATGCATGACCGGCTTTATCGCAACCAGAAAGAGTGGGCCGAGCTGGAGGATCCGCGTCCGACCTTCATTTCATATGCGCGACAACTCAATCTGAATGTAGAACAGTTCACCAACGACATGGCCAGCAATCAGGTTGATCAGCGGATTAGTGCTGATATCCAGCGCGGCACGTCGCTGGGGGTAACCGGCACGCCGACGGTCTTTCTGGATGGCCACATGCTGCGGTACGAGGCCACAAACGCCGACGGTCTGAGGCGCGGCATAAATGTTCTGCTGGAAAGAAAGGCGACCTCGTAGCACATCAAGCCGAGCAGCGCGCCCGACCTGCGCTGCTAAGCTTCCTCCTGGCGGTCGGTATTAAGTTGTTGGCTTCCGCGACTTAGCCTTACTAAGCTCAAGTTCTTATTGACATGTCGCTCACCTGTCTCTATAGTGCAATACCCGTAGGTCGCCTTTGATGCCAGCTTCGGTCGTCACCCCCCGCATCAAATCGACGAATGCCGATGTTTAAGCTTAGACGACTCGAAATCACGGGATTCAAATCCTTCGCGGACCATACTGACCTCATCTTCACCGGTGACGGCATAACTGGCGTGGTGGGCCCAAACGGCTGCGGTAAGAGCAATGTTGCCGACGCTATTTCGTGGGTCCTCGGAGAGCAGCGCATCAAGCATCTGCGCGGCGCCGAAATGAAAGATGTCATCTTTCAGGGCTCGCGCAATCGCAAACCCAGCGGCATGGCTGAAGTTGTCCTGCACCTCGAGCGCGACGAGGTCGTCGAGCACGAACCGGACATTGAAGATATTGATTCGACGCTGGAGAAGATTGACGAAGACAGCGCAGTCTTTGAAGAAGCTGAAGTCGTCGCTGCCGCGCCTGAAGCGATTGAACCTGCGACGCTACTCGAATCAACGACCGGCGCAATCATAGAAGCGACGACCAGCGAGATCGATCCGGCTGCGGCGATCGCCACCTCTGCCGAAGTACCAGTCGAAACAAAATCCAGAATACCTACGCACCATCGCCACTGGCGCCGGCGCAATCTCGCGCTGGAGTTTGCGCCCGGCGAAGCGGTCTCTGTCACTCGCCGCCTCTATCGTTCTGGTGAAAGCGAATACCTATTAAACGATCGGCCCTGCCGTCTGAGGGACATTCAGGATCTGTTCTCCGGCACCGGACTCGCGGGTGGGCATTACGCCATTATCGAGCAGGGACGCATCGGACAAATCCTTTCCGCCAAGCCGATGGACCGCCGCACGATCATCGAAGAAGCCGCGGGCATCACTAAGTTTCGCGTGCGGCAACGCGCTGCCGAAGCTCGTCTCGAATCTGCGCGATCGAATCTCAGCCGCGTGTCCGACATCATCGCCGAGATCGAGCGGCAGGTGAACAGTCTTCGCCGGCAGGCCGCCAAGGCTCGGCGTTATCGCATTCAACGTGAAGAACTAAGAGAGCTGTTGCGCCAGGTGTACGTAGCCGAGGAGCGCAGTCTCGTCGCCCTGCTTGAGCAATCGCAAGTGCAGTTGGAAAGCGCTACGGAAGAAGATCGACGCCTTGCTACAGAGTTGGCCGAGCGGGAAGAAACCAGCCGGGCCGCGACGCAAGGCGCCCGCGCTCTCGAAGACGAGTTGACCCAACTGCGCGCCGCCATCGCCGACGCTGCCTTGCAACGCGATCGCCGCATCCGCGAGCGCGTCTATCAGGAAGAACAGATCGAGACGCTGACCCGCCGTCGCACCGAGATTGAAAAGGAGGTGGAAGCGCTCAACGCGCGCCTTCTGATCGTCGAGTCTGAATTGGAGCGTCTGCGGCAGGCCGAAGCGAAACTGAGCGCGGACAACGAGCAGGCGGTTCTCGCCTTGCGCGCGGCTGAGGAGTCGCACGCCCGGAAGCTTTCCGAAGTTGGTCAGGCTGAGAGTGAGATCGAAACTGCGCGAGTTGAGCTGCTGACGCATACCGCGGCCGTGGAACGGCTGAACGAGTTGGCGCGGCAACTCGAGAATGGCCTGGAGAAGCTAACTCAACAGGCCGAGGGCCTGGCGCGCGAAGGCGAACGCGCCGCCGCGGCCCACGCAGAACGCAGCGCGGAAGCCGAGAAGCTCAACCAGCAAATCCTGTTGACGCGCGAAAAGCTTGGCCGCCTGACCGCCGAGCGAGAAACCGCGATCAAAGCCGTCATCGAAGGTCACGAGCGCGTTTCGGATAGCGACGCCGAACAGACGCGCGTGCGTGACGACTATTCGCGGGCCCTGCACCGGCTGGAAAGTTTCAAGGAGCTCGACCAGCGGCGCACGCATTACTCGCTGGCCGTGCAGGAAGCTTTCTCAGCGAATGACACTGACTTTCATCTGATCGGGACCCTGGCCGACAGCATTCAGGTCGATGCGCAATGGGAGCGCGCGGTCGAAGGTGTCTTCGGGTCTGCGTTGCAATCGATCCTCGTGCCCACTCCTGATGATGCGATCCGCGCCGCCGCCTGGCTGAAGCATAATCAGGCGGGGCGGGCGACGTTTTTGGTTACCGGCTTTCACGGCGGCAGTGACGAACTAGATGTGTTGACGTTCAGAGAAACGTTTACCGGTACCGCTGCCCGGCAGCAGTATGTCCCCGTCGGGATTGATGGCCCACGCATAGTTGAAACGTTGCGGGCGCCGCGCGAATTACTGACCGTGCTCGAACGGACGATGCCGGAGCGAATGAACGCGCGGGTGGTGGATACTCTCGACGACGCGACTGCTTTGTCTTTAGCCACCGGCGATATGTTCGTTACCACGGACGGAGACTGGGTCGCCGGCGGGCAGTTCGTCAACGCGGGCCACGGCCGGGCGCTGGAAGAAGGCGCGGGCTTGTTGACCTTCAAACGGGAACTGCGCGAATTGGAGTCACGCGTGGCCGATCTAGCGGCCCAGCTCGCGGTAGCCGAAGTCGCGGTTAAGGATGCACGTTCGCGGCTAACCGGTCTGGAAGAATCAGTCGTCTTGCTGAACGCGTCGATTGCGCGCGAAGATCGCGAGGCGATGGCCCGTGAGCTCAACTACGGAACCTTGCAGCAGGATATCGAGCGGGCCGATCGCCACCTCCGGGTGGTTGCAGACGACACCACACGCCTCGGACAGGAACGTCACGACTTGGAAGAGAGCCGGACGAAGACCTTGCACGAAGCCGAGACGGCAGAAACTATGCGCCGCGCCACGCAGGAGCGGATCGAGTTAAAAACCAGTTTGCTGGCTGGCATTCGCCGCGACGCCGAATCCGAAAGCGATATTCTGAATCAGCAACGCGCCGAAGCCGCCGCCGCCGCCGAACGCCGGCGCTCGACCACATCGGATCTGCGCCGGCTGGAAACCGAGCGCGAGGACGTTACTTCACGCCTTGCCCATCATCATCTCGAGTTGACCGAAGCCGGGACGAAACTTGGCGAACTGCACAATTCGATCGCTGAGATTGATCGCCTGGCAGCCACGGTCGATGAAGAGAAGGCCCGCGAAGAAGAACAGATTGCGGGCTCGACGGCGCGGCTGGCGGACGCGCGGTCTCAGGCGGATGCGCTCGCGAATGAGTTAGCTGAACTGAACCGCAACGCCGCGGCGTCACGCGATGCGCGTGCTGCCATTGAGGTCCAGCGAGCGGAGGCTTTAGCTCGGGTCAGTTTTGTCCGGGAATCCTGCGCCAACGAACTGAGCCAGAGTTTGGAAGATCTCGCCCGCGAGGTTCAACTCAGCGAAGAGTTCGATCTCGAAGTTGAGCGCGCGCGAGTTGAAGAGTGGCGCGACCGCCTGGAAAACTTCGGCGCGGTTAATATGATGGCCCTCGAGGAACTGTCCGAGGCCGACGAACGTCTGGCATTCTTGACTACTCAACGTGCAGACATCACCCAGGGCATCGCCGCCACGGAAGAGGCCCTACGCGAAATCAAGCGTCGTTCGCGCGAGCGCTTCCGCGACGCCTTTGAGAAGATTAATCAGAATTTCAGCGAATTCTTTAATGAGTTGTTTGGCGGCGGCCGCGGCGAAATGAGTCTGATCGACAACGACGACGAACTCGAATCAGGCATCGACATCATCGCCCAGCCGCCCGGCAAGCGCCTGCAGAATGTGCTGCTGCTTTCGGGCGGTGAAAAAGCAATGGCGGCACTCGCCCTCGTGCTGGGGATTTTCCAGTACCGGCCTTCACCCTTCTGCCTGCTGGATGAAGTTGACGCCCCGCTTGACGAAGCAAACGTCGGCCGCTTCACCAACAAGGTCGTGGCCATGTCGGCCAACACGCAGTTCATCGTCATCACTCACAACAAACGCACGATGGAAACCGCGCGCGCGCTGTATGGCGTGACGATGGAAGAAGTTGGCGTGTCAAAGCTCGTCTCCGTGCGATTCGAATAGGCACCCGCGCAACCTTTCCTTGTTGAAAGACTTCCCGTCTAAAACAGTCCACGAAAATACGAGGCGCCGATACGATTAAAGCCCTCTCCCTCTGGGAGAGGGTTGGGTGAGGGCTTGCCGCTGCTTAACCCCAATTATGGTCTTTGTCTTTGAATGCCACTCACCGCCACCGGAGGACAAATAAGAAGGAATAGATTGCACTCGCAAACTCTCAACCCCGGCCCTTCTTCCAAAGGGAGAAGGGAGTTACCACGGGCGCGCAGAAAACGAGCGATCATCTCTCACGACCCCCCTCCCGACTTGCGTTCTTCTCTGTCATCATCTAATAGTAAATCCCCAGCAGGCACAACAACCAATAAGACCCAAGATTTCCGATATGATTCGAATACAAAGAGCAATCTTAGGATTTCCGTTGGCCGCACTCCTGATTCTAATCGCAGCACTTGTTTCTTTCTCCCAGGATCAAAACAAACGAAACGATCGGCCGGCCGCGCCCAGCGCCACCCCGCAGCCGCGTCGCGAAGACAACAAGAAACCGCCCGACGCCACCCGCTACACATATGAATTCGCCAAGGCCGAGTTTGTCATCCGCCATGTGGTGATTGATCATGATGCCCTCGGCCGCGGCAAGATTACGTTTGAGCGGCGCGGCGAGGACACCCCGATTGTCGAGCCCGTAGAATTGTCCATCGGCGCGCTCGGTCGCATTCTTGGTCTCTGGACTGGTCTGCGATTTCTCGATTCGGACGAAAATTACCAGTCGCCGAAGGATTTTGCCCATCTCGGCACCTATCACTTGAAGATGGAGAACGGCGAGCGCAAACGGACCGCCGAGTTCAATTGGAGTAACAGCAAGGACGCGTGGGCGCTGGCGATGGAATACCGGAAGGTTTCCGATCAGGCGATCCTGATCTTTAATCTTAAGCTGGCGCGCGAGATGCAGCCGCTGAATGCGCCGCAGCTTTTGAACGAAATGGAAATGCTGCTGGCTCGGAACGACCTTTCCGATCCCTATCAACTGGTGCCGCTATTGAATGAGTTAAAGACCGACGAACGCATCCCCCTAATCGCCCGCAATCATGCCGACAGGATTCTGAAAAAGATCGAGAAGTAGAGCGGGCACTAGCCCGACCGTAAGGGAGGGCTCCCGGCTACCGCCATCTCAGTTCATTACGCCGAAGGCGTTCCCTACCTCAGCCCCGGGTAACACCCTGGGACTCGGACGAACAACTGGTCCTACGCTGAAGGCGTTGAATAATTACCCAGGCAAAAGCCAACGAATTATCAAACTCTTACAGGGTAATAAATCGTTCGGGAATCACTCATCCAGCAGGGTGTTACCGGGGGCTGAGTTAGCAAACGCCTTCGGCGTATGACGGTCGAATCTCTTCGGCGCCATCTAAGCTGTCTGAGTTTCCTTATCCGCTTGAAACGCGATGCGGTCGGCGAGAAAAAAATTGCAGATCGAGCAGGCAGCGACGCTGGCTAAGTTGGAGCCGGCGATTGGCAGGCCCAGGCGTCCGACCAGAATACTCATCAGAACCAGATTGCCGGTCAGCGAAACCGCGCCATTCGTCATGTTGAACTTCGCCAGCCGGCGCAGCGTTTCCCCCGCGGTTGCCGAAGGCCGGTCTCTCCACGTCCAACGTTGATGCCAGACAAAATTATTTAGTATCGCCAACTCGACTGCGGCGGCGGTCGCCAGCAGATAACCAAAGGGATGCGCACTATGAGTAAGCACAAACAGCGCACCGGATTGCAGAGCAAACCCAACCAAGCCGACGACGTTGAACCTGATGAAGTGAATCATTTGGCTTGCGACCAATCAACGACGTTTACGCAGTCAGTACCGGGAGCGGACCGGGGTCCCTGCGCGGGCAGCCCGCGGGGGGTGGTGGATGCGACCGGGTCTAAATCCCGCCACCGTCCGGTTGGCAGAAGAACCCGGTCGCTACCGCTCCCGGTACTGACCTCATCACTTCCCCTACTGCTTAGGCAGGCGCTCCAATTCGTAGAGAGCATGCGTATTCTGAATCGACAAGACGATCAGAATGAATAACATCCCGATTACCGCGACTACGCCGCCGACGTCGAACAGCAGATAGCGTTGGTGATGCACGCGCGGATGGTAGATCAGAAATACATTACCGATCATGAGCAGCAGACGCATTTCAGTAGGGCCCATTTTCCATTGCGAGAGCTTGAATACCCCGAGCGCATAGGCGGCCAGATACGAGTTGATGGCCAGCATGAAAAAGGCGATCAGCACCGCGGCGGCCACGCGCTCACTCATATAACCCGAGAGCGCGAGACCGACCAGCAGAAACACCGCACCGAAGGTATCTATGATGTGGTCCACATAGAACCCATAACGCGGGCGCTGCCGATCTCTGTATCGCGCCAGCGTCCCGTCCAGACTGTCACCAAACCAATTGAGAAATATGAAGAGGTTCACGAGGTGCAGCATCAGCGGATTCTGCTTGCTCGCGGCATAGCACACGCCGGCCCCGAGCATTCCCACGAGTCCGAGGATCGACAAGTGATCGGAATTCACCCAAGCGGGCATGCGGCGCGCGAGTCCTCGCAGGGCGGCTCTTTCGAGCGGGGCTAAGATACTTGTCTGCTCTCGCGCGGCATCGCGGAAAGGTTTGCTTTTCATCACTATTTCCATTTGCGAAGATTTGGAGTGCGCTGACTTGTCAGCGCTTTGAAAGCGGCGACGAGTCGCTGCCCTCCAAGACGTCCTCCCTCGAGATTCGTCTTAAGGGCAATCACGATGCCAGAATGTCTGCGCAAGATCGGCAGCATTCGGAAGGGCTCTTGGGGAGTGATTCAGCGGGGGGTGCAGGAATAATCCGATACTAGAGCGAAGTTAGTTGTGCGGATACCTCGGGGCAGTAGCCCGGCCGTCAGAGAGGGCTTGAGTCGGCGCAGCCGACGCCATACCAGTAGCCCACAGCGCCAGCTGTGGGTCAGGGCCTAATGGAAGAAGGAGCCCGCGAACGCGGGCGGCATAACTGATCCCGGATGTGCCTCGCTCATCGAAATGGATCTCATGTTTGCGCGTCAGAGGATTTGTGATGGGTTGTGCTTGGTATGTCGCCCCTCCCGGGGCTCAGAATTGTTGTGGGGGTGCTTTACCCACAGCTTGCGCTGTGGGCTACTGATACATCGCTCGCTTCGCGAGCTGATTGAAGCCGTTAATCTAGAGAGGTTCTATCGCATCTTCGAGCGCTTTATTTCCACCGGAGTCGGCGCAGCCGACGCCATACCAATAGCCCACAGCGCAAGCTGTGGGTAAGGGCCGAATGGAAGAAGGAGCCCGCGAACGAGGGCGGCATAAACACCACACCCGGATTCCGCTTGCCATAACCACGAAGACTGTTAAGATTCCTGCGAGCCACGCTCCTCCTGCTGATGGAAAAGCTTAACCTCAAACCAACACACAAGCCCGTCCAGAATTATTACGAGGCACTCCGCCAATTCGAAAATATTGGCGTCTCTCACGAAGTCGCGGTCCGCTCTGTGGTTCAGACGAGTATTGCCGCGTCTCCGATCAAGCCATCCTGACTTTCAACATCAAGATCGCCCGCGCGATGCAGCCGCTTAACGCACCTTCGCTCTTAAATGAGATGGAATCACTGCTGGACCGCGATGGTCTATCGGATCCTTATCAACTCGTGCCGCTGCTGACCGAGATGAAGACAGGACGAACACATCCCCCTCATCGCCCGCAATCACGCCGATCGGATTTTGAAGAAGATCGAGAAGTAGGTCGTGCGGCTCAGCTGAGGCAAACGTCATTGAACACCTCGGCATGCGTGCTATCTAACCTTTTTGGTTGACGCGTCGTCCACGGGCCAGTACCATACGTGCGCGTCTTAGCTGGGTTTTTTCGTAAACGTTTACGATAAGACTCTATGCCGGGTGTTAAGCCAGGCTGAAGTGCATTGAGCGGGATTCTTCGGACGGAGAGACAAATCCGTCCTCGCTCGAAGACTCGCGCCCTAAAGGGACGGACGGATTTGTCTCTCCGTCCGCGTTCTAAGTAAGACGCTCACATATGGCCCTATTATCCTCAGATCCCGCTTGGAAGCGGGTGCTTGAATCTCTGCGTGCAGTCTTCCAAAGCAAGCCGGTCTATCTCCTAAATCGCCCGTTCTTTGTGTTTGTTTGTGGCGGAGAATTCGGACAAGGAAAGACAACACTTCGCGAGCAGTTCCTTCAATGGGCCGATCACGAACTCCCAAACTTTGTCTGCCTTCTGGCTGAAAACGCCATCAAGGACAACTTTGTGGCCGGGCGTAGGACGTTCATAGATCTCGCTAGGTTTGAATCTGTTATCGCTAGCATTGCGGATTGTGTTCTCATTTTCCCGGAAAGTCCCGGGTCCTTTGCGGAAACTGGCTTCTTCTCTGGCCGCCCGCAGATTCGCGTTAAGACCCTGGTGATAAATCCAGACAATAAGCAATCCGATTCCTTTCTCAATCTCGGTCCCATAAATACTATCGATCGGTTCTCGTTTTTGAAACCAACCGTCCATTGTGGCGTGCTTTCGTCCGCCGATTTCACTCCGCTTGGACAGCGGCTAAATGATCGGATGAAAGGGACTCGTCGTGATCAATTGGCGTATCGAGAATTTCGCCGGCTAAACGGCAAGGAGAAATTATCGGTCGTACTTGAAATATTAAAGTTCCTGCGGTTAGCCGACTTCACAACCTTGAAACACGCAATCTCTGTTTGTTTCGGCACTCAGCCGCGGCCACAAGAATTGACCGATCTGCTGAGGATTCTTCAAGCAGGGAAGTTTGTGGAGAAGGATGAAGAAACATCTTATTACCGGATTGTGGGGAAAGAGAGTCTTATCGAGATTGAGAACGTCGATATTGATAAAGTGCTCGCCGGTGTGACTTTGTTTTATCAGCGACATTCGCCGCGCCTGTTGAAAGCCTTGCAGGAGGTGGCTCCATGATAATCGAGCGAATGGCGAGTCAACTCGCTCTCTCCCCATTATTCCTGACAAAGCTGGCAAACTCGGCGTCGCATCGGTATAAGGAATACAAAATTCCAAAGCGAACGGGTGGTCAACGAACAATTCATCACCCGGCCAGAGAGCTCAAACTTCTACAGTATTGGCTACTCAGAAATGTGCTTAAGTTACTGCCCGTCCATCCATCAGCCACTGCATATCAGAAAGGATCGAGTATCAGATTGAACGCAGCTGCACATGTAGCTAACAACTACATACTGCGAGTCGATTTCCAGGATTTCTTCCCTTCGTTGACCGGGTCGGATGTAGTAACCCTACTCCAAGCTAATCGAGATAAGTTGACCGATGTGGAGCTTACGGACGCGGACATCACTCTCGTGAGACAAATCGTGTGTCGCTTTGATTGTTTGACGATAGGAGCGCCGACATCTCCACTTATATCGAACGCGATCATGTTTGAGTTTGATGTAGCGTGGTCGGGCAGAGCAGAGGCCGAGGAAGTCACATACACACGATACGCAGACGATCTGTACTTTTCCACCAATCAGCCGAATGTTCTCCAAGGCGTGTTGGAGAAGCTGCGAGAATCTCTGAATACCCTTGCCATCCCGACGCTAAGAATCAATGAGCGTAAGACCGCATTTTCATCCCGCAAACGCAGAAGGCTCGCGGCTGGCTTGGTGCTAACGTCTGACCGAAAGATTTCAATCGGACGTCCCAAGAAGCGAATGCTCAAGGCCCTAGTAAACAAGCTGAAGCATAAAGAGCTTGAACCCGAGCGGATCGCCCACCTCAGGGGCTGGATCGCCTACTTGCGTTCGGTCGAACCCACCTTTGTGACGGCTCTGCAGAAGAAATATGATCTGGATTTCAAGGCCGACGCCACTTGGGAGGTCTGAAGCTTGTCGGAACTGCCACGCATTCCCTTCGCTCCTGACTTTCGAGCGTTCGCCGACATCGGCAAACGTCTCGCCGAAATCCACGTCAACTACGAACAGCAGCCGGAATATCCGCTCGAAAGAATTGAGAAGCCGGGCGCGCAGCTTGATTGGCGGGTCGAAAGAATGAAGCTGAGCAAAGACAAGCGCTCGCTCATTTACAACGACTTTCTAACTCTGAGTGGAATTCCGCCCGAAGTGTTTGAGTTCCGGCTGGGCAATCGCTCTGCACTCGACTGGATCATCGACCAGTATCAAGTCAGCACCGACAAACGCAGCGGCATCACCAACGACCCCAACCGCTCCGATGATCCGGAATACATTGTGCGACTGATTGGACAGGTGATCACGGTTAGCTTGGAAACGGACACGCTCGTACAATCGTTGTCCGCGAGGCCGCTGCTCCCATAAAAATCATCGGTGCGACATGGAAGATCAATGCCTCGAAAGTACAAGCCTGGATCCGGCGACCCGGGCCTCTAGCCGTTGGAAGCGCTGAAAGCGGAACATCACGGGCGTGCCGCGAAATCGTACTATCGACTCCAGCCTTTCTCCGGATCTTCCCAAGACTTCTCTTCGAGGGAAGCAGAATTACCGCGTTCTGAACCGGAGCCACCACCCCGATCAGATTCGGGACCACCGCCCGGATCAGATTCGGAACCACCGCCCGGATCAGATTCGGAATCCTTTTCATCGTTGTCGCGGGCACACAAACGATCAGGTTCCCCTGCCTGTTCAAAAACCCCCAATGCTTCCTTTTCTTCTTGTTGCAAATGTTCTGTCATATCTTATTCCTCCGGTACATAGAATTTGGTTCCAGGATATAGCACTTCCACTTCTTGACTACATTTCCGCTTCAGCCGTTTGCTCACTTGCTGGTACTTAGCCGTTTGATATTTCTTTTTGTGCTCCCCCTTCATGTCGAGAATTTTGTTGTACCTTTCGAAAAGCGTTTCGTCATATATCTTGTCGTGGGAGATTTTCTTGACCAATTTCTCAAGCTCATTCTCGATTACGCTCAAACTGACCAGCATTTCCCCCCGCTCTTGAATCTTGTCTGGAATTCTCATAATAGGTTTCATTACTGCCAAAAAAGCAGCTAGACCGCCGAGGTATTTCCACGCTTCGCCACCGGCTGCGCCTTTCCAAAACCAGAGACCCGCCACTGTTGAAGAGGCTATGATTGCAAGAGGAATCTCCACGAAGTAATTCTGCCGACGCAACTTTTGAATGCAACACTTCTGGATTCTCACATTCATCATGGCGGATCGGTAATCGTCGTAGACATCCCAAACGGCATGCTGCCCTCGGTTATTCGGTTCCTGAACCGTTGGCGCGAAGCCAGTTGGGCTTGGAGATGGCGTAGTGCTCATCGGTTCCTTCCTCTCGAGAACTACTTGAAGCAGCTACTAGCAAAGCTCCCAATTCAACGCCCACCAGTGGTCAATCGTAAATCGACAGTATTTGATCCCTCGACTGCGATGAAGATTCCTCGCTGGTCTTCATCGCGGGTCGAGGCTGGTTCATGTAACGCAAGTTAACAACTTGCGCTACAGGTTAGGGCGTTGGGGGCTTGGAGCCGCCGGCGCCTTTGCGCGGCGAACGTTTGCGTTCGCTGGTGCGGGTGCCGCCGACCATTTCGTATTCGCTGCTGTCGGTGCCGTACTTTGCTCCGACCGCCGCGAGGACGCGCTTGTTCCAGTCGTTGGCCGCGTCTTCTTTGGTGTCGACGAGGTTTTGCTGTTCGTCGAGCGCCGCAGTGTTTTGGTTGTAGCTGTCCAGCTCGCCGGTGAAATCCGTGATTATCGCCTGGCCGCCGGCCGCGTTAAGGTTGCCGCCAAAATCGGGCGCTGGATCAATTTGTTTGAAGCCGGCAAGACGTTGCCGGGTGGTTTCAATAACTCCTGAAGTTCGCCGTTTACGGGCCATCCTGTCACCTCCTGGGTTGGGATGTTTACTGAGAACCAGTGGCTTACGAGGCTACGGCGCGGGAGTATATCGCTTCCTTGCAAGAAATCAAGCTTTTTGTTGGAGTTTTGTCGAAAAGGGCCGGAAAACGGAGGGTTTTGGCCCGAATCGAGGGCGTTTGGGCACCAGGTCAACTCGATTGACCTGCAACTTGAGCGAGTTGGATCGGAGGTCAAGCGAGTTGGATCGCAGGTCGAGCGACTTGGATCGCAGGTCGAGCGACTTGGGTCGCAGGTCGAGCGAGTTGGATCGGAGGTCGAACGGGTTGGATCGGAGGTCGAGCGAGTTGGATCGGAAGTCGAGCGAGTTGGATCGCAGGTTAAGCGAGTTGGATCGGGAGTAGACCAGACTGGGTTGGAAGTTGAGTGACGAGGGTGTAAATAATTTTGTGTAAATGGTCATTGAGGGCCAAAAGGGGTAGCTTGGCCAAGGAGAAGCTGCCTGAGTGACCTGGATCGCAAGTCGAGCGCGTCACAGGCGGTGGATCCAATGAATCAGGCTCTCGCCCGTTAGCCCGTCGAGCGTCGCGGTCGCCGTTGCCGTCATGCCGGGTATCAGCTGAATGAACCTCTGCAAGAACGATTCGAGCTGTGCCGGTTGGCGCGCCAGCAAGCCGGCCACCTGGGCGGGGGTCAGCCTCGATCCGGTCGGCGCGGCAGCGAAGAGCTGCGTCGCCAGCAGCTGGTATTTCGTCGGGTCGGACTGCGTCTCGATCAACACGGCCATCAGCACCAGATCGCCGGAGGTCGCGGCGACCGTCGTCGCGCTGGTCGTCTGGTCCGCGGCGGACTGGCCGCTCATCTGGTCGAGGATGTAGCGCGCTTGGGCCCGGTATGCCGTTTCTTCGAGGTCCTTGCGCAGCACCGAGGCTGGCCTGCCGGTCGCCGGGCTGGCCTTGTCGTCCTGCGCGTGACGCAGTTCGTGGATCACGTTCGAACGGTCGTAGAGGTCGGTAATGTCGAAGTCGTCGGGCATGTAGACCGTGTCGCCCTTCAGGCCCGCGATCTGCGGATTGATCGGCGCCGCGCCCATGTAGAGCGCGCGCAGCCCTTTTGCACCCGGCAGCGCGAGGAACTTCGCCAGATCGAGTGCATCAACGCGCACCTTCCCGTTACGCAGATCACCCGCCAGCGGCTGCCCGGCCGCAGCGGCGGTTGCGTATGCTGCGGCCGCCAGTACGCGGTCGTTCGGCGCGTTGTCGGAGGCTGCGTTCTGCATCGCGACCAGTAGGTTGAAAAGCAGGATGCCATGCGCCTGTGCGAAAGCGATCACCAGGCCGATCTTCCCGTTCAACGGCGTGCCGACCAGCCTGCGGATCTCGGTCTCGGCAGCGGCGCCGGCCTGGTTGCCTTGCTTCAGCGCCTCGGGAAGGTCGAGCGCGGTGACCGCTGCCGCCATCTTGTTGACCGGCGTCGACACGCTGACGGGCATCGCGGGTTGGCCGGTTTCGATCACCCGCTTCACCCGCGCGTCGGTGATGGTGGCGAACTGGAACGTGATCGCGGCCGTCGCATTCACCCTCAGGCGCTGCAAGTTGCGCACATTGCCAGCGTCGAGCAGTCCGGCCATGAACATGCGTTCGTGGTCGCTTACCGTGTCGCGAGCCGTGATGCTGTCGGCCTTGAGCTTCATGATGTCGGCGCTGTCGAGCGTGCCGTCGGCGCTGAGTCTCTTCGCTTCGTTGACGAAATCTTCAGTCAGTTCGTGGCCGACGCGGAATTCGAACCCGGCGATGTTGGTGGCGCGGTCGGTCACGATGTCACGCCGCACTACGCTCGCAGCGCCCGGCTGCGCGACGTGCGCTGGTTCATGCGCGATCAGCCGGCCGGCAGCCGCAGGGGAAATCGGGGACAGACCACGTTTTTCAGTGTCTTGACCAGTACGAATGGCATCTGCACCTGACTGCTGCACCACATGCGTCAACTCATGGGAAAGCAACCGCCGTCCCTCGTGCGTCTCCGGTGCGAACCGGCTCGCACCGAACACAATGTTCTGGCCAACCGTGTAGGCGTTCGCGTTCACGTCCCGCGCCGATTGTTCGGCAGCCGCGTCGGAATGCACCCGCACTCGGGAAAAGTCGTGGCCGAAGCGCGGCTCGAAAAACGCGCGTGTCGCTGAGTCGAGCGGTTGGCCGGCTGAAGCTAATACTTCGTGGACGATGGGTGGAGCGGCGGTCTGGCCCGCATCGCTTGGACCAACGTGCTTAGTCTGCAAGTGCTGATGTTCCTGGCCCGGCTGCTGCGTCTGACAACTTGCGCACCCTCCGCCGCATGCACAAGCGCGCTGTAACTGCGCGTCGGGCATGCGCATTACTTGCTCGGCGACATGGTCTGCTTCCTGTTCGTAGACGTCTCCGGGAGTGTTTATCGTCAGCTTCGCTTGAATCGTTATTGGTGCTTGAGGGGGCGCCGAAATCCGGTTGAAGTCATGAGCGAAGCGGATTGTTGCTTTAGGATCTGAGCTAACGTCAGGGCCTTTCGCTCCAGTCTGTGGGAAACGCAGTACGGGTGGATTTCCATTTGTGCGCTGCAAGTGCAGGTGTGCATCACTTACCGCAGGTGGCACCCTATTCGCTCTGGTGGGCCTAGCTGGCAACTGCTGCTGAGGTTGATTCTGTTTCGGTGCGAATGTGTTCATGTCATTCTCAACCTTTGGAACTGCCGGAAGAACCAAAGCCCGGAAAATGTTCCGGCGACCTGGGAGTTCACAGTTACGCGGGAGTATATCGCCTCGTTGCGAGAAATCAATCTTTTGTTGGCGAAATGGGCTGGGGTAAGCCGGCGCATACTGGAGGGGCCCGCGCATGCCGGCGACTGCTCCGCAGGCTGCGGTTAGGATTCGCCGGCCATCTGGCGGAAAAAATCTACCAGACGATTCTCGGCCCAGAAACGGTCTTCGCCGTTGCTGGCAGATACGAACGCTACGTGGCCGCCGCGTTCGGGCGCCAACAACAGCACGTAAGGATTGGCTGCGATTGCTGGATCGCGCAGCGGGGCAAACGGGATGAAGGGATCGTCCTGGGCGTGCATGATCAAAGTGGGAAGGCGAATGCGGCTGATGTAGGGAAGTGAGCTTGCTTTGGCGTAATAATCGTTGGCGTCGGCGAAACCAAAGAGCGGCGCGATATAGCGGTTGTCGAACTGCTCGACACTGCGCACGTCGCGCAAGAGACTGGAGTCGTAACGATCGGGAAACAGCCCTTCCTTAACCTTGATCCGGTTCTTCAAACGCCGCAGAAAATCCTGCTGATAAATCCAGTTGCGACGTTGGGCCATCAGGTTGGTGCTGGCGCGTAGATCGACCGCCGGCGAAATCGCGCAGAAGGCTTTTACTTCCGCGGGCGGGTTCTCTCCATATTCACCGGCCAGCTTCAGGACCATGTTGCCACCCAGGGAAAAGCCGGCGACGAAGAGGCGCGACAGACCATCGCGCGCGATCAATTCATCAATCACCACGCGCAGATCGTTTGTGAGTCCTCCGTGATAAAGCGTCGGCGACAGATGTTCAGTCCCGCCGCAGTTGCGAAAGTTGACCCGCACGACATTGAAGCCCGCGCCAAACATTTTCCTGGCCGTAGTCAGCATGTATGAAGACGCGGTCGAACCTTCCATGCCGTGCCACATCACCAGGGTCGGCCGCTCGGTTCGATTCGGCTGCCAACGACAGCGCGCCAGAACCTGGCTGCCGGGCTCGACGTCGAAAAAGCGCTCTTCATCTCCTGTGCGATCGCCGGAGCGAAGCCGCCTGGGCCACAGGTACGCTCCGATGGTTTGGGCATCGCCTTGTTTGAGCAGGCGATGCGGAATGAAGGGCCTGGATTTGAACTCGTGGGCCAGACGGGCGAGCAATTCGGAGATTGAGGTTTCATCAGGGGGCATGAGCTTTAGTCGGGGGCGATCCGGCTCTTCACGCCGAAGGCGTGACATGTAATAGCCGGGGGGCAACGCCCCCGGTTCACGACCAACAAAGGATTCCGACCCTGAAAGGGTCGCATATCGTCTGAGATTGTGCGACCCGTTCAGGGTCGGGGTCCATTTTGGCAATGCGATCCGGGGGCGTCGCTTGGCTTTGCCCCCGGCTACTATCTTTGACGCTTTCAGCGTCAAGCAAATCAATCCACTCCCAACTCGCCCTCATCACTTGAAATTAAGAATCACGTCGACGGTTTGTTTTTGCGTGTTGGGCTTTATCTCCACTTCTACTTTTGCGCGCGCGCCGGTCCGCTGCGAATAGCCCATGATGAATTCGCGCAGGCCCGTCTGTCTGAAACTATCGACGTACGACTCGTCGAATACTGCGTTGGAACCAAGTGTCCACTTGGCCTTCAGGCGCTCGACCTCTTCAGCAGGCAATCCGCTAACGATCAAGTTACCCATGAAATACCGCGGGCCTTCGGTGATGTTGATTTGATAACTCACGCGCCGACTGGCATCGTCGAATTCCGACGATTCTTTGAGACTCACGCCGATATATCCTCGGCGGCCGTAGGCCTTGCGCACTTCCTTCAGACCCTTGTCGATCTTGAGACCATCGGCAAATTCACCGGGCTTCATGTCCAGGGCGGTCGTCAGGTCTTCCTTAGTCAAAGCCTGATTCCCGGACCACTCGGCGAGTTCCCATGAATAGACCACGCCTTCATCAACGGGAATGGTGAGCGCGACTCCGCCCGCGCATGGGCCGGGCGATTCTTCGAGCGCGGCGGTCGGCGCCTGAAACTGCGCGCGCAGATGACCGAGATGACGATAGAGCGGAAAGAGCGTGTAGGTCGCAAACCCGGCGGCGTCCTTTCGCGAGTAATCAGATTTAAGCAAAGCCTGCGAGGCCTTGATCAGGTCGGCTTCGGAAATCGCCGTGGCCCCGGGAAAGTGTAGGGAGCAGACGGGGATCTTCACCCCTTCGACCGTGAAAAGAATTTCCTGCCGGCCGGTGGCGACGCTGGTATACGGCATGTGCTCGACCTTGCCGGCGATTTGTTTCTGGCTCAACAAACGCTGCAACGCCGCGGCGATCTTATCAGTGGTGGTGCCGCCTTCAGGCGCAGTGCCGTCAAAGAAGGGCAGGTCCTGTCTGATCGCACGCGCGATTTCATCCTCACTAAACCAGACAAAGTTTTCAAAGACCACTGGCAAGTTTCTCGTCGCTTCTTCGACCTCAAATATGACGGTGGCCTGGTCGTCAGTAATGCGGAGTTTGTAGCCAAGTTTCCTGAACAAGCCGGACTGCATCAGCTTCTCGGCCGCGGCATCGATGACGTCCGGACTGATCGGGCTACCGATCTTGAGTCCGCTGGCTTCGATGACCTGGGGCGCTGTCAGTTTTTTCAGGCCGACGAATTCTATGCGGCGCAATGTTGCCGGCTTCTGCGCGCGGCAGGGCGCGCTCGAGCCGAACAGCAAGATGAGGAGAATCGCCAGCGACACAGTCTTGTCCGAGAGACGAACGCGAAACTGGAAGCTACGCATGTTACTCATCGGTTGACTCTGGACCCGTAGGTAAAGCATCTTCAGCAAGATTCGATTCTATCTTGTATGGTTTGAGCATGGAAGGCACGCAATCCGCGAAGCGCAGCCGGAAGCCGGCACTACCTGCCGGACGCGAACTGATAATTCAGGCGTGGGATCGCCTGGGGCGCGGCGCGATCGGTGAGTCGGAACTCAGCGAGATTCAACAATCCGTGGGCGACGATGAGAGTCCGGCGGCAATCGCGCGGGTGCTGGCGGATGAAGGCGCGGAGTTGCTTCATCCCGAAGTGATCGAGTTCGATGCGCGCTGGCGGGAAGCCAAGATTGAGAAGGACAGCCGGAAGTCGAGGGCCCTTGAGGCCCTGCTTACGGGAAAACCGCTGCGCCTAAGTAAAGCCGAAGCGTTGATTAAGAAGTTGGAAGGGTTGCGTAAGCGTGCAGAAAAATCAGGCGATCAGGTAGCCGCAAAGGACTTGGTAAGCATGGCTGTCAGTAGCCGGCAGATGGCGGAGCTACTGGCGAAGGATCGAAGGCTAAGCGTACCGGAACGCGCCGAACAGTCTGAGATAACCGAGTGGCTCAAGGTTTGGATTCAAACTCCGGGTCTGTTTGCAGATTGGCTTCAGTTGCGGCGGCGGTCGGCGGAGTTTCAGAAGAAGTTTTCAAGGTGAGAGCCGCTTTTCATCAATCACAGCCGCGGAGCGGCGAAAGATCTGTAGCCCACGGCGACAGCCGTGGGTATCGGGTTGGCCCACGAGACAGCCGCCGAGCGGCGAAACTCGAAAATATTGATCAAAGGGAGGGTTTCGCCCCCTGCCGGGGCTGGGGTGGTTTGGCGTTCTTGTCCCATGGCTCACGCCATGGGCTACAGATCTTTCGCCGCTCCGCGGCTCGCCGTCGTGGCTGCGCTCTGCCGGCGCACTCTAAATTCAGGCGTGGACTGTGGGCTGGGCGGTGATTGGATGCGCTGTCTGATATGCGTGGGCCAGGCGGAGCAATCTCGCTTCACTCCAGTAAGGTCCCATTAGTTGCAGACCGATCGGCAGCCCGTCTCCGGACAGTCCGCAGGGGACGCTGATGCCGGGAACTCCCGCCAGATTCGCCGTCACCGTAAAAATGTCGTTGAGATACATCGCCAGCGGATCGTCAACCTTTTCACCAAAAAGAAACGCGGGCGTCGGCGTCGTCGGCGTCAACACGGCGTCACATTTCGCAAAGGCCTGGGTGAAGTCCTGTCGCAACAGGGTGCGCACCTTCTGCGCTTTCAAATAGTAGGCATCGTAGTAACCAGCGGACAATACGTAGGTGCCGAGCATGATGCGGCGCTTCACTTCGGCGCCAAATCCTTCGTCGCGCGTCTTGCGATACATCTGCTTCAGCGCGGGCGCATCTTCGGCGCGAAAACCATAGCGCACGCCATCATACCGAGCGAGGTTCGACGAAGCTTCGGCGGTGGCAATGATGTAGTAGACCGCGATCGCGTACTTTGCGTGCGGCAGTTCGATGTCGACAATCTCCGCGCCCAGGTCGCGATAGTCTTCGATTGATTTCTCGATCGCCGCGCGCACTTCCGGGCCCAGTCCTTCGCCCAGCAACACTCGAGAGACGCCGAGGCGCATTCCTTTGATGTCTCCGTTCAGTTCCGCGGAATAGTC
This sequence comes from Blastocatellia bacterium, assembly GCA_033856915.1. Classification (GTDB taxonomy): domain Bacteria; phylum Acidobacteriota; class Blastocatellia; order Pyrinomonadales; family Pyrinomonadaceae; genus UBA11740. The sequence goes on along the minus strand of JAWVEB010000003.1, from coordinate 15,506 downwards.
AGGGACCGACACATCCGCGGTCGTTGCATCGTGCGGGTCGCGTCCGGCAATGACTTGCATCACCGCCGCGGCGTCGCTCGCCGAGCGTGTCAGTACTCCGATCTGATCCAGTGATGAGCCGAACGCGACCAGGCCGTAGCGCGACACGCGGCCATACGTCGGTTTCAATCCGATCACACCGCAGAAGGCGGCAGGTTGGCGAACCGAGCCACCAGTGTCTGAGCCGAGAGCCAACGGGACAATGCCCGCCGCGACCGCCGCCGCCGATCCTCCGGAGGAACCGCCGGGCACTCTGGAGATGTCCCAGGGATTCTTCACCGGGCCAAAAGCGGAATTCTCATTTGAGGAACCCATGGCGAACTCGTCGCAGTTGGTTTTGCCAATAATCACCGCACCCGCGGCGAGCAAGCGTTCGATCGCGGTCGCGTTGTAGGGCGGCTGATATGGGCCGAGGATGCGCGAGCCGCAGGAGGTCTGCATGCCGCGAACACAGATATTGTCTTTGACGGCGAGAGGGACACCGGCGAGGGGCAAGTTTGCCCTGTCAACCTGATCGATGGCATCGACTTGCGCGGCGCGATTCAACGCACCGTCACGATCGATCTCCAGAAACGCGTTGAGCTTGGGGTTCAGTTTCTCGGCTGAATTGAGCGCAGACTCCGTCGCGGCGCGAGCGGTGGTTTCACCGCGCATAATGCTGTCGCGAAGATTTGCGATGCTCTCAGACATGGCTGATACGATAGCTAGTCCAGTGTCCTCTCGATTGGTTTTTCAGAAGTCCGTTCGTGCGATTTAGAATTCATTTGGATCGAGTCCGCGAAATATTGTCAGCGATCCACGAACTCACACAAAACATGACGAGACCCAAATCCTCGGCTCTAGCTTTCGACCTGAGCTGCGGTTCCAGAGATAAGCAGCAACCTAACTCACAAAACCTTCGGTACGCGAAAATGCCCCGCGGCCGCGTCGGGCGCCTGATCCAGCGCCAGTTCTTGTCCCAGCGACGGCTGCACTTCGTCTTTGCGCCACGAGACGGTCTGCGCGCCTTCGGGAGTGAGACCGCCGAGGGCCGGCTCGATCGCGCTCGTGTCGATCGCGTTCAGTTGTTCGACGTAGGTGACAATCTCGGAAATCTGCGGGGCGAACAGCCGGCGCTCATCATCTGTTATTTCCAGATGGGCGAGTTGGGCAATCTTTTCAATGTCGGCTTCGGTAATCGGCATAATTAAGTGTTCGTCAGTGCTTCCCGCCGGGCGATGCAATTCTCAGCGGCGCGAAGAAATCGTTCTCTCAGATCCTGATCGGCTATTTCGCTGGCTGCCGAAATCAACTCATCGGGAATCGGTCCCAGGGCTTTGTCCCGCAATCCGCGCCGGGTCGGCAGATTTGCACGGACCTCCTCGACCGCTGCCGGATCGATGCGGAATTCGATTGTCTCAACTACCTCACGGCCCAACAATTTATTAATCCGCAAAATCAGTTCCGGGCTCATCGACTGCATCTGCTTTTGCCAGATGGCATCGGCGACTGAAACCACCAGTGACTTTCTAAACAATCTGAACGGAATAGCATGTCTGCGCAAACCGTCACCCGCGGCGCGGGTCCAGGCGATCTTCGCCGCAATCTCAGCCATCTCGGGATTCTCGCCGGTGGCGTTCAGAAGTTTGGGCAATAAGCGCGCAACGTCTATCATCTGTTCGTCGTCCCTTAGTGGCACAGACCTTAGTCTGTGATTCCGCCTACAACATCACAGGCTGAAGTCTGTGCCACTATCCACCCGAAATGAGTTTGAAGTTTAATGGAAGAGAAGCGAAACAACCAAGCGAGTGCGCCAGGTGGGGATGATTCAAGCGACGCCTTGCGCGCGATCGCGCTGCCAAAGATTATCCTGGCATCGGCGAGTCCGCGTCGGGCTGAAATTCTGCGCTCGGTTAATTGGCCCTTTGAAACGCTGCCAACGGATGTTGACGAGACGCGCGAGCCAGGAGAAGTCGCCATGGCTTACGTCCAGCGCCTGGCTCGAGCCAAAGCCGAAGCCGCCGCCCGTCGATGTCCGGGTGCGACAATTGTCGGAGCTGACACTGTCGTGCTGATCAATCAACAGATCTTGGGGAAGCCGCGCGATCAAAGTGACGCGCGCGAAATGCTAGGACGATTAAGCGGCGAATGGCACCAGGTGCTAACCGGTGTCGCGCTCATCGATCCTTTGGCATCGAGAGTCGCCTGCCAAACAACCGAAGTGAAATTCGCCGTGATGAGCGGGGATGAAATTGACTGGTATGTGTCGAGCGGTGAGCCAGAGGACAAAGCGGGCGCCTATGCGATCCAGGGACTCGGCGCGCGCTTTATCGAAGGGATTCGGGGTGACTATTTAAATGTCGTGGGATTGCCGGTGCGTTTACTTTACGCGATGGTGCAGGAGCTTTCGGCACAGCCCGCCCTGAATGGAGCGCGGTCATCCCTGTCCGCATGAGCGCGTACAAATGTTGCTTTGATGAGAGCTTATGGGTGAGCGTGCTGCGCAGCTGGCGGACAGGATGTCCGCGCTCGGTAATCCTAGAGGATCTTGTTCAGGCGTTCCGCCAACTGCTTCGCCAGATCGGCGCTCGGATCCATGCCACCGATCCTTTCGGCAACATTCCCCTGCTTGTCGATGATGACTACGGACGGCAGCTGATCGACGCCCAGCTTTTTCGAGACTGCGCCCTCGGGATCGCGCAGCACCGTAACCTTGTACTTTCGGCCTGACTCCCGCAACTGTTCATCCGCGACGTAGTTCTTGGACTTAGGCGATTCGGATTCGGTGCTCACCCAGTAAACCGCAACGCCGCGGCCCGCGTACTGGTCCGCGAGTTTCTTCACCGCTTCCATCTGGTTCTTGGTCAATGGCAGCCATGAAGCGCCAAAGACCAGCACCACCACCTCACCGCGCAAGCTTGCGGACGTGATCGTATCGCCATCAACCGCGCGCAGAGAAAACTCCGGCGACTGATTGTAGGCCGGCACCGGCAGCGAGGCAGACATCGCTACTGCTAATACACATGCCGCCACAGTGCTCTTGCGAATTTTGCTAAACATCCTGACTCCCTTTTCCTGGCCGCTGGTTAGCGTCCCATTGAGGACGAGCGGCCAACCGACGAGCGTTTAGATGATCACGGAGAGGGTCCCGTTGGACTATTTTATTGTCGGCAAAAACGCGCCCAAAATGGGCTCAATCCTTCGCCGGGACAACTCCAAAGACGTCCTGGTGCAGCCGCTGGTAATCTTCCCACGTGTCCATGTCGCGCGCAACGAACGGCGATGAAACCGGCACCCGTCTTACTTCGGCGCGGTGTGCGGTGAACAGAGCGCGCAGACCGCTTTCAGGATCCAGCGCGAGCAATTCATTACGGTACGTGAGATCAACCAGGACCGGATGGCCGCCGCGTCCTTCGTGTTCGGGCTGCACGAGCGGGGCGCCACGTCGCCATTCGTCGATCAGAATCCCGATCGTTTGGCTTGGTACGGCGGGATGATCGACCAGGGCAATGATCAATCCTTCGGCGCTGGGGCTTACCGCGGCGACTCCGCGAGCGATCGACGCGCTCATCTCACTATCCGGATCGGGATTGACCGCAAAGGTAACGTCGAGATTTTTTAGCTGTGCTCGAATGTCTTCAGCGCGATGACCGACAACTACCACGATGTCTTCAACCCCGGCAGCACGCAGGTTGTTGAGGCAGCACTCGATTACTGTTCGATCACCAAAAGTGAGCAGCGGCTTGAAGGCGCCCATGCGGCGCGAGCGGCCGGCGGCGAGAAGAATTGCGCTAATGTCATTCATGTTGCGCGTGACTAACCGTTCTTAATGTGCCGAGCGGCTTCGCCGCCTGATGTGCGGAAAGCCTTGGGCTTTCCGGTGGATGGTTAGCTTCAATCTTCCAAGAGGCTACGCCTCAGCATGCGAGGCGTAGCCTCGCCTGAATCCAACCCCGAGTGTTTCGGAAAGGCCGAGCCTTTCCGCACATCTGGCGGCAGAGCCGCAACGCTTTTCTCTTCTGCTCTAGCTTGAGCAATCGACTGCGGCGATGAGCATCAATCATCCGGAAGCAATCTGATTACTGTAACTCGTGAAGCGCTCGCAGCGCATATTCCCGCGTCATCTGCTTGCGCCAGTTCATGACGAAGTCGGTGTTGTCGAGGGGGCGGGCTTTGACATAGCAGGCTTCGGCGGCGGCGCGAATGTGCTCTTCGTCAAACGGCTGGCCGATCAGTTCCTGCTCGGCTTCTTTTACCTGTAAAGGCGAAGGGGCAACTGCGCCGAGTACCAGACGCGCATCACGAACGGTTCCGGCCTTATCCAGGCTCACCCAGGCGGCCACGCCAAGCACCGGAAAATCAAAAGCACCGCGACGGCGAAGCTTCTGATAAGACGCACGCCAACCGTTTGTCGGCGGCAGATGAATATCAACCAGGAGTTCGTCAGGCCGCTTCTTGAGATAATCGATGCCGTCGTCGTTGTAAAATCCCGACGCATCGATCATCCGTTCGCCCAGCGTGGAAGCGAGACGAAACTTCGCGCCGATGGCCACCATCACTGGGACCAGATCGGAAGATTGCACGGCCCAGCACTTCGAACTTCCCGGCGCGACCCAGCAAACGTCGCCGTCTTTCTTCAAGCAGAAATTGATCGCCTTGCGCCACTCGTAGTTCTGATCGTAGTAGTTGCAGCGCGTGTCCAACAAAAGGTTCCCGCCAATCGTGCCCATGTTGCGCAAGAGCGGAGTCGAGATCGTGCGCGCCGCCGCCGCGATCACGGGATAGTCGCGTTTGATAATCGGATTTTCAACGATGTCCGTGAGTAAGACCGACGCGCCTACTCTAATCCCGCCTTTACCATCTCCGTCGATGCTATTCAGTTCCGGCAAACGCATGACTGAGATTACCGTGCGTGGCGTCTGCTGCCGCCGTTTCATGTTCGGATACAGATCGGTGCCGCCGGCCACGAACTGCGCCTCCGGCCCAACGTCGCCGATGATCCTCACCGCCTCCGCGATCGTGCGCGGGACGCGGTAGTCGAATTTGGGTAAACGCATCATGGTATGTTTTTGGCGCTACACCTTACTTCCACTTAGACCTTAAGGCGGTGGCTAATGCCCGCGCGGCTGCCGAAGGAGTGACAACCAACCACACGGTTTCCCGTTCAGGAAATCCTTTCAATGTGACGGGAAGGGGTTGGAAGACTAACCAAGAGTGTCGCTCAGCCTTCTCGTTCGTAATTTCCCTTTTTGCTGCGTCGCTCAGTGTTATGCCACCTTCTTTCTGAGTACTTTCAACTCGCTTCGTGTAATTGACCATATTCCCGAATATGTCGTCTTCGATTATTCGGGCGGAGCCAACATGAATCCCGGCTCTAATTCCTATCCGTTCATCTCCAGTTTCTTTCTCTAATGCTAGCGTAAAATCGAGGGCGTCCAACGCTGTTCGGAAGACAACCATGAACGAGTCGCCAATAATCTTGATCTCATGATGATCGTACCTCTCCATTAGTCCACGGGCCTTCGCAAAGTGTTTCAGGAGCAAGTCGATCCATTTTTCATCCCCCAATTGATTTGCAAGCGTCGAGGAGTCAACTATGTCGGTAAACACCAAAGCAAATATCCGCGAGGCTCCTGCCCATTCTTGTAGAGTTTGACCTTTCATCTGCGACAATGGCTGCTGCGTCAAGCTCGCTGCTTCTCCTTGACCTTCAACTCCGGATGTCGCGCAAGGAATCCGCCGCGCTTCAGTTTGTAACGGCCCGGCTTGAGCATGTCATCGTCTGTCCAACCGCGCTTTACGCCTGCCTCATAGTCTTCCTGCGTGACTACTAGTTCGACCTCTTTAGGCGCAGATCTCTCATCTTTCTTGGTCTTCATATAACTTCCTTTCTTCTGGCGTGGGCGGTCGCGCTGAGATGATCCGGATTACGTTGCCGCGCCGTTCGGCGAACACGACGAACAGCATTCGGCTCGTTGAATATCCAATAATAAAAAAACGCGCCTCGTCGAATGAGTGTTCAGCGTCCGTGCCTTCCAATGCGTTTGGATCGTAGAAAACCTCCGTTGCCTCTCCAAAGCTGACTGCGCGCTTCGCCAGATTCTCGACGGCCTCTTGGTCATCCCACTCGAACTTCAATTGAGTTTCCTCTTTGGCATTCTATGCTCGCACTTTCGCAATTGCGAGCCACTTGAATGGAGGACACGCTTTGGATTGTTTGGAGTTCCGCCTTTAGGCGGGCTTGTCTCACAAGGGCTTCCGCCTAAAGGCGGAACTCCGAACCAAAGCGCCGACAAGTCAGCGCACTCCAACTATCTCGCCACGTCCTTCCTCACATACAGCAGCAAATCAACGCCGGGTCGCAGATCATAACTGCCGTCATCCTTGGCGGACGGGATCAGCACGTAACGATCGCCGTAGGTTTGCTTAAGCTGTTCTTCCTGCGCCATCGACCCGACGATTATTGGTTCGTTCGTGGCCACGATTTGCTGGTAGTAGCCGACCTTTTTATAGTCGCGAAGGTACCATGGCATCGGCCAGTAGTCGGGCGACACGATCGCTATCCCAGTATCGGTGCCGGTGCCTGCGCGCTTCGAGACGCGATCGATTTCGTTGAGCATCTGCAGCATCTCTCGCCGGGTGTGGGCATACACGTACGGGTAAGAATCATCATCGTAGTGAACAAAGTTAAGCTCATACATCTGATAGACGCAGGGCGCGGCGATCAAAACGGCGAGCACAATGAAGAGACGCGCCTGCCCAAACTCTCTCAGCTTCTGGTAAGCAGAATCGAGCGCATAACCGGATGTCAGCGCCAGCGGCACGATGAAGTTGAGACTAATCCACGGCGTCTTGTAACCAACCAGGGAATACGCCGCGAGTAAACCAAACGACCACAGCGAAAGGAAAACCGCCAGACGATTGTTCGCCCGCCACACAGCAACTAACGCTCCGAGACCGCCAAGGATCATCAACGGGGATTCTTCACGCAGCAGCCAGTAAACGTATTGGTACCACGGGTGCTCGTGCTCGTGCGTGCGATGCGACCAAAACCGCAGCGTCTGCATCGCGTCACTGACGCCCTTTGGATAGTTGGTAAAGAACGACGAATAGAACAGCACGTTGACAGTGATGAAGACGGCAAAGGCCACCAGCGCCACCGTAGTCAGAGGCACAGGTCCGCCATAGCGCTCAATCGTTTGCCGCAGACGCTCGCCCAAAGACGATTCGCTTTGCCTTCCAGCCAACTTCTCACGCAGCCAAAAATAGACACTGGTCATAATCAGCGCGATCAAGAGGACCGGCCCATTCATGATCCAGGTCTCCTTAGTCGCTACCATCAAGGCCGCGGATATCGAAGCTAATATTAGATAGGTGGCGCGCCCCGTGTCGTAATACTTCATAGCGGCGACGACGATTCCGAGGGTGAAAAAGACGAACAGAGATTCATGAATGAAATAGCGAGAGAGATAAACCGCGCCCGGTGAGATTGCGATCAAGCCTGCCGCCGATAGCGCGCCGATCGTTCCAATCCGTTTGCGCAGGAGCAGGGCGAGCCAGATCGTCCCGATGCCAAAAGCTGCCGTGACCAGACGAATATTGAACGTCGTCAGTCCGTAATTGTCGCCGAAGGCTTTCCCGCCGAAGAACCGGGCAATCCAGGGAATCACCGCGGAAAAGAAGTAGAGCGTGGGGCCGTGATAGTTTTCCGGGTTGTAAGTGTATTTGCCTTCGCGAACCAGCGTAACGAGAAAATTTCCGTTGACGCCTTCGTCATGGTGGAAGGGAACGAGGGACAAATTGTACAGCCGGAGGAAAGCGCCGATGATCAGAATCGCCAGAGACGACAGTCTCCAGGCACGCTCAGACAAATCCGCACTGTCCTCCGACGCGCGGGTTTCGCTGATCTGATTTGCCGGCGCGGCTCTAGCGCGAGACTTCTTACGGCTTGATTTTGTAGAGGTGGTACTCACCTATTCTCATAACTTCCGGGTAACGACTGAAAAAACCCGTGTTCACAGTCATCACCGAATGTTCCTGCGGATCGATTACAACATAATCGACCCCGTATTTGCTGAGCAAGCTCGCGGCGTCGGGCGAGCCGGAATAGATTTTCTTGATATCGGTTTCGCGCTGGCCAAAGTCGATCCCGTGCGTCCAGATGTGCCCGGGATAACCCATCAGCGATCGCCGCCCCGTCAGGAAAACCGGTGTGTTATGAATCGGCGCGTGCAGGATCGTAGCGCGAGGTGGTGTTTGCTGCTTGATCATTTCGGCAAACGTAACACCGTCGCGGTCGAACTCCTGGTACTCGCCCTGGCTGGTGACCAGAGCGAAAACATCGAGGGCGCCGGCCAGAGTGAGCACGACAAACAAGCCGCCGGCCAGCACGCGATGCCAGGCTTTTCCTTCCCACAGGCGCGCCAAGAGTAACGCGACGATGGGCGCGGACGCGATCCACCAGTAGAAAAGGACTTTCACGTTGTCCCAAATCCATGGGGCTAACTTCACCAGGTTGGGGACGATGAAGCAGAGCGTGAATGGCAGGAAGAAAAACAGGAGCTTGCGTGAAACCAGATAGTCGTCGCGCTTCCACAGCAGGGCCGCGATCAGCAGCGGGATGAAAAGCCCGGTGTTCTTAAACCAGAACCAGAAAAAATTGGCATTGCTGTTATCCCAGCCGAACTGCCAACCTATAAATGCGCGCGTGCTGACCGCACTGCCGTGCGTCGACCAAAGCAACTGTGGGATAGCGATCAGCGATCCCACGACCAGGAAAAGAAGCCACTCGCGCCAACGAGACCAGTTGATCACAGCCAGACAGGCACCCATGCCCATTACCACGATGTAGCTATGCGCGTGGACCAGCGGCAATAGACCGGCGACCACACCCGCCGCGAGCATCCGATGAGCGGAGGGTAAAAGTAAAAAGGAAAAAGTGGAAAGGGAAGAGTTCTCGACGGTTGAACCTGTTTTGCCACTGGTGTGCTTTACAGATCCCAATCTCTTCTCCCGACGCACTTCTTTTTTGCCTTTTACCTTTTTACTTTTTATTTCTGCCTCGCCTTGCGACGCGGCCCACCATTGTGTGAACACAATCACCGCCAGCGGGATGCCTAGCAGGAATCCGCGTTGCGGCACCAGCAAACTGGTCACTGCGTTGCCCCAGCGCCACCCTGCGGCAACTTCGGGCAGGATCGTGTACGAGTGTGGAATGTGCGCCAGCACCTGAAAGACTCCGCCATCGGTCTTGTTCACATCCTTAGCCAACATCGCCCAGCCCAGGCCGCCGTTCAGAATGATCAGCAGCGGTGTCAGAATCGCTGCCGTGCGATTGCGCAGAATCTTCTGGCCAAAGCGATGCAATACTCCGACAAGCGCTACGCCAATGAAGTAGTTTTCGATGAAGAGAGAATCGCGCAAGCTGGCGCCGGCGCGCACGAACATCGCCGAGACAAAGTCGGTCATGAATGGATAGGTAAATCGCGCGCCGGCAAACGTCGGGTCTTCGGGCGGAAAATTTTGGCCAAAGGCGAAACGCGTGATCACGCTGAGGTGAAACGGCAGGTCGCCATAGTTGTTCAGCACCCCGGTATAGATGCCCTCCGGCTTTTCAAAAATCGCGCGCGCGAAGACCAGCCACATGACGATCGCGACCGTTGCATAGAACAGAAAATAGATGAACGCCCAGCGATCCGGCCGGGTGGTCGCGCGGCTGATCGCCTGGGTCGCTTGCTTGAGGTCCTGATCGATTTGAGCGCGGACTTGTGGATTGCGGAGCAGCAACGCGGGCGTTGCCAACAGGAGCGCCGTCACGGCTAAGGTCGTAGCCGTCAGGCCGATCATTAATGAGACGGCAAGGCCAACCAGCCCCAATAGCGCAAATCCGATACATGTGCCGGTGCATAAACGCGAAGCGAGCGGTGCGTCCTCATCCCAGGTGTAGGTGAGCAGCGCGCCACTCGCAATGGCAATCAAGGATAGGGCGAGAGATACGATCATTGTGGCACAGACTTCAGTCTGTGATTAGCCGTGTCAAGATCACAGACTGAAGTCTGTGCCACTAGTTAGATGCTCATGAGTTCGTGTTCTTTGGACTTTGAGAGATCGTCGATCTTAGAGATGTACGAGTCGGTGAGTTTTTGCACCTCATCCAGGCCGGAGCGTTCAGCATCCTCGGAAATCGTTTTGTCCTTGAGCATCTTCTTCAGCTTGTCGTTCTCATCGCGGCGGATGTTGCGAATGGCGGTGCGATGTTCTTCGGCGATTTCATGGACCTGTTTGGCGAGTTGCTTGCGGCGTTCCTCGGTGAGCGGCGGAATGGGAATCCGCACCAGCTTGCCGTCGTTCGAAGGATTCAGACCAAGATCCGCGACCCGAATAGCCTTCTCAATACTTGCCACTTGCGTCTGGTCCCACGGCTGCACGGTGAGCATCTGCGGTTCGGGCGCGTGCACGGAAGCCACCTGGTTTAGCGGCGTCGGCGTGCCGTAATAGTCAACCATAACGGCGTCGAGCAGGCTTACCGCCGCGCGTCCGGTGCGCACGGTAGACAGCTTGCGGCGCACATCCTCAATCGCCGCATCCATGCGCGGCTTGGTTTCTTTGACGACGTCTTTTTCGCTCATGACAATCTCCGAAGACTGTGAACCGTAAACCGTTAATCGACAAAACTGCGGATTTAGTCAAGCTTCGAAAGAACCGCGGCCCCGACAAACGCACGTACTGTTCGCGGTCTACGGTTCACTATTTACGGTCTTTGCAAACAAACGCGTGTCCCGATGCCCGAGGCGTTGGCGACTGCGCGCGCGATGTTTCCGGTTGTACGCATGTTGAAGACTACGATCGGGAGGTTGTTATCCATGCACAGTGAGATTGCCGATGCATCCATCACTTTCAACTGCTTCTCTAAAACTTCCTGGTAGGTGATGCAATCAAATCGCGTTGCCTCGGGGTTCGTCATGGGATCGGCTGAGTACACACCGTCTACCTTGGTCGCCTTCAAAATTACCTCGGCCTTGATCTCGAGCGCACGCAGGGCCGCGGCCGAGTCAGTTGAGAAGAAAGGATTGCCGGTCCCAGCGGCGAAGATCACCATCCGGCCTTTTTCCAGATGCCGGATAGCGCGCCGGCGAATGAACGGTTCAGCAAGTTGGGGAATGTGAATCGCGGACAGCACTCGCGTCTGAATGCCGGTTTTTTCCAGGGCATCCTGCAACACGACGGCGTTCATCACCGTCGCCAGCATGCCGATATAGTCAGCGGACGAGCGGTCCATGTCGCCGGCGCTTTTGGAAAGCCCACGAAAGATGTTGCCGCCGCCGACCACCACCGCGATCTGAATGCCGAGGTCGTGTACCTGCTTAATCTCCGCGGCCACGGAACGCGCGATATCCACATCGATGCCGAAGCTTTGCTCGCCCATCAGCGCCTCGCCGGAAATTTTCAAAAGGACCCGGCGATAGGCTGGTTGATTTTGGATTTCAGTGCTCATCGGTGGATAACAGTTTCGAGTCGCGACTCGTTGTCTAATGAAGTATTCGAGCTTTGTCGAAGCCACCCTCGCAACTCTGAACTCGACACCCGAAAACTAACTTCCGGCGAGCTTCGCGACCTCGTCGCCAAAGTCGTCTTCGCGCCGGGTCAGGCCTTCACCCATCTTGTAGCGAGCGAATCTTCGAACGGTAATAGTCTCGCCGGTTTGGGCGATCTTGTCCGTGACCAGTTCGCCGACTGTCCGGGCCGGATCTTTGATGAACGGCTGGTCCAGCAAAACGAACTCTTCATAAAACTTGTTCAGCCGGCCTTCGACGATCTTGTCGATGACCTGGTCCGGCTTGCTCGCGTTTTTGGGATCGTTCTTCGCCTGCGCCCGCGCGATCTCTCGCTCTTTGTCCAGGGTTTCCGGCGCTACTTCTGCGCGCGAGACGTGACGGGGCTCGGCCGCGGCGATGTGCATGGCGATGTCTTTCACCAACTGCTGAAACTCGGGGCTGCGGGCGGCGAAATCAGTTTCGCAGTTCACTTCCACCAACACGCCGACCTTGCCGCCCATGTGGATGTAGGAGGCGACCACGCCCTCGGCGGCCACGCGGCCTTCTTTCTTTTTGGCCGACGCCAACCCGCGCTCGCGAAGGATTTCGATCGCCCGCTCTTCGTTGCCTTCGGCGTCGGTGATGGCCTTCTTACAGTCCATCATTCCGGCGCCTGTTTTTTCGCGCAGCGCCTTAATCGCGGCTGCGTTTATTTCTGCCATGATTCCTTACTCTTTCCTGATTAGTGGCACAGACTTCAGTCTGTGGTTTCTTGTTTTGTGAAGACACAGACTGAAGTCTGTGCCACTTACCTCATGAAAAGGCGCAGCCCGGCGGAGGTTCCGCTTTTGAGGCTGCGCTTGCCGAGGCGTTTGATATTGCCTTAATTCTAACTTGCGGCGACGACCTCCGCATTCTCGTTTGCGGGTTCGTCTTGCCGAGCAGTTTCGCCAGGTTGAGCACTGATTGGTTCAGCGCTGGGTTCCGGCGACGCAGATTCTGTTGCCGGCTCTCCGGTCTCAACCGCGGCTGGGGGAGTTGCGCTTTCAGGATCGCTCGATGCTGCAACCGGTTTTTCTTCCCCAGCCGGCCCTTCATCGGTAGCTCCGCCTTCGGTCAACATTTGTTGGCCTTCCATCACGGCGTCAGCGATGCGTGCCGCAAACAGACGCACTGCGCGCAGGGCGTCATCGTTCCCGGGGATTACATAATCGATGCCTTCGGGAGAACAATTCGTGTCGACCACCGCGATTACCGGGATGCCTAGTTTGTTCGCTTCGGCGACGGCAATCTCTTCTTTGCGCACGTCGATAACAAAAACGAGGTCAGGCAGGCGAGTCATTGACTTGATGCCAGAGAGAACCTTTTCCAGGCTCTGCCGTTCGCGATCAAGTTTGATTCGTTCCTTCTTGGTGAGCTTCTCATAGCGGCCGTCGGTCTGCATCACATCCAGATCTTTGAGGCGCTTGATCGACTTTTGCACCGTCTGAAAATTCGTCAGCAGGCCGCCCAGCCAGCGCTGGTTGACGTAGTACTGTCCCGAGCGTTCCGCCTCTTCGCGCACGGCATCCTGAGCCTGACGCTTAGTGCCGACGAAGAGCACGGTCTTGCCGCGGTCTTCAGCTACCATGTTCGAGACGTACTGGAGCGCCTCGCGAAACATCTTCTGCGTTTTTTGCAGATCGATAATGTAAATACCGTTGCGCTCTCCGAAAATGTATTCTTTCATTTTCGGATTCCAACGACGCACCTGGTGGCCAAAGTGAACACCGGCCTCCAGCAACTCTTTCATCGTAACCGTAACCAAAAAGCCTTCTCCTTTATGTCAATTGGTTTGTGTACTCGCCGCGACTAGTGCTTTCGCTTTGAAAGCAACCAATTAGAATCGCGACAATGGATTCAAATACATTTCCGATTGCCGATTGAAGAGCGGCGAGCCTTAATTCGCAAAACCGCCAATCAAAAATCGGCAATTGGCAATCGGCAATGTCTCTATCTCTTCGAGAACTGGAAGCGCTTGCGCGCACCCTTCTGTCCGTATTTCTTGCGTTCCTTAATGCGCGGATCGCGGGTCACCAGGCCAGCCTGCTTCAACGCCGGTCGCAGATCCGCGTTGTACAACATCAAAGCGCGAGTGATGCCGTGGCGAATCGCACCGGCTTGGCCCGAGGGGCCGCCGCCCGCCACATTAACCAGAACGTCAAACTTGCTGCCCGTCTCAGTCAGATTAAACGGCTGGCGAATAATCATGCGGTGCGTCTCGTTGGGGAAGTAGGCCTCGAAGGCTTTCCGGTTGATCAGGAAATTGCCCGCGCCTGGTCGCAAATAAACTCGAGCAGTCGAAGTCTTTCGCCGCCCGGTACCGTAGTATTGAATTTCTGCCACGTCTTAATCCTTCTGTTTCGGTTTTCTACTTTTGATTTTTGCGTGAAGGGAGTTCGAGGAGTTTTGGTAGCTGCGCCGAATGAGGATGCTCGGCGTCGGCATAGACTTTCAACTTCTTAGCCATCGCCTTCCCCAGTTTCGTCTTGGGCAGCATGCCTTTCACGGCAAACTCAATCACGCGCTCCGGGTGCTTGGTAAACATTTCAGTCGCGGTCGTCTGTCGCAAGCCGCCGGGATAGAGGGTGTGCCGGCTATAGATCTTGGCCGTCCCTTTGGTGCCGGTGAAGGTCGCCTTGCGAGCGTTGACTACGATCACATGGTCGCCCATGTCGAGAAACGGCGTCCATTTCGGATTTCGTTTGCCCGTTAGCATGGCAGCGACTTCGGAAGCCAGGTGTCCGACCGTTTTGCCGGCGGCATCCACGACGTACCAATTCCGCTCCTGCGCCAGGGTCTGGCCGCTGGGAAAGTATGTTGACATAGATAAGTCCTTCTATCTTAAGCGTCTAAAACGCGAACGGCTAGAATAGGAAACGGGCAAACCGTTGTCAAGTTACGCGCAGGTCGTTAGTGAGCAAAAGCTTTCTCAATTGACTCTGATGGTTTCGTAGGGCGCGTTACCCGGTTCAATCTCAAGCAAACGCTCTGGATTTGTTGTGACAAAAAATCAATTTGCCGGTTCACGACGGTATGGGTGCGCTTGCTTCACTTTGAATTTTGTTGCTGCTAGTATGGGCCAGCCGCAAGTCAGCCGGCGTAGCTCAGTTGGTAGAGCAACTGATTTGTAATCAGTAGGTCGGGGGTTCAAGTCCCTTCGCCGGCTCCAAAGAACCATACCAGCGTTAGGCCGAAATGAGGGAACGGTGCGTGGTTGACCAGCGCAACGTCCTTTCTACCAGCGTACTTGCAAAACCATACTAACGTCAGTTAAAGTGACGAGTTTGCGGCTAGGGTCGGAGTGCGCGCTTAGGGAAGGTCGGGCCTGTTATTCTCACCGGTTCTATTCGCATGCTTAATTGGCGGCAAATAGGCAGGGGTGGTCGAGTGGTTAATGGCACCGGGCTGTAAACCCGGCAGGCTAACGCCTTACGTAGGTTCGAATCCTACCCCCTGCACCAACTGAAATTTCAGATTTCAAGTTTGAGATTTGAAATCTCAGACAGATGAGCGGGTGTAGCTCAGTTGGTAGAGCATCAGCCTTCCAAGCTGAGGGTCGCGAGTTCGAATCTCGTCGCCCGCTCCAATTATTCGGTAGGACAAGTTGTTACTTGTCACCATGAGGTTTGGACCAGCGAAGGCAAGTTAACAACTTGCCCTACAAGCCCGCGTAGCTCAGGGGTAGAGCGCCTCCTTGGTAAGGAGGAGGTCATGAGTTCAAATCTCATCGCGGGCTCCATGAATGGTGGCACAGACTTCAGTCAGTGATTGCGATGAGTCACTGACGAGAACCACAGACTGAAGTCTGTGCCACATGAGGAATAGAGACAAAGATGAGCAAAGAGAAATTTGATCGCAGCAAGCCGCACGTGAACATCGGGACGATTGGGCACGTGGATCACGGGAAGACGA
>JAWVEB010000002.1:0-98562 GCA_033856915.1 Blastocatellia bacterium | reverse complement strand
CCGCGATCAAGGAATATCTTGCTCAGAACAACAAACAACCAAAACCGTTTATCTGGACCGCTACCGCACAACAGATCATCGACAAGGTCGGTCGTTGTAAAGGAATTTCTGAGACACTACACTAGCTGCCTTGAGAAGCCAAACCGATTCTGATGGGTTCATATCAGCCACACTCCTAGTCGCCAGTAACGGATACTTCGTCAATTCCAAGCTTTCATAGCACGGTCACGCCCAATCGCGCCGGCAGGAGGCCGTGCCAAAGAAACGGAATTCAAAGTATGGACCGAGGCCTAATCCTTTCGCGCTTTCCGTTCTTCAAGCAGTCTGGTTATCGTCGAAGCAACTCGGTCGATGGCGTCAGGCTTGCGCAAGAAAGCGTTGACTCCCGCCCGCCAAGCCTCCTTCTCGCAGTCGTCTCCCGAAAGCATGATGATTGTCGTATTACGTCGGTGAGTCAGGCTCCGCACGCGCAGGACCAACTCAAGCCCGCTGAGGCCGGGTAAATCATTATCAACAATTATTGCGTCGTAGGGAGCGTCGCCCTTTAATACTTCCAGAGCCGTCGCGCCGTTGATGCAAGAATCGACATGCATTCCCTCCGCGCCTAGAGTGTCCTGGATTAACCGCGCAACAACCTTATTGTCTTCAACATGCAGAATTGTGATTTCTGACGGGGCAGGAATTGGCCTGACCTCCACGACCTTCTTCTTGATTTTCCGAGGCGGGGAGAAAAGATGGCGTCTTCGCTTTCGGACTGCTGAGCGTGTCTCCAGCAGTTCTTTATGCCGGCTGTTGATTATAGAAATCAGGCTTTGATGATGCCTAAAACCTAGCAGTCGAGCGGCTCTAGTTACCGACCCTCCTGCGTCCCTTAGCGCACGTTCGATCACCGCCCTCTCGCCATTGCGTACATGTTCTTTGAGTGAGAAGCCTTCCCAAGTGTGCTCCTGGGACTCCTGATCTTCACCGTCCAATCGTCTGACCGTATCAAGCAATTTGTCCGCACATGCGATCAAACGTTTTCCCGTCGATGGATCTTGCGAATGCTTCAAAAGCTCAATCGCCGAACGATAGATCGCGACCAATTCTTTGGCAGGGAGTTTCTCACCGAATTCTTCGATAATGCTCAACTTCGCGCGCCCAGCGCCTTCCAGATCGCCCGCTGTCTCGGCAACTTCGATTGCACGCTCCAACAGAACTTTCGCGCGAGGACGATTGCCTAAACGCGCCAGCGCGACACCTTGGGTAGTGAGCGCTTCTGCCAAGACTGCCTGTTGGTCGCCTCGCTCAAGCACCCTGACCGCAGATCGCACCAGACGTTCGGCTTCAGCGACGTGACCTTGGGCGAGCAATGTTCGCGCTCGAGTATCGTCAACTTGGGCTGCAGTTCCTACATCCTTCAGTTTCAGAAAAAGGTGATGAGCACGATCGAGATGGCCGTGAGCTTCCCTATAGCGTCCGATCGTAAAAAACAGGTAACCGAGATTGTTCTCGACGCGAGCTAAAGCGCGTTCGTTTCCTGCTTCCTCAAAGTGGAAACTTGCAGCCGCGTATTCGATCAGTGCTCGGTCCATATAATCTTCTCGGTTTTCAGGAGTAGCCAAGCGCCGGAAGACTAGTCCGTAGGCAATGTGAAAGCCGCCTTTAAGAGCGTGATCCAGACTTACATCGACGAGAGGCATTGCCTCGTTATAGAAGCGTAATGCCTGATCAAAGCGCTGTGTATCTACTTCCACAATACCCGCACGAATGAGAAGGACAGCTTTCAGTTCTGAGTTCTCATCGCCCAAACCATTCAAGGCCTTTGCTAGGTGGATACGCGCCTCATCGTATGAGCCCTCGCGCCAGTAACAGAGAGCAAGCTCACCACGGGCTTCGGCCGCCCCTTCGGATTGCCCAAGCTCTTCAAAGACCTCCATACCCTTTGTGATCAGATTCTTTGCCGTTTCTTGGCTACCTTTATTCTGATCCGCGCCTCCTAGCCATCCCGCCAAAGCGCCGGCCCGGAGGAGTATCTCGGCTTTCGTGGATTCGTTCAGATCATCGAGCTTTGGTGGACCGTCCCGGTCGGGCCAAAACTCGCCGAGCGCTTCGCGCGCTGCCTCGTATTCGCCTATCTTTTCAAGCTTCTTGGCTATGCGGCAGGAAAGTTCGGCCCGCTCGGCAAGTGTGCGATCCGCACTCTGGTCTTTAAGGGCGGTTAACTGAGCCTCCAAGTTCATGTGAGGTCTGCCTTTCTATATGAGTGATAAACTCTCGGCGCTCCACGAAGCATGGGGCCGCGGATTGACTTAGTGAAAGCCAATCAACGGTTCTTAAATATGCTTCGTCTGGTTCGATTAGAAAACTCGCAACACCAATTCACCTAAGGAGAAAACATGAAGAACCTAAAAAGACTAGGTGTCTCCGCCACCTTGATGTTTGTTCTTTCAGTGGTCGCCTTTGCGGGCGAGACACAGTCGCCACCGTGCGCACCTCCAGAACCTGGCGAGACGCAATCGCCGCCGTGCGCTGTCGCTCAAATGACGCAAGATGACTCTCTAGCACCAGGGGAAACAAGCTCTCCTCCAGCTTCAAATGCGGGAGAAGCTTCCTCGGTTACTGAGGTCGCGTTAGATCTCCTGCAAAGCGTGCTGTTGCTCTTCTAGCCGCCCGCTCGATTTCCACCGGATTCTTCGTTGCCATTGACACCTCTTACTGGCAACACGTTATTAGTGTGCGTGCTTTTGTGACGGTCTCGGATTGGCGTAAACCGCACAAAGACGACTCTCTCTGAATCGGGCAGCATAAGCCCCAGTTAATTTCTGATGCAACTGCTTTTATTTTCTCACAAGTCAAGCAACTGACTTGCAGTACCTTAGAGTATTTTGCAACGCACTGCGCAAGATGAAATTACCCTCACTGTACCAAGCCGGAATTGCTTGAGCGAATTTTCGCTAATGACCTCGCACTCTGTTATTTGATGTGAGCTCTAACTTCGAACAAAGTCTTCCGCTTATGAATAAGGGCGGCACTTTTAGAAGCGGCACTCGTGTGACCTCAGCGTATCGCGATGGAGGAGTTTGTCTGTTGACCGACGAAGGGTGTCATAGTAATTTTATAGGATGAAGGCGCAGTCGACATGCCAAATGGCTACCGCTACTCTTTTCTATTTGCCAAGCGATAAAACTTGATGATTCGAAGATTGATACAATTCCTTCAAAAGCACTTAATGCTCAAAGGGAAGACCGAGTCCCGAGTTCATGTCTCGGAAACCCCTCGCGCACCACAGAGTTTTGGGAGTGCTGGTCGTTTTGGAATTCGCATTCCTCGTTGTTGATTCTGGGATTAGCGAGGGGGACAGCAGATAGTCGCTTGAGACCTTGTCAAGGTGAGAATGCGTTACGTTGCAGTGCTCCGCCATGTTAGAATCTCAACGGATTTCAAATCGAAAAGGAAAGACTAGGAGGGTTCGACAGTGAGCAGCCCCAATGTAGCCAGACCGCTTAGCTGGGATGAGTGTCAAGACCTCACGGCGGTTGGACCTGACGTCGAATCGGCGCTAACACGCGTTGCAAAGCTAGACTTCACAATGGTTAAACTTAAGCTCGGCCAAGAGAAGGGCTGGTCGCTTGAGCACCAAGCGGAGGTGGAGGATCTCTATCGTCGTTTCCTAGCTCTCAATATCGTGTATCCCGATCGGAAAATCTGTCCCACTGGGCCGATCGATGAGTTTTGGCATGCACATATCCTGGATACGCGCGCCTACGAACAAGATTGCGATTACATCTTCGGCCATTTCCTTCATCACTTCCCCTACTTCGGGATGCGTGGTCCTGATGATTTTGCGGCCCTACAGACGGCATTCGATCAAAGTAAGGATCTCTTTATCCGACACTTCGGAATCGATCCATGCCACGGCGAAACGCAGGCTCGGGGCTGTTCGCCTCAGCGTTGTCCATAACTGGAATGTCTGTTCTCGTTTCCTTTCCTCGTTCCTTCTTGCCCGAGAATGACGCTTCTCTCGAGCAGGCCAATCAGATGTTTTGGTCGAGTCTGCTTGCGCAAATTAAGGCCGACGTTGGCGGGCCAGTAGAGAGTATTCTCGATGTTGGTTGCCATCACGGAGGTTTGCTCGCGCAACTGGCAGCAACTCTGCACCCGAAGCGCTTAACCGGAATAGAACCATCAGAACACTCTCGTGAGCGGACTAAGTTCAGGCTACGCGACTCAGCTCCTACAGTGGCAGTGTTGTCACCGGAGCGTTGGGGCGATGTAGCGACCGCCAGCGTCGACTTGATTACTTGCCACGAAGTGCTTCACCTGGTGGGGGATCTGTCCTTACTGTTTCACGAAATCGCTCGTACTTTGCGCCCTCAAGGTGCAGCTTTTGTGGTGGCGGGCTGTCACTCAGAGAATCCGGTGTGGCTCACTTGGAGCGCGCAGCTACGGACCGCGGGACAAACTGTTTTTGATCGGGCACCCTTTGATATCCTCCGGGCGGGTATCGATGTCGGTTTACGAGGTGCGTTGCGGCCCTTGCGACGTGATGGATGGGTGATATATGACCCAGATAACTCTCCCTTTAAATACTCTTCTGCTGAAGAGCTACTTGATCATCAGTACCGTCACAAGTTGCTCTTTCGCTTTCTAAAGGAACAGTGAACGGCCTTTCTTCCGCCTTAGTTGTAGCTCCGTCTAAACTCGCGACATTTTGCGAAGCGGCGCTTTCGCATTTCGATGCGCTGGCGTCGTTGGAGCAGCTAGCTCGCGATAATGCTCTCGCCACTCTGCCGTTGATACAGTCCGAGGATTGGGAGGAGTTCTGCGCGACTACACGCGCGGCCTTTGGAACACGTGATTACGTCGTCATTAGAGGGCTTCCAGCATGTCCCGACGGAGCAATGCTAATCTTGGCTGCACACACTATTGGGTCGGCCTTCCGGACCTATCGCGGTGGGCAGATCGTCAAAAACTTCACGATGTCTCCTTGGACGACGGAACTTTCGCACACAACTAAAGAGGGTGAATTTCATACCGACCTCAACACGGAGCCTGTTCCTCCGGCCATTACAGCAATGCAATGTCTGCACCCTGATCCAGGCGCCCCAATATTCGGTGTTAGTCGTGTCGCTCGTCTTACCAATCTGATCGAGTTTCTCGGGCAGTCCAAGGACGATGATACTTTGAACTTTCTGACTCGGCATACGGTTACAATGCTAAATGACCACTCAAGCTCGAGCTGGTCGGGCCATGTGGTTGAAGGGGATGTCATTCGTTATCATCCCGAAACATTGCGAGCAGCCATGCGGCGCCAGGGTCAAATGGAACCGGACACAAATCAGTTGATGGCACGAGTCGCCAAGGCGGCATTAGCCGTTTCCGATGCCTTTGTTTTGGAGCGAGGAGACATATTGCTCCTCTCAAACTATCGAACGCTTCATTATCGCGGTGAATGTTCGGTCGCCTTTAGACGCTTCCCATCCGAGTTCGACTCGCGCAGCGTCTTCGTCCTCCATATGGGTAAGGAGATGACTGACTAGGTGAGCAATGAGATCGACATCGCGGGAGCGCGAACGAATAACCTAAAGTCCATTAATGTCTCTTTGCCACTTCACGAAGCGACCATGATCGTGGGAGTGTCTGGATCTGGCAAGAGTTCACTCCTGGCTGACACTCTTGCGACCGAAGTGAATGGTCGTATGCGTCGATTTCTGGGCGTGCATCAGGCACATCTTGGCAATGAAGATGTACCTGCGTTCATCGGCCCGACGCCTGCGTGCATTCACTTCACGCAAGGGGCCTTTCGCGCGTCTCGCCGTACGACAGTAGGAACATCCAGCGGCCTTCTGGCGTTGCTGCGTTACTACTTTCGACGATATTCAGAGCCCTGGGCAGAAGAAGTGAAAAGCTTCGTGCCGGCCCCTTCGGCAGAGAATTACGAAAGCTGGATCCTACGGCATTATGAGGGGACGCTGTCCATCTGGACTGTTATGGCCCGCTGGGAGCGCACAGATGGAGTGCGAGTGGCTAGAGTTCTTCTTCGCCACGGCATCAAGAAAGCCCGAGTCCGGAGTGAAACGGATACTGCAACGCGACGTGATCAAGGTCGCGAGGTAGATCTTGAGCACTTTCGTCCGCTGTCAGATAACGTAAAACATCTGATCGAGGCCGAAGTTGGCCGCACTCGCACGCAAAGTAAGGACGATGAATTACTATCACTACTGCAATCTGCCTTTGAGATGCGTGGCGATGTTATTGTGGAGTTCGACAACGGTGAGGCCTTACCTGAAGAACTGCACGATGAGCGAGGAGTACTTCTCGATAGCACCCAGCATTGGGTTCACCCAAAGGTCCGACTTCCGTTTTCCCCTCCAAGTGATTCGTTGTTGTCTTTTAATTCACCATCTAATCCGCGAGGCGGTGCTTGTCGCACATGCCAAGGCTTAGGACTAGTGCGGACAGTCTCCCTTGCCCTACTTGTTCCGCACCCCGAACGTAGTCTGCACAAAGGTGCTTTATCACTGTGGACGGATAAGAACTACCGTTATGTGAATATTCAGCATGAGAGTGTTGAAGGCCTGCGCGGGCTGCGTGGTTTCTCGCCTGACATTCCCTGGAAGAAATTGGGAGAGGACGCTCGGAATCTAATCCTGTTTGGATCGGGACGGGAAGAGGTCGTTGACATCGACCTCAAGACAAAGAGAAAAATCAGTTTGCCGCGTCCCTTTCCAGGTTTCATCCCCGCAATTCTTCGACGTGGGGAGGGAAGCGGCGCCGCGGCTCGCGCGCTTGAACCAATGATTTCCGAAGGTCCCTGTCCCGATTGTGGCGGTGCACGCTGGTCGCGCGAGGCCCGCGCTTTACGCTTGGGAAAATGGGATTTACCGTCATTACTTGAAATGAGCTTTGACGAGCTTGAAGAGTTAGCCTCAACAGGAGGAGCACTCAAACAAGGATTGCCCAAGGAGGCGGATTCACTACGCGAAGGTCTGAAAGCATCGGCCGAAGCCTTCGTGTCCGCAGGTTTGGGGCACCTTTCAGGTTCGCGGGGTATGACAACTCTGAGCGAAGGCGAAAGCCGCCGCTCGCGATTGGCTGCGGTTCTGCAAGCCCGCGGGCAAGGCCTGGGTCTCTTACTGGATGAACCCGCGAGGGGCCTTCATGAAGAGGATGTTGCACGTCTTGCGGGTGCGCTGAACGATCTTAAGAAACGCCACACCTTGATTATCAACGAACATCGGATTTCGATGGCTGCGGTCGCTGATAATGTCATCGAGATTGGGCCAGGAGCAGGGGACCAGGGCGGGCGGATTGTTAACACTGGACCACCAAGTCAAGTTTTTAGCTCAGGATGGCATCCGAAGATGGAACGAGAACAGCTTCAAGTCTCACCGTCAGGGCCATGGTTAGCCGTGAAGGGAGCAGAACTCCACACGCTGCGTAAGATAGATTGCCGGATTCCGTTGGGACGTTTAAGTTGTATCACTGGCGTTTCAGGTTCAGGGAAATCTACGTTCATTCGTGGAATTCTTTTGCCTGCGTTGGCCCAAGCCCTCCCCGAACGCGTCGAAGCCGATGGGTTTAGTTGGCCCGGAGGGGTTTGGAAGGGAATCTCTGGAACCACGAAGATTCATTCTGTGTTAGCGCTGGAACCGCGCTCGCCCGGTGCTCAGCGGCGCAGCACTGTTGCGACGCTCCTCGGGCTTTCGGAAAACATACGCCGCATTTTTGGCAATTCTATCGAGGCAAAGAAAGCGGCATTGACAGCGACAGACTTCGGTTGGAACGCTGGGCACGGACGCTGCCAGACATGTCTCGGTCTCGGTGAGGTTGAGGACGGAGACGCTTGGGTCTTGTGTCCGCACTGCGGCGGCCGGCGCTTTGGTGAAGAAGCATTGGGAGTCAGAGTTGAAGGTCTGAGTGTTGCAGATCTTTTGGATCTTTCGGTTACACATTTAGAGAGCCACCCGTTCGCTATGCTGGCCAAATGGGACGCGCTCCTACAAAAGCTAGTTGCGCTTGATCTCGGCTATTTGACACTTGGGCGACGGGTCGACCGTCTAAGTGGTGGCGAACATCAACGTCTTCGTATAGCGAGAACGCTCAGTGAGGAACGCCCCGAGGGGCTCCTGCTAGTACTTGATGAGCCTTCAGCCGGATTGCACCCCCGCGATGTCGCGCGGTTGTTAGCTGTTCTCGATCATGTGGTAGAGGAGGGTCGCAACACTGTTGTGCTAGTCGAGCACAATCTCGACTTGATCCGAGCCAGCGATTGGGTAATCGATTTCGGTCCCGGTGGTGGGCCGGAGGGAGGCCATATAGTCGGCGAAGGTCCGCCCTCAAAAATTAGCAAGCGTGCTACGCCAACCGGTCGCGCGCTCAGTAGAAAGACAGTCAAAGGCCTGCGGGCACTTCCGCACACGCATGCGACAATATCCGACCAGGCCGATAATAAGGATAGCTCTGCTGAGGCTTCCGCGCGGAGTGGACGGCATTGGCTCAAGCGGCTCTTGGGAGAAGAGCCGTCCGCCGGCGATTCGGATCCGGTAAACTTTGATGGCCTCGCGGTCTTGTTTGATGCGAAGGCAGCGTCCGCTCGTCCCTATGAAATCGGCGGACTTGATATCGAGATTGCGCGTCTACTCCTGGACGAGCCAGATGACGCGACTAAGGAGCCGGAGCGCCTGGCGAAGAAATGGTGTGAAGTCCCCTCCGCGCATTTACAGATTCATCCTTTGATCGAGGAACTGCGCGTTTGGGGAAAGAAGATTCCATCTTCGGCCGTGCACGAAGCGCACCAGCGGCTAAAGCACATGGGTCTTGAGAGCGACGAAGCGATGACGAACTCAACCCGCATGAATTCGGTTAGAGCGACTGGCAAGCGGTTTGAACCGGCAAATGACACCTTGGTTGAACGTCTTCGCTGCGTTCATGACGCCCAGGGGATCGGTGGGGGATACGTTGAGTTGTGCAAGCCAGACGGAGCGGTTCTTGCCACGCTCGAGATGCGACGCCTCGACCTCAACGTTCCGGCTATCGCACCACTTTCCTCTAGTTCGGCTAGTTTATCGCGCTTGCACAAGACTGGGAGTTGCCCTTGCTGTAGGGGTGAAGGCTTGATCCCAAAATTTGACGAATCACTAATAATTGCAAACCCGAGTGTCGATATTACCGCCGAACGCCTCTTAAGCCCGGAAGCACTTGCCATATTGAGGGGTGTACGCAGGAGCGTCCTACTTCCTTTCTTGAAGCGGATGACCTCGGAGGATCTTTGGCCAGCCAAGGTGTCATTTGCCAAGCTTGGCGCAGACGAGCGCAGCATATTTCTTTATGGTTATTGGCACAGGCCGGGTCCGGGCAGCTTCTTAAAGAATCCAAAGGCCGATCCTGAGGATGTAGGTTCCTGGCTTAGGTGGAACGGTATATTTCGCGCCGTGCTGGACGAGATCCATCGTAGCAAAGATGGGAAATGGGTTGATCGGATAAACGCTACAATGCGGAACATCATATGTCCCACTTGTGGGGGGACTGGCCTTCAGCTTAACTCCCGCGCGATAGCTCTTGGCCCGCGGTCTTTTTTCGAATGGATTAAGGATGGCACTGTGGGAGAGTTGGCAAGGGCTCTAAAGAAACTAACTCCGCCAAGTGCCCGCTCCAAGAAAACGCGCACGCGAGTGCTCCACTGTCTCGAACCGATTGTCCGCAGTAAGCCAAGTATGCATTTGCGAGAGACGATCGACGACGAGAAGCTGCTCCGAGCGGTTTTTCAGCGCACTGTAAGCAGCATGACTCGACTAAAGGTCCTGGGGTGACGCAATGACCTACGATTTGTTCGGCAAGGCCGCTGAGTGTTATGACTGGCACACTCCACCTCATCATTATCAGGATGATCACGCGTTTGTTTTGTCGCGTCTTCCTAGACCTCCCTGTCGCATTCTCGACGTCGGATGCGGTACAGGAGTCTTTCTTGAAAAGGCCGTTAATGCTGGTTTCGACGGCACCGGAATTGATATCTCCCCGGAAATGATAGCTATCGCCTCGAAGCGTGTAAGCGCGGATCGCCTCTGTGTCGCTCGAATGCAGGAGTTAGAAGAATGCGAAAGCTACGATGGCATAATCTCCCTGAGTTGGTCCTTCAACTATGTGGGTTCCTTCGTTGAGGCTGCAGACGTTTTGACTCGCTTCTTCAAAGCGTTGAAGCCGGGAGGACGACTGATTCTTCAGATCGCGCATGCTCCTAACGCTATGGGAGCGCTCAAAGAAGATCGAGAACCCGGACCTGACGGACAACCGGATGACGTCTTGTTTCTTTATCGTTTCAATCAGGTCAATGAGAGTCCGGGTGAGATGAGGGCAGAGTACGTGTATGGTTGTAAGAGCAGCGGAGAGTTATTGTTTGAAGAACACCAACTCGCTGCCGCCGATGCAAATGAGGTTGCGGCCTGGGCATCTCAAGTTGGTTTCCAAGAAGTAGAACTCTTTGACTCCTGGCGTGGCGAGCCCCTGGCCCAGTCGATCAATGTCTTTCTCCTGGCTGTCCGCCCTTAATTCCATTTGTCAGTTTAACTCATCACAGTGGATGGTGAAGTCGCTTAACGAAACAGAGCAACGCCTGTCGCCGACGCTTTGCCGGACCAGTCACGGTCTGAGGTGATCTGTCGTGCAAACTCAATCCATTGTGAACGATCAGAAGTGATCCAGTTGTGGCTGGTAGCACCTCACGAACCGCATCGGCCGCTTCTTCGATTCGTGAAACAATTTCTTTGGTGTATTCAGGGACATTGCCAAAACGAAGCAACGCGCCGTCTTCGAGCGCCGGCCCATAGAAACGTAATCGATCCTTGCCAAATCCGCGATTCCCACTGCCGATTACACGAAACGGGTGCCAGCTACCTGCGTCACGATAGCCGAACGGTTGCGCTCGTTGTCTGAGGTCAGCGGCCACGCGCTTTCCCTCGCGGGCCTGACAAAGTTTCGCCAGAACGGCTGCCGAGGAAGCAACCCACCATGCGCCATTGTTTGGCCCGGCCGGATCTTCTCTCTGAATCCACGACAAACTCAGTTCGGGCCTTCGCGCGCGCGTTGAGAAGTCGTTGTGCCATCGAATTGGAACGGGGCGATCAAAGGGACGCCATGGGGGAGCAGAGCGCGCAGGCTGAGTCTTGATCACAGGCAGCGGCTCTTTGGTACCTGCAACGATGTATATTTCGCCCAACAACTGAGCCACGGCTAACAATGATTTATCCGAATCGGGCCAAAATCCTGACTCATAGTAGTACCCACGATTGCGCAAGCCGTCGCGAACCTCCCGGATCCATGCGCTCGTGATTGAATTTCGCAAGGTGTTCATATTTCCTCTACGGAATAACAGCGAATGCGGGGCTGGCTACAAACCCTTGCCGTGAGAGTTCATGCTTCCCTTAACAATTTGTCTCTCAGTCTAAGAACATCCGTTGCCGTGAAAGCCTCTCCTTCGAAAACTATTTGCCGAGTATTTGGATGCTGACGGAGATAGTCCGTTACGTTCATCCACCGGATTTGGCGATCCTCAGTTCGAATCACAAGCATTACTGGATAAGCCTGAGCCTTCCAATAATCAGTGTGCCGCGGCTTCTTAATACTGAAAATCTCTTTGTCGTCAGTCTTCCGTTTATAAATGTTGGAGTCACCAGATTTGAGTTGGAGATAAACTCGTTTCCCGCTCGCTTCGCCTTTGTCATCCTTAAATTCTATCTCACCGTCAATTCCCCAATCAGAATTAGGCGTTGGACGAAAAATCTGTCCAGCTTCTCCTGCGATTGCAAAAGCGTGACCTACTAAGATCAATTCCTTACTCTCATTATCTATTTTTTTCTCAACCTGTTCTTTCAACTTAAGGACGTCACGCTGAAGTTCTTCAGACGCAAATTTTTGCTCAATTAAGTCCCATAGTGGTACACGCTTCTCGCAGTTAACACAGAGAATATTATCCAATCCGCGATTTAGGCGCTCACCGGCTGTGTTACGGTTTTCGACGGGCGTATGGCAGTGTGGGCAAACATAATGTCGAAGTCGCCTAACGTCTTGCGCATATGTCTGTAAATGATCATGAACATACCGAATAAAGGTAACCTTCATGTCATCAGCGACTCCCGGCTCAAAGTAAACTGCGATCTCCGCCGTCCCCTCAGTGAGTTCAGTCATCTTTAAACCGACGCGCGCGCCAGCTGGAGTTCTGAAATCGGCAGCAAACCGCCAAAGCTGATCCGTCTCAAACGCGAGTGTGTGGTGTAACTTCACCACTAACGTCGAATAGATTTGCTGGCTGGAGCCTTCGAAGCGGTAAGTCACAAAGACAGCGGGATGGCCTTCCAGTTCCGGCCGCTCTCGCTTGAAATACGACGGGAAAACCAAAAGCGCGCCTTTCTCAGTTGGTTGGCGCAGGCACAGTCCGCGTTCTAGAAATGTCTGGTGCATCGCTCGCAATACGATTTGCTCGTCATCTGGCGCCAGTCTTTTCATATTCTGATAGTCTAGCCTCCCGGCCAGAACGTCCTCTTCAAGAATGACGCCGATCTCTTCCGTATGGGCGCGAACCCTTCTAATCACAGCTGCAGCATACGAGTTGGCACGCTCGGGTTGAAGAAGCACGAAGTCCCCGAACTCCAATTGCCATACAATCCCCGGCCCTGCCAAAAGTCCTATCACCGCCCGCAATTGCTCTAGCGTAAATGTCGCGCCTAAGAGTCGCATTTCCAATTGCTGTTTGAGCTCAGTTATTCGAAGGAGCGCCTTCCCTTCGTCTTTAAGCTTTATGATTTCGTCCTTGAGAAGTTTGAATATACGGGGCGAGGCGGTCCATGGAACGTCATCCCAAGGGATGCCACGGACTATGGCAGTGAGTAGTTCGTCGCAGCCCTCGCCAGTGTAGGCGCTGGTTTCAAGAAAGTTTGTATAGTTGCGCTCTTTACGAAAACGATCGATGCTGGCGCGACTCACAATCAGGCCGCCTCGATCACATCGGCCGGCAACCAATAATTTCTTAAACGTTCTCCGTGCGGCCGTTTGCAGATCGCGGTCCCATTCACCAAGACCCGCGAATGGGTTTTCACTTTGGGGGTCGAATACGAGTACGGCCAATGCAGTTTCGTCCATGAAAAGCTGGTGGATTAATCTATAGTCGGCTTGACCAGCAAAATCCCACAACCAGATTTCTTTTTCGACTGTAGTATTTCGCCCCTCTCGAGGAAGCTTCAGTTGTGTGGCCCATACGCCATCGGTTGAAATCGTTGAGACAAATCGATTCTGTGCGAGACGATATGCCAATCCTGACTTACCTACCCCACTGTCACCTACTAAAAGTACCTTCGCATTTGTATAGTGAGTCGTCGTCAACTGTTCAGAAACTTCGTGGTCATACTGGGGAAGTCTCCATAGTCTAACGGTCTTGTCGACAGAGCCGGAAGCTGCGCATCTTCCATCTGCCGCCACTGCGACGCCATTCACGGGATTGGCGTGGCCCTTAAATATGGTGAGGCACTTACCCGTTTCGACGTCCCACACTCCCACCGTATCGTCATCCGAGCCGGATATGGCACGCCGCCCATCCGGTGTTATGGCAACTCCGTTTACCGGACTAGTTTGCCCCTCGAGCGTTCCGAGACACTTGCCAACTTGAAGGTCCCAAACTCTAACAGTCATATCCTTGTCGCCCGAGCCGGAGATGGCCCGTCGCCCATCGTCCGTTACAGCTACTGCAAATACGGGACCGGTATGACCTTCAAGAACTGCAATACAACTTCCTGTGTTCACATCCCAAACGCGGAGCGTTTTGTCGTCAGAGCCAGAAACGATTTGCCCGGGGGCTGTAATAGCAACGCTACTTACTACACTTGTATGCCCTTCGAGAGTCGCAAGGCATTTGCCCGTCCTGGTATCCCAAACGCGAACAGTCTTATCGTTGGAGCCGGACACAGCGTATCTACCGTCCGCGCTAACTGCCACTCCATAAACGCGGCCAATATGTCCGTTGAGGACCTTAAGACACTCTCCGGTTTTGACATCCCAGACGCGTAGACTTTGATCGTTCGATCCGGAGACCGCGCGCTTTCCGTTAGGTGTTATAGCAACTCCGTTTACTGAATCGGTATGCCCTTTGAGGACGTTCAGACACTTGCCAGTGCTGACATCCCAGACCCGCACGGTTTTGTCACCGGAGCCCGAGATAGCAAACTTTCCGTTTGCTGTGATCGAGACGGCCCCAACGTATTCGGTATGCCCTCTGAGAATTCTATTTGATTGCGGTCGCTGTTGCTTTATCGCCTCCGCGTCGTTCGTTTCGTTCGGCTCAGAGCAAACCGCCCGAAGTTTTGCGTACTCTTCAAGGGCCGTCTGTCGCCAGTCTACATAGGCGAACTGCTTCAACGATTCTTTGATCTTCGAATCATCTAACCGCAAGAGGATAAATCGACGATCCGGAGAAGATGGGTCAGTAAAGAGAGCTATTTGACGTTCAAAAGTCACCCATTCTAATTCTGCGATGTTCGATGATGTGGCTAATATTAGTGTGCGTGACAGAGCTAGGCCTTGATTGATTTTGTCGGCTATTCCGTCGCCGGGCTGAATCTCCCACTCCGCTAACCAAACCCGGAAACCATCAACCTTCATCCGCTCAGCGAGTTCAGAGACTACAACTCTGTCCTTGAAGCCGTAGCTAATAAACACATCATACTGAAATGCTTGTGTCATGTTCTGTCGAGACCTTGCTTTAATTATTTGCTCGCGCGATCACTCTCTTAACTTCATCCAATCGACTTCGTAAGTCATACCGATCCAAGTCTTCCTCCACCCGGATGTTCTCCACAAAAAGATTCATCAACTCAACTTTATGGGCATCGTAGTTCGCTTTCCATTTGTCGCCTCTCTTAAGGTTCTTGCCGAGCTTTTTTATGACCGGTCCGAGTTGTTCGTATTGATCCAGTTTGATTTCAATGTTCTCGTCATTCAATAATCCCCTGTACGACCTTGTTAGAACCTCGTCTCTGATGTAGTTCTCAATCTCACGTCCCTCTGTGATCCAGTACATTCCGCCGATTTGCTTGAACTCTTGCTCAAGACGTTTCTTGGACGCGTTTATTTGGTCGCCTTCCTTTTTTCTATCGCTGTCGCAAACCATGATTGCAGTCCGTGACAGTCTGAGCAGGTTTATTAACGACTCCAACCTTTGATCAACCGTGAGGTGAGATCGAAGCGCGCCTCCGTAGCAAACAATTTGAAAGTGGATTCCCTCCTGGAACTCTTTGGCAAAGTCCAGGCACCTCTTGAGAAAAATTCGATCGCTCGGCCCTTCCACCCAAATTACAACATTAGCCTGCAAAATGTCGCTTGCGCGCGCGCCAAGATCATCGAGAACGGCGTAGATATTCTTAGGCGTGTTGACGGCACTGACGATCGAGTTATCTCCATTATTCTCGATCCGAATAATTCGGTTGACCAAACTGGTATCCAGCAGGGTGGGCGAGTGAGTTGTCAAGACCACCTGCGCTTGTCGCGTCGCAAGAAAGCGGAGTAGGTGGCGTTGCAAATGGGGGTGAAGGTGCGTCTCAGGCTCTTCGATTAATATTATGCAGCCATCGTGAAGAGCAACCTTTGCAGCTATCATCAGAAGATGAGAGATGCCATCGCCAAAATTTGATAACGAAAGAGTTCTTTCGTTAAAGGTTACGTTGAACCCTTTCCTGTCCTCGCGGACATTGATTTCTGCTCCTTTCAGATAAGTCAGTTCGCAAAAAAAATCTTGTACGTGTCTAAAAATTTGATAGTGTCTGTTCTCATCAAGAGTAGCTGCTTTCAGATTGTGCATAAACTCGTAGAAATTTGAATCCGATTCGACAGGATCCGCCAAACGTCGCCACCCATCCAAGACGATCAAACGCTCGATAATATGATTGAGAGCTGCTTTCCTGAGGCTGTCCATCGCATCTTGTTGTGAGATGCCAGTGTTCTCACAACAGTTCTGAAACCTTTTCTCGTCGTAAGGTTGGACATTTGCAAAAAGTCCCTTCAGGCTTCCCGTGCCTCCTGGGGGATGAAAACCGACATCGATTTTGCATTGCAACGCTGCGACATCCGTCTCAATGAGGGACGCGACGGAACCTTGATAAGTCATGCTTTCCCAATCGCGGACATCAAGAGAGAAAGTGAGGCGTAACGCGGGCTTTACAAGTGTCTGCGCCTTACTTGGAATGTAATGGCAGGCCTTTTTCGAAGAGTAGCTCAACCAATCTTGTCCAAAGCACTCGAACTCCTCTCTGATCCACTTGATAGCCCTCAGTAGGTTAGACTTTCCAACATTGTTCTTCCCAATAATGACATTAAGCTTATCAAATTCATCAACTACGACCGGGTTTACCGAGCCGAAGCTCCAGAGATGTGAGATTTCAACTCTTTGAAGTCTCATGGTCGAATCAAGATCGCTAAAATTGACATTCCAACTACAGCAAATCGAAACGTTAATGTACCTGCTGGACGGGCCTACGCTGTCCTACTTTTGTGGCCCTTGCTCGGTCTCCTCTTTAAGCCAACGGACCTGCTACGGACCTGTGAGTTGTTCTTGATGCGAGGCACATAGTTTTCGATAGACCTAAACTGTTTCTGATGGGTCCGTGTCCGACCGAAACTGACCTAGACTATTCCTGTTTCCCCAGAATGCGCAATGCTATCATGCGGGATAGACCTGTGAGCCCAATCGCTGCCTATTAATATGAGACTCTTGGAAGACATCGCGTCAATCTCTTGCGCCGATATTGAAAACCTTCAGACGAGAGCTGTACGGGAAGGGCCGCAGATCGAATACAAACTTGCGCTTCTGCCCCTAAGCGATGACAGGAAATTTGAATTTCTCAAGGACGTCTCGTCGATGGCAAATGCGGACGGCGGTGTCATCCTGTACGGCGTCAGGCAGGATCAATCGGGCGCTCCGGCGGAAATGGTCGCTTTAGCCCTTGAGAATATTGATGAGTTACACAATCGTATTGATCTCATTCTCAATGACAACTTGGATAGCGAATTCCAGGTCTGAGACTTCGAGCAGTACCACGACCCATACTGGCACCTCGATCACCTCACCACTCAAAGCGGGCAGTTCATGTGCTGACTCAACCGGACATATCATGTGCTAACGACACGACACCCGAAAATCCTTGACTCCAACCCCTTGTTTGAATTATCGTGCGCGGGCTTTGCTATAAACATGGCTGGTCCTCAGAACCCGCGAACATCGCATTCTCCCGTACCAGTCGAAATCCTATGAAGGAACTGCTCTTCGACGTTTTAGATCTGAAGGAGGAGTCTCTCTATGCCAAAGTGCAACACCTGCAGCGGAAAAGGCTCCGTAAAGTGCCCGAAGTGTCATGGTAAAGGCAGGCTAAGCGGTAGCCTCTTAACTTCTTCATCCCAGTGCAAGAATTGTCATGGCTCCGGCGTCGTTAAGTGCGGGGTGTGCCATGGAAAAGGCTGGTTATAGCCTCTTCCTACGGGGTTGACTTGAACTCGGGCCCGCGCGCGGTTGTCTGCCTTAATGTCGAGACAGCGAATTTGACGTAGGCCCGTGTCCGCTCTTTGGTGTGCAACCCGGATGCGATCTCCTAGGACAGTTCGCTTCGACTTGTTAGGAAGGTGCTAAATGCCAGGACCCTTCGAGCTTTTCGGAAACCTACTCTTAGCCAGCTTCAAAATCTCCGGCTACTTTGTGGTCTGTCTGGTGCAAAGCATCGTTTATGCAGTGAGTGGAAAGCCTGACAAGATTGCGGACGCTTTCGGGTATTTGGGTCGAGGAAGCGTTGATGCGATCAGTGATGTGTTCAAGTCACGATAGCAGCTGTTGTAGCAGGTGCCGCGCCGTACGAAGGATCGGTATTTCTGCCAGAGACGAGAACCGAACTTCTCTTCAACTTCACTCAGCCGGTTTTCGCCAAGTTTTGATACCAATTTAGTGGTGCTGACCTCCACCGGCAGGGCTCGTGGGAATACCTGTTGTATTGGGATTGGCTTCACCGCGGGCACCCTAGGATTCACCTTCGGAATGCGTCGTCAGGCGATTGACTGTAGAGGGAACTTTCATGAGTGTAGATGAAACAAGCACGGGTCTCGCAGAACAGAACGAACCGGAAGGCGAGCAGCCGCCCGCTTCCGAGATTACGCCGACGAATTCAGTTGTGTCAGAAGAACCCACTGACGTCCCTTCAGTAGAACAAGTTGTTACAGCAGAGGTCGTCCCCAACCAACAGGTTGAGGCTGCCACGGACCAGCATAACGAGGGTATTCAGATTTTGAGTCAACGTGTCGAGCAGCTAGCCGCCCTTCTCGAGGAAGCTAACGTTCTTTCCAGCGATCGCGAACGCATAATTGACCGTTTGCACCAGGAGAATCAGCAGCTCCGTGCCGGTGAGATTTCGCAAGCCGTCGCTCCGCTATTTCGTGATCTCATAAGGCTCTACGACGACCTCAAGCAGACCGGGAAAAGATTTGAAGAGCGCGCCGACGCAGACATGAAAGAGATCTCACGTGATTTCAAGTCTTTCTGCGATGCCGTCGAGGATGTCCTCTACCGGCACGGAGTTGAGCGGTACGAAGCTCTAGAGGGCTCACCATTCAATTCCAAAGAACAGAAGGCTCTTGGCGTCGTTCCCACGCAGAACGCTGGCTTTGATAGGGCAATTGCGCGTGTCGTGCGCGTAGGCTTCCGCACTGACACAAAGATCATTCGCATTTTAGAGGCTGAGGTGTTTCGCTTCACACGGGGCGCCGCCCTGGATGAGGCAACAGACAACGAAAAGGCCGTGAGTGCCGATCAACCAACGGAGGAAACAGGGAAATGACCGCGAGTCGTATCTACGGAATTGATCTTGGCACAACCTATTCATGTATCTCCTATGTGGACGAGTGGGGCAAGCCCGTCGTGGTGCCAAACTTCGAGGGAGACCTGACCACGCCTTCGGTCGTTCATTTTGAAAGTGCGGACAACATTGTCGTGGGCAAGGAAGCAAAGAATGCCAGTAAGGTTGATCCCGGGCGGGTCGTGGAATTCGTGAAGCGCAATATGGGTGACGCGACGTTCAGCCGCGAGATAGACGGCAAAAGCTATCGGCCTGAGGAAATCTCTTCCTACATTTTGCGCAAGCTGGCCAGCGACGCCTCGCAGACGGTCGGCGACCAGATCAAAGATGTGGTGATCACTTGCCCCGCATACTTCGGGATCAACGAACGCGAAGCGACCAAGAATGCCGGGATCCTGGCTGACCTGAACGTCGTCAATATTCTCAATGAGCCAACGGCGGCGGCAATCTGCTACGGCGACGACAAAACAAAAGGTGATGAGGTTGTGCTCGTTTACGATTTGGGCGGCGGCACTTTTGACATCACGGTGATCGCCATGGAACAAGGAGATATTCGCGTCGTGGTTACAGGCGGCAATCACAATCTGGGGGGCAAAGATTGGGACGATCGGCTGATCGAATATTTGGCGGAACAGTTCATGACTGAGAACGCCGGTGAGAGCAATCCTCTCGACGACCCCTATTCGATGCAAGAGCTTGCCAAATCGGCAGAAGAGATCAAGAAGGGATTGTCCGCGAAAGAGAAATATCCGCTGATGGTTTCCCACAACGGCAAGCGGGCGCGTGTCGAGGTAACGCGAGAGAAACTGGAAGAGTTGACCGCCGATCTCTTGCAACAGACGATTGATCTGACGCGACATGTATTGGAAGAAGCCAAGGGAAAAGGCATCGGCAAAATCGATCAGATCCTGCTGGTCGGAGGCCTAAGTAAAATGCCCGCTGTTGCCCGGAGAATGCAAGAGGAGTTTGGGATCGAGACTAATCTTTTCGAACCCGATTTGTCAGTGGCGAAGGGCGCGGCCTTAATGGGCCAGAAGATCATGGCGGGCGAAATGATCAGGGAGATCATTGCCAACGAGACGGGAACGACGATCGAGGAGGTTGATCTGGCGGAGATCGATCAGGGAACTATCGCGGAGGCTGCAAAGAAAGCAACTGCTACGGCCGGCGGGAAGTTTCGTCTGCCGAGCAAAGATCTCGCCGACATGGCTACGCGAAAAATCATCAACGTTTGTTCCAAGGGTTTCGGCGTAGTTGCGGTTGATGCTGAGGACGGTGAAAAGGAGTATGTGGCATATCTAATCCAGAACAACACACCGGTTCCCGTCGAAGTTACCGAGACTGGATTTGGCACGCTCAGGCCAAACCAACAGCAGGTCTCGGTGCGCGTCATGGAGCAGGCCGGCCAGACGCAATCTCCGTCACCTGAAGACAACAGGTTGATCAGCGAGGGCGAGATCGCGCCTTTGCCAGCCAACCTGCCTGCGGGTTCGCCGATTCACGTCACTTTTCGCCTCGCGGAGGACGGGACGCTGAGTGTTACAGCGGTGGAGCCCTCTTCAGGTAGAGATTTGAATTTGGAAGTAAAGGTTGAAGGCGTTATGAGCCAACAGGAAATCGAAGCCAGCAAGGGAATGCTGTTGAAACAGACCGTCTCGTAGCTTGCGCCGCAAGGGCATCGGGCGATGTGGAAATTCGACGAAGCTGATTATATCAAACGGGTGCTGAGCCCGGCCGTGGACGCTTTCAAGAGTGAGAGCCGGTTACCGGACTGCTTTGAGCGTTATGATCTGCCGATCACAGTCTCCGACCCGAAGGAGATCGAGACCGCGATCACGACTGTCCACGCCTACTGGAATAAAAGTAAACAGAATCCGCGCTTTGGCAAGTTGTTGTCAGTCTTGCTGGCGCCAAAAGAACAGCAGGATGCCCGGCGTAATCTGCTGGATTCGGAAGCTCGCAAAGCGGTACGCGAACTTGTCGAGGCGGAGCGTAAGAAGATCCGTGAAAAGCGAGTCGCGGCTCTGGACAGGTCGATCGAAGTGATCGCTTCGAAGGGCTATATCGGTCCCGGTGAGTTCAATGACCTAGTGGCTCGTTTCCAGCGCGAGAGTTTGACGGAAGATGAGATCAAGTCGCGGGTGCGCGTTCCGATCCGGGAATCTTCCTTGCGCTCTCCGATTTCTGAGGGGCTGCCCAAGAGGACGCGGGAACAGATCAGGAGCGCGCTCGCCGTTCTGCAGAAGCGCGACCTGTACGATTTCCTCGGAGTCGAGCGAGGTGGTTCGAAAGAGCGACTGACTGAGAGTCTTCGCAAACGTGCGTTGGAGTGGCGGCAAAAGAAAAGCGACTTTAACTTGACTGCGGCGAATCTGCTGCTAGGTCTCATTAAGGCGTACCTGATTGACGGCGATCCCGCGAAGTACGATGCCGCGCTCGCGTACGAGACTCTCGAGGTTCTGCGACCGGAAGTGCGATTGGCGGCGGGCGACAAACTGATCACGAAAGCTGAGTTCAAGCAGTTACTGCGTGTTGCACTGAGCCACGGTCTGGCGAGGGGAACTGCCGCGGAATACATTCTGACCCTGGCGCGAGAGTACGACGCTGTCGTCGAATGGTTTATCGACGAAGATGTAGTTCATTGTGCGAACTGCCTTGCTCAGGTACGCCTCCAGACCAAAGCGGAGAGTTGCACAACGTGCGGAGAAGGTCTATGGGCCAACTGTCCAAAGTGCTCTGCACGCATGCCGGTAGACGATCCTGCCTGCTCCAAATGTGGATTCAAAATGGGAATGTTCGTGGAGTCGGCGCGCAGCGGAATAAGCGGTCCGAGTTTTTCTGCCTGGGCCGGGGGCGATCGCGTCGTGTTGGCGATTATCTTCACGGATGTCGTCGGCTCGACATCTCTCGGTGAAGAACTTAAGGGAGAGAGCATGAACGAAGTCCGGCGCGCGCACTTCGGGCAAAGCCGCAAACTAATTAATGAATACAGCGGGCGGGAAGTCAAAACCATCGGCGACAGCTTCATGGTGACGTTTAAGTCTGTGGATAAGGCGTTGGACTACGGCATGGCGTTGCAAGCGGAGACTGGTCACTCGCACGTGCAAATTCGCGCGGGCATTCATATCGGTCCGATGCAGGTTGAAGATAATGACGTCTTTGGCGGAACTGTGAACTTTGCCGCTCGGGTGCTCGGCGCCATCAAAGAAGCGAGTGAAATTTGGTTGAGTAACCAAGCGAAAGAACACGTAGATGATTATTGGGCGAAGCACCATCGGAGCCTCAATTGGGTGCGGCATGACGACGTGGAGATGAAGGGCTTTAAGGGAACCTTTACACTTTGGGCGTTGAGAAGTAAGGAGGCGGCTTGGTCCGAATCGCATTCCTTTGTGTCACACCAGTCCGCGAAATCGCTAGGTCACTAATGTCTGCTCCAACGGATTGGGCATTGTAGCCATGAACTCAGATCACGGTGATAGGTGATTCGTCTAACTGATTCACAACAACACGCCGGTGCGTATGTAAATGACTGAAACTAGGTTTGTCACGGAAAAGGCCAATCAACAGGGTGTCTACCTGCCGGTTATGCAACAGTCAGGCGGGTCAAACGTCTCATGAGTACTCTGCCGGAATCTAGGCGATGTGGAAATTCGACGAAGCTGATTATATCAAACGGGTGCTGAGCCCGGCCGTGGACGCTTTCAAGAGTGAGAGCCGGTTACCCGACTGCTTTGAGCGCTATGATCTGCCGATCACAGTCTCAGACCCGAAAGAGATCGAGACCGCGATCACGACTGTCCACGCCTACTGGAACAAAAGTAAACAGAATCCGCGCTTTGGCAAAGTGTTGTCAGTCTTGCTGGCGCCAAAAGAACAGCAGGATGCCAGGCGTAATCTGCTGGATTCGGAAGCTCGCAAAGCGGTACGCGAACTTGTCGAGGCAGAGCGTAAGAAATCCCGAGAGAAGCGTTTCGCTGCACTGGATAGGTCAATCCGAATGGTCGCCTCGAAAGGCTATATCGACCCAGGTGAACTTAGTGTGCTATTGGCCCAACACCGGTGCGAGAGTTTGACGGAACAGGAGATCCGATCGCGGGTGCGCGTGCCGATCAGGGAATCTTCGGTACGACTGCCGACAAACGAAGGACTGCCCAAGGGGACCCGCGAACAGATCAGAAGCGGGCTCAATGTCTTACAGAAGCGCGACCTATATGAGTTCCTGGGAGTCGACCGGGGCTGTTCGAAAGACCGACTGACCGAAAGTCTTCGCAAACGCGAGTTGGAGTGGCGGCAAAAGAAAAGCGACTTTACCTTAACCAACGCCAATCTGCTGCTGGGTCTGATTAAGACGCACATGGTTGACGGCGATGCCGCGAAGTATGACGCCGCTCTGGCCTATGAAGCTGTTGAAGTACTGCGACCGGAAGTGCGATTGGCGGCGGGCGACAAACTGATCACGAAAGCTGAGTTCAAGCAGTTGCTCGGTGTGGCCCTGAGTCACGGTCTGGCGCAGGAGACCGCTGCCGAATACATTCTGACTCTGGCGCGAGAGTACGGCGCTGCTGTCGAATGGTCCACCGACGAAGAGACAGTTCGTTGCGCGAAATGCCTGGCCCTGGTGCCCCTTAAGACAAACGCGCAGAGCTGTACAACCTGCGGGGCGGAGCTATGGACCACCTGTCCCAGGTGCTCTTCGCGCGCGGCGGCCAGTGATCCTGCCTGCGCCAAATGTGGGTTCAAAACCGGCGACTTGCCGCGCGTTCGCCTGCTCGTACGCCAGGCCCAACTGGAACTTGGTGAAGGTCGGATCGAAGAATCGCATGAGACGGCACGCGAAGCCGAGAGGTTGTGGGAACGCTCGGGTGATGTGGCTAAGCTGCTCGACCGAATTGAAGTTGCCGTCGAACAGGTCCGCGGCCTGCGGCGAGAAATTGATGAAACCGTGGCGGCTCGCCGGTTCTTTGCCGCACGAACCAAGCTCGCCTCTCTGGCCACGGTCGCACCGAACTATCTAGGGCTTGACGGCAAAGATCTCCCGCAACTGAAAGGCGAAGTAGAGGAAAAGCTGAAACTGTGTAAGGGGCTCTTGACGAAGGCCCGAGAGTGTGAACAAAAGGGAAGGTTGAACGAAGCAGTTTTTGCCTACCAGGACGCCCTTCAGATTGTCGCTGACGCTGAAGAAGCACAAAGAGGGCTTCAACGCTGTCCACCGGAACCGGCCGCGAACGTGCTCGCTCAATCGCACGAGGGAAAGGTGCAGGTCGAGTGGCAGCCCAGTCCGGCGGTAGGGGGAAGCGAGTACATCATCGTTCGTCGTGAAGGACGAGCGGCGTTGTCGCTTGCCGACGGCGACGTGGTTGCGAGGGTCGCTACCACCTCATGCCTTGATCAAAGGGCGCGTCCCGCCAGCCATGTCTTTTACACAGTGTTTACTGAACGTACAGGTGTGCTTTCCAAGGGAGTTTCTTCCGCCGGCATGCTGGTGATGCAAGAAGTAAGCAACCTCAGCGTCGAAGCGAGCGGCGGCCTGGTCAACTGTTCCTGGGAATTTGATGTGCCTGAAGGGCGCGTGCGTGTCTTCAGGCAGGAAAGCAGGCCACCGAGCAGAGCCGGCGATGGTCTAGAAATCGCGCCCACCGGGCCACACAATCTCCTGGACCGGGGAGTGAGCAACGGTCATCTCTATTACTACCGGGTGGTGGTTGAGTATCGAGACGCGAAGGGACAGCCGGTCTTTACATCCGGCATTGTCCGGAGCGTGAGGCCTGAGCAGCCCCCACCGGCAATCGACGAGTTTCAGATCACTCTTGAAGAGGGCGTGGTGCATGTCTCATGGGTTCCACCTAAGCATGGCGCGGTCAGTTTCTACCGCACGTTTCAAAAGCCAGAGTGGCGGATCGGTGAGCAGATTCCGGCCGCAAAACTGGCCGCTCTGGGCGTACCGCTGCGCATTGAATTGAATAACCTTGCGGTTGATTTTGCTCCCTCGACTCAGCCTGCGTTCTATGTGCCAGTGACTATAGCTGGGGATGTGGCTGTGATTGGCAATGCTCGCCGCTATCTGACCACTCAGGACGTATCACACCTTAAAGCGGTGGATTTCGGTCGGTACTTGCAGTTGCAATGGCGCTGGCCCGAGGACTCTCGATTGGCCGTTGTGGCCTGGCGGCATGATGCGTATCCCCATGATCCACTGGACGCTCGCGCGACTACGCACCGCATCTCGCGGGGAGAGTATGATGGCGAGGGTGGTTTTCGTATCAATGATCCGGCGAAAGCTCCTTATTACGTAGTCGTCTTTGCGGTTACCCAGGTCGACGGCGAAGACATCTACAGCTCGGGTATCAGTCCAGGAGCGCACGATTTACTGCGCACGAGTTTACCTCTTTCTATTTCCTACTCGATTTCGCGCGGTAACTGGTTACATCGCAACCGTATAACTATCACCTTTAACGCGGAGAGAGAGGCTAAGCACCTCCCCGAAATTGTAGTAATTGCCAAGCGCGGCGACATTCAGCCGCTACCTAACAATAACGGCATTCTGCTCGCTACTATCAGTGACCTAAGCTTGCACAGTGGAACTCCGGTTTCACATGAGTTCACTCTGGACGCCGTGCGTCGTCCTTGTTACTTGCGCGCCTTCTTTCGCGATGGGCCTCAGGCGCACACCTTTCGTTTGATCGATCCGCCGCCTCAACAACTAAGGATCACTTAGGATGCGCCAACTGATCTGTCCTTACTGTTTTGAGAGATATCCGCCCCATCAGGTGGCCTTTCGCTGTATCAATCCTAATGCGAGTCGTTGCGCTTTGGAAAAAGATGCACCCTTCGGCGCTTATCAACGTGTGGATCCGCCGCCATTAATGCAGCGCGTTTTTAGACCAAAGAGCAACTGGCTCCGACCGGCTGTGCGAGCAACATGCAACTGTGGAATGGAAACAACAAAAATGGTTTGCCATCATTGCCACAACGAGTTGCCGTGGAACTTCGGTACGACAGACAGCTACACCGTTGCACTGATCGGAGCTAAAGAGGCAGGCAAGAGTCACTATATTGCCGTTCTAATTAATGAACTCAAGAACCGTGTGGGCCAAAGCTTCGACGCCTCCTTTTACGAACTGGACGATCAGACTCGCGACCGTTACAAAAAGGAGTTTAAGCGATATATCTACGACGAGCGGATAGTGATTCCATTTACAAAATCTGGTCGCCAGGACATCAGCGTTCGATATCCGCTTGTTTATCGCCTTAGTCTGCAAAAGCGCAGAACTCTTTTCAAAGGCTTGAGCAAGAGTAATCTCGTTTTCTTTGACACTGCTGGCGAAGATCTGACGCATCTTGATCTGATGTCGACAGAGACGAAGTATTTGGCGAACTCACATGGGATCATCTTCCTGCTGGACCCGCTGCAGATCCGTGCAGTGCGCGACCAGCTCAAGACTACGACCGCGCTGCCATCGGAAAACACCGAGCCACAAGAGATCATCGGGCGCGTTTCACAACTGATTCGTCAATCCCACGGGTTGAGTCATAACGAGAAAATCCAGACGCCGGTCGCGCTTGCCTTCTCCAAAGTTGACGAGATGCATGACCTCTTCGAACCCGGTTCGCCGGTACACCATGCGGCCGATCATGACGGCTATTTCAATACCGCCGACGCTCAGCAGGTGAACGACAGCATGCGCGCCCATGTGGCCCAGTGGGTGGGGCCAGGGCTTGATCTGTTCTTGCAGCACAACTTTGAAACCTTCTCTTACTTTGGAGTCTCTGCGCTCGGATCGCCGCCCGATTCCCAGGGCCGCTTGCCGATGGGTGTCGCGCCGTTTCGCGTGGAAGACCCGCTGCTGTGGATTCTCCACAAACTCAACGTCGTGCGTGGCCGGAGGAACTGAGGATGAGCTTTTTGCAAGCCTACTACACATCGTGCGAGATTGGCCTGCGCGGCAGCAAGGGGTTCCAGATCAATGCAGCCAGCGACACCATCAACCCGTCAGTGTTGCAGCAGATTGAACGCCTCGGTTTGTACGTGCCGCCGATCAGTGCGCCGAGCCGGCCCACGGCGGAAGAGATCGAGCGATTCCCGATATCATTACTCTACCAGCGTCTTAGCGATGGATGCGCTTTGCTGGCGCAGGCGAAGTACCTGGGCGCGGATTACTCCGGACGGTTCG
This sequence comes from Blastocatellia bacterium, assembly GCA_033856915.1. Classification (GTDB taxonomy): domain Bacteria; phylum Acidobacteriota; class Blastocatellia; order Pyrinomonadales; family Pyrinomonadaceae; genus UBA11740. The sequence goes on along the minus strand of JAWVEB010000002.1, from coordinate 71,534 downwards.
GCAACTACTTTACACACACACTTGTTGCTCTCGACCCGGTAAGGGATATCAAAGGCAAAGGCCTTCTCCCTGTCGAACTCTGGCGGTCCGAAACGTGGGAAACAAGCGAGAGCTCTGCAAAGTCGTTGCCCCCATTGGATGAACCAAGAGCAGGAGGCGTCATCAACCTTGAGGCAGTCGAAGAGTTTTTGCGTGAGAACAATCGCCTGCCACATCTGCCGCGTTTCCTGACTGCGGTTGAGGACGCGCTCGGCACAGGCCGGCGCATCGTCATTGTTGATGACGACGAAACCATCACCCTCTGGATCGCCGCCGCCTCGTACTCCCTGCCGTCTCATCTCGCATTGCGATTGACGTTCAACACCTACGTCAAGAATCCATACCAGAGTGAGTTTCTAATAGTTGGTACCACGTCTGACTCTGACTTCAAATTCGCGCCGCATGAGATCGAACATCAATACTCTGTCTTCGACTTTCAGGGTGAGCGTTTTACTCCAATGGTGCATGTCTCAGGGTTTGCCGCGCAGATCGCAGCCGCCTATCGCGACAATAATGCGGAAGGCGTTGCCGGGTTCAGCGGCTTTGCTGAGCAGGTTGCGGCTGACGTGCCGCTTGAGGAACTCGATACGGCTTTCGCCTGTCATGCGCTGGTTTCAGGGTTCGCTACGCCCGGCACCGATACCGCCCGGATTATTAAGTGGTGCGCCGGCCACCTTGCTCATTTCAAGGCCGAACAGATTCGAACCCTACTCTCTGATCGAATGAGCAAGGTCGGGTTCAGCCGCGAGGTGGTTGAGGCATATACGGATCTCTTCCTAGCCGCGGGCAACGAGGAAACTCATGCTGAGGTCAGGGAACTGATTGAGCGTCCGTATCTTGAATGGCTCATCAGGGACGTAAGCGTCAGTGCTGCAACGGAAGTCATATTGGCCGCGCTATCCCAGCTGCAGTTGTCGACTGAGCTCGATAGCGAATTGCAACCGCTGCGCCTGCTTTGGATGAAGCAAGTTCGTCAAACGGAGGAACCCAGACGCTTATGCGTGCTTCTGCAACTTGGTGACAAACTGGGCTTTCTTAATGAGCCAGACGAGATGTTGCGCCACCTGGGCAAGACAATTGTCGCTCCGGCGCTGTCCAACGTTCCAGTGCGGCAGATTGTGGCCGGGCTTATTCATCGAGTGGGAATGCGCGATATCGTTTATGGCATCGGTGAGTATCTCGCGATTCAAGTAAGTCAGCCAAACGCGTTCACTGGCGCGGCGCAATGGCTGAGCCAGCCAGAACTCTTCAATACTCTTGTGACCTATGCCACCGAGCAAAAGAACCTGGCTCTGTATTTTCGTTTAATGGCTGCACAGGCGTCGCTGTCATCGGCCGGTCCGGATGCGCGCCTCCAGGCTTTCCAGCAATGTCTGGCCGCAGCGCAGCGTTTTGGCCTGACTTTGTCGGCTGAAAATATTAGCAATGCGTTTGTGGCAGTCTGGCAGCAGTGCATGCCTACACTAGCTGAGGCTGCCTGGCTACTTGATCAGATGCAGGCCCTGCGAGTGTTGGACCCGGGTATAACGCGCTCCCTGGTCCCCCTGCTGGTCGTCACCGACGAGGGCTTGTCGGATCCGAAACAAAAAGAGTTGAAAGATCGGCTGAGCTCCAAAGAGATTTTCGAGACTCTGGGAGACAAGTCGTTAACCGTTGTTGCTTGTCATTTCGCCAGCGGTCTGCTTGAGGGGCGTGACGCGGTAGTTGCCATCGAGGATGCGCTGGTGTTTCTCAAGCAGCGTGGCGTCGGCCTGGACGAACAAGCCAAGACCACCATTTACAGATTGCTCGCCCGTCGTCTCATTAACGTCAAAGATGAAGACGCACACTACCACCTGTTAATCAGGACCTACGGGAGTCAACGAGCCGGACCTTTTCTAGGTTGGTATGGGCAGGAGATTGCGGCCTCATTGGCCAGGCATACCTCCGGAAAAGCGCGAGAAGTGGCTCGCTTGTTCAGAATCTGGATCGCCACCGAAAGGACGCAGGGCGGCGAAATAGCTAACTACCTGTTGATCGATGTCCTTCCGAAGGCGCTGCACAGCTGGCGCGCGAGGGATTTGGAGGCCGTTGAGAAAGGTCTGATGGAAAGTCATAACGCTCATCTGCGTTGGATCAAGTGGCGGACCATGTTCCAGGAGCCAGGTGGCCTGGTACGTATCAAACAATGGTTTGGATTGCGTTGAATCCGCATGACGTGAAACGACAACAGCAGGTTATCGCGTGAGGAGATTGGATGAATACAGAAGTTCTCGTCGGCATTGACTTGGGCACCACCAACTCGGCCATCGCTTACATCAACGACTATGACAGACCCGAGGTCCTGGCAAACAGCGAGGGGACCAAGATAACGCCGTCGGTTGTGCAACTGCGCCCGGATGGAAGTGCGATAGTTGGTGAGGCAGCCAAGCAGGAAATGGCTCTGGAAAAGGAGAACACCGCGCAATTCTTTAAGCGCGACATGGGTACGGCGGCCGTTTATAGCTATCAGGGCCGCAACTACACGCCGTCAGAACTCTCAGCCGAAGTGCTCAAAAAACTTAAGACCGATGGTGAGGCGGAACTCAACAAACCAATCCGGCGCGCCGTTATCACTGTACCGGCGTATTTCCAGGATGCCGCGCGGCTGGCCACAAAAGATGCCGGAGAGCTGGCCGGACTGGAAGTTGTGCAAATGATCAATGAGCCCACGGCGGCGGCCATTGCTTATGGTTTGAAGCAGAACACGCGGGAAGAGACGGTAATGGTGTACGACCTCGGCGGTGGCACCTTTGACATCTCGCTGGTGCGGGTTTCTCCCGACGGCATTGAAGTGATTGGCTCGGATGGTAATCACAATCTCGGCGGCAAGGATTGGGATGACCGCCTCGTTCAGTATCTTTGTGAGCAGTTCGAACAACGCCATGGCATCAATCCGCTGGACGACCCATACACCTTCCAAGAGATCTTAATCCGCGCCGAGGAAGCGAAGAAAAGCTTATCGGCGCGCACTAACGCAATCGTCGCGATCAACTGCCAGGGCAAGATGGATCGGATCGAGATCACGCGCGATTTGTTTGAAAGCCTGACCGCTGACTTGCTCTCGCAGACGGAACTACTGATCGGCAAGGTAATCGAAGAGACAAACTTTGACTATTCGCGGATTGGCAGCGTGCTTATGGTTGGCGGCTCAACCCGGATGCCGGCCTGTCTTAAATTGATCGGACGATTGAGCTGCAAGCCTGCCAATACCGCTCTCAACCCGGACGAATGCGTTGCCCTGGGTGCAGCCCTTCAGGCCGCTGAGTATGGCGAAGATAAAAGGGCAAAAGGCGGTCTGGCTTTTCTCAAAAGTGCGCGTATTCGCGACGTGATGAGCCACAGCATGGGAATGATAGCGGTTAGCGCTGACGGCGAGCGTTACCTCAACAGCATTTTGATTCCCAAGAATCGATCCATACCATGCAGCGAAGTTCGTCCTTACCAGGTCCGCACGCGTGAAAAAGGGGATAACTCCACTGCGGTCTTCGTCACCCAAGGCGAAGGTGACGATCCGGCTAACAGTTCGTTTGTCGGGAAGTACGTAATAGGTGACATCCCCCACGGGAAGAAAGGTCTGGCAGTACTGAATATTTCGTACGAGTCCGACCGCAGCGACGTAATCAGCGTGACGGCCACCGAGAAGAGCACGGGTCGCTCGCTCACGGTTGTCAAGGAAGCCATACCTGAAGATATGTCCTGGATCTATAAATCGCCGAAGGATCTCGCCATTGCGCATAAGGCCGTATACCTCTCCGTTGATCTCTCGGGCAGCATGAGCGGCGCACCACTCGCGGAAGCCAAGCAGGCGATGCATGAATTTGTGCGCAGCAGCGATCTATCGCACACATCGATTGGTCTGGTCTCCTTCGCTAACTCCGTGCGCATAGATCAGCTTGCTACCCAGGACGGAAAGAAACTGAGCCATGCGATTGACTCACTGGAGGTCGGACTCGGTGGCGGCAATTCTGCGCACCCCTTTGGTCATGCCCTGGAGCAACTCAAAGGTGTCGAAGGATCTCGATATTTCGTCGTGCTCACGGATGGAGTCTGGTCCTGTCAAGCGAGTGCGATCCAGCAGGCGAAAGTATGTCATCAAGCAGGAATTGAGATCATAGCCATCGGCTTTGGCAGCGCCGATGAAAAGTTCCTTCGCGAAATTGCTACGTCCGATCAGGCAGCCCTGTTGGTCAAAACAGGTGATCTTACCTCAACTTTTGGAAACATCGCCCAGGAACTAGTCGGCAGCCAAGCCGGCGGCGATTCAGGGCTCTTAATGCGGTGGAGGCGTTAAATGTAAAATCATGGCTGCAGTTATTTACCTCATCCTCATTGTTGCAGCGATTGCGCTTTACCTGCTGTATATCTACGTACTGTTTTGGCTCTCGTTCATACTGTTCCCATTAGGTTGCGTCGCCTTCATCTGTGTCGTCCTTTACCACTACATCCACACAATGTGGACAGAGTTGTTTGTTGGTACAGGCTGGAAGGACGGCCCGGAAGGACCGGAGCCGGCGTATCGCCAGTATTATTTTCGTAAGGCATACCGAGACTACGAGTTGGTCGTGCGCCAGAGCTGGGTTCCTAATCTCGCTGCTGCTGAGTGGGTGGTCAAAACGGGAACGTGGTTTTTTACCAATGGCGGTGTTTGGTTTACCTGGCCGCTTGGCATTACCTTCTTCGCGCTGGCCGCCGCGGGTGCGGTCTCGGCCGCCATTGCCTATCTCATCTTCGGTATCGTTCACCTTTTGATCGTGGTCAGTTGCGCTGCCCTTGCCTTTTGCCTTGGCCTTCTTCTGCGTTTCGTCGAGTACGTTTCGATGCTTTGGCGGCGAATCTTTCTCGTTTGTCCTAATGCCGGATGCTATAAAAAAATCAGCCTCCCTGTCTATATTTGTCCACATTGCGGAGTTCAACATAAGCGACTGATTCCGGGTAGTTACGGCATTCTTCGCCGGCAATGCCAGTGCGGTACGAAGCTGCCTACACTGTTTTTGTTTGGCCGCAATGACTTGCCTAGTATTTGTCCACATAAAGAATGTGGGCAGCCGCTAAGCACGGCAATGGGCGTCGTCCGTAATCTGCACATACCTATTGTCGGAGGGCCGGCCGCCGGAAAGACCAGTTTCCTGATGGCTAACATGTGCGAGTTACAGCAACGCGCGGACGGCGGAACTCTAAGTCTGGAGTTCCCGGAAAAGAAACATCAAACCTTGTTCGAAAAGAGTCGGCAAAACTTTGGTCGCGGAATACTGCTTGATAAAACGGCCTCGGATTCTCCCGACGCCTTTCTGGTAAATCTCAAAAATGGCAGCGGGCATGAGGGACTAATGTATGTCTATGATGCTGCCGGAGAGTTGTACCAGCGAACCGATGTGCTGCGGAGCCACGCTTATTATGAATACACCCACGGTATTCTCTTCCTTCTCGATCCTTTTTCGTTGGCGCGAGTCCAAACGGATTTCGCCTCGGACCTGAAAGCTGCGGAGACACTCATCAAGCCGTGTGAGGAGCAGCCGCAAGATGTGTATGCCCGCATGATCGGAACCTTGCGCGAGCATTCCGGCATGGGCAGCCGCTTTGGCAGCGTGCCAGTCGCGGTCGTGGTTACGAAAGCGGACGCATTCGGCCTCTCCGTGGATATTCAATCGGCTGGCGAAGAGGTAACAGCAACCAGCGGCGATGGTAATAACAAAGGCGGGCACCGAAAAGGTGATCCAGAATCGCAGGCAGTGCGCGCGTGGCTTATAAGCCATGGCGAGGGCAATCTTGTGCGCAGCATCGAGCATGACTTTAAAGATATGCATTACTTCTATTGCAGTGCGCTTGGCCGGTTGCCCGATGGCCGAGTGGCACCGTTCAACCCGGAAGGCGTACTGGAACCACTTGATTGGATTCTCAAACACTACCGACTAGACCTGAACGGGCACGGATCTGTTGGTGTCCTGCCGTCTCGCGCGAGTAGGCCGGCGAGGGTTTTTGCTCCATCTACGAGTACCCATTCCATCAACGGCATGGTGGTCTCCGCCCTCTGGCTGATTGCCAGCACAGTCCTTATGTATTCGATTGTGAGTTGGTTGGTTGCCGCGCAGCCCTGGTGGAACGGCTTTAATTTCAATCGAAACACTCCAACAGCATCTCCCATGCCGCCCCCAGCCCCCTCGCTGGTGGGAAGGACCGGCGTCACGTCGACGGATGTGAATCTACGGGAAGGCGTTGGATCAAATTACCGCAAGGTCGGCCTGGCCGAACGTAACTCGCGCGTGCGCATTCTTAATCTCAGTTCCGATGGCAGTTGGTATGAGATTCAGATCATGCAGCACGGACGCGCTAAGGAAGACCAGTCCTCGAGCGATCGTGGTTGGTTGAATGGAAAGTTCGTATCGCTGAATTAACCCGCTGGTATTCTTCGTTTCATTATTTTGCTGAAGCATTCCGATCTGTCCGCGCTTGAAAGTAATGGGCTTCATCGATCTCAAATAAGGAAATAATCGATATAGCTTTCCGTGGAAAGGATACCTGCCTTCTTGGCGTTATCAGTCAGTTTTTCGTTTACGTCAGAAATAGCCACTCGGTCGCCGGCTTTCTGCTTCAGAGCCTTGAATAATGGTGGGGCCGGCATTTCCCAGCCTTTCGAGCCCTGTTTGCTGGCCGTAGTCTTATCCAGCGGAATGAAGGCGACAAGGTCCTCACGATTCATGAGTTCAAGCCCTCCTTTCTTCAGGGTAGCATTGTGACTGCAATGGTGACCGACTTTGTAAAAAACCGTATGGCTAAGCAGATCATGGGCGGGCCGCGGCGTGGTACGTCCGGGAATTTTGAATTCGACATTAGCCCATGATTTCCAGTTACCTATCTGTGCGTCTCCTACAAACAGAAGAACTTCGCCAGTCTTCACAAATTCAAACGCGAGCACGAGACTGGTGTTGTTAGTGTCGTTATCGAGGTCGAGGGCGAGTTGTCCAAAAGCGCTAAGCCAATCTTCTTCGATCTGCCGCCACTCCTGTTGCTTATCGTCGTAGGTGGCGGACACGAATTCTTGGATGCCCCCGAAATAAGGATTAGATCCGCCATCTGCCTTTTGGCGCGTGATGCGATGCTCATCTGCAAAAGGGAGGTAGCGTGTCGGATCTCCGCCTGCCGCTCCCGCGATTGTAGGTATCGCGGCACCCAGCGCATCCATTCCGGCATCACCAGTGGCTGTGAGGTGGTAGACGATGTCGTCCTTCTCCATCTGCTTGGTCACCTCGCTGATCTTCATAAAGCCCACATCATGCGATGGCCCCAGCACATAAACACGCACGTCTGATACGCCATCCAGTTCGAAAGGATCTTCGCCGGGTTCGCAGTATCGCAATTCTCCGGCCTCCTTTCCGCGGAGCTTGAGGTATTCCATTGCCTCCGCCACTTTGCCAGAGCCAGTCGTATCATCGTCCTGGCTGAAGTTCAGCAGTGACCCTATTCCCTGGAGACCTGCAGTGGCGGCGAGTCGACTGGTGAGAGCCAATTGAAGTTTGGCCACGGCTTTAGCTTTCGCCTCTTTAAGCTTTTTGATCTCCGGCTTGGTAAGATTCTCGGTCCAGCCCAGCCAGACCGCTCCGAAATCAAAATCGTTGTTGAATACGTCTCGCGCCTGGTTAAAGCCGGAAACGTGGTCCTTGTGTTCGTGAGTTGCTACCACCACGTCGAGTTTCGCTTTGCCTTTGGTTTTTCCTGCCCTAACAGTGTCGCGGATGTGCTCGACGATTCGGGTCATGAAAGGCTTATCGCGAGCTAATGCCCCGCAATCGATGAGCATATTGAACGGGTCTTGGTTCTTTCGTGGAAATGTGACCAGGAAACAATCGCCCAGACCGTGGCGATACATTCGGACACGGGCGCGAAACTTGGCCGGGCTGCCCTTGGCGATGATCGGGGCGAGGGAAAGAGGAGACGTTTTTACCTTTACCACCTTCTTCTTTTTGGCGGAGGCTTTGGTGGTCTTTTTCATGGTGGTTGGCATGATCGTTATTGCTCCGTAGTATCAGGCACCCATATTGTGAAGGGCCGCAAAGGGTTCGTTGCTCGCGCCAAAATACGTAGCGCTCAGGGACGACGTCGAAGCTTGGCTGTCTTGAAATTGGATGATTCCCAGAAGACGCTCCTGATCATGGAGCCCTTTACGGATGACGTAGCTGATCCGTTGTTCGTCGAGATCGAGGACCAGGATGCTGCCGCAGCGGATAGTGTGCATCTGACCCTCGTGCTCCATCCTCATTTTTTGAAGAATGGTTATGAATACCTGGTTGAGCACCCGTCCGTCTCCTCGCTCTCGCCGCGCCTCACGTATCGCCTGAACACTAAAAACGGGTACGCCGTCACGGTGTACCTTCACGCCAGAAGGCGCCTGATACTCGGCTAACGCGAGGCCGGTGAGCCTCTGCAGGATCTCGGCTTTGACTACCTGCGAACTAATCCCTTCATGCAGATCAATTTTGATTAGTCGGGTCGCATCCCAGATCTCCCGCCGGGTTCTCAAGTACCGTAGTTTGTCGACCTGGCTGCGCAAGCGAATGTCCTTAATGAAATGTCTGAGCCTTTCCTCCATTTCACCTGGCGGCAGAGTGGGATCCTCACCGGGCCGTGCCCACCTCAAGCTATCTTCCGAAAGAGTGCGTACGTCACGCGGATAAATACCGCGACGACGGAATGCCTCGATAAATGCGACGCGGTATCGATGCTCGTCTTCCGGCATCAAATCCAGATCCGCAGTAATCAGTGCACGTAGGTAATCACCGAACGTCAGATCGACCGGCGGACAATAATCCAGAGCCCGGAAACACATGTTCAGCACGTGGCCAGCGGACTTGGCCGCTTCTTGGGCCAGACGGTTCACCAGGTCAGGATGAAGTTCTCCCTGAGGAAGCACTCCGGTACCGCCACTAGCAAGGCGAAGCAGGTCGCGGGATCGGTTTTTGTAGATCGATAAGAAAGCGTCGAACACAGCTGCCACCAGAATCGCGCCACGCCCATGAACTTCCATAGTTTGATCCAGTTCGGTTGGATCCGGTTCGTGTTTGATCCACTTCTTGCTCACTTCATCGTACTTGCCAATGGCATCTCGCAATGCACCGTGAGTTCCGCGCGCATGACCAAACTGAGATGCTAACTGAGCCAACAGGTTCTCGCTTTGGAGGTCCCCGCGGGTTTTTGCAATCTGGTGCGCGAGTACCTCGGCGAAAGTAAAATGCTGAAATAGCGCCACGATGTCGGCAAAGGCTTCGTGAAATGCAAGCACGTCAGGATTCGTCGCTTCCATAAAGTGCTCATGAAAACCGTCAAGCAGCGCATGCGTGGTTTCGTGGGCCACGACGTCATGCGAGAGACAGGTGAAAACCATGCCGCCCGGGAACTGACCTGAGGTGCGATCCTCAGTGCCCGGGAAATATCCAAAGAGCAGCGCTCCCTTCCTTCGACTGTAATACGCGTTGGCCATTCGCAGAGCGTGTGGGTAGATGCGCAAGCGCCGCACAAACTGGTCAGGCGTCGGCCTGCTTTGCCGCTCATAGTGATCTGTCCAAAATGCCTTGCGGCCCAGCGCTCGCTCAAAGCGGTCTATTGTGGTCATGGCGACGGCGTAGACCATCTGCTGGTGAAACTGAGGATTTCCTTCGGAAGGTGCTAAGCCGTTTTGGGCTAGCACCCGTGCGTCATTCAGATCCACCGGTACATAAAAGCAGCCGCTGGGCGGATCGTAGTCCACCACCTCAACGTACTCGCCAACCGGACCGGGATGGAGATCTTCCCAAGGGATCTTGTACATGATTTCGCTAACTAGGGCTGTCTCAAGCTGGGTGGCCATGCTCGGGTCAAACGCGTATCCGCGTAGTAGACGATGGGTGGGACGTGACGGCTCTGAAGATAGGTGCGAAGACGTTCCGCTGGTATTAATATTCGGCGTGGATGTTGTACTGGAACCACCCGGGTTTCGTCGGGTATTTGGCATTGTCCGCACCTCCTGAGGTTTGTGAAGGCTCACCATGTTTCGTGCACAAAAGTTTAAGTCCGCGTGCGATGGGGTATTGATAGTCCTTTGATGCCATCCAGTAGGACTCGAGTCGCGCGGCAATCGTCTTCATTGTACTTGAGGATCCGCTCCCGGACCTCAGGATCACCGCTTTCACTCCAGCGATAAAACCATTCGATTGAGGCGGCTCCAGAAGGGTGAGGGTCCTTCCACTTGAAGCCGAGATATTGGGCCAGCGTCTTAATCGAAAAGTCTCGCGTCGGCCACTCCGTTGCCTTCTTCACTACGTCGTTATATAGATCGATTGAATGTGCTGGGTCGAAGATATCCTCGATCTGTGCCGGAGCGCAGACATCAGGATACTTCTTGCACAAATTGCGGTAGATCGTTCGTTCGTATTTTGAATAGTAGTAGATGGCACAAGGTTGAGACTCCTTGATGTATTGCAGCGCCTGGGCGAACGCCTGTTTCTCCGCTTCTGGTGTCAAAGCGTCAGCGAAAAATCCAACAAACTGCTCGGTTTCGTTGTCGCCGTTTTGTCGCTCTATGAAACCATGCAGATAACAGAACTCACGCCACGGGTCTACTTCAATGTCGAAGAACAATTCCTTATCTTCCAGTGGCAGGTTTATTGCGGCAGTCAGATAAGGCCTTGGGTCTTCTGAATTGAGCAACTTGGCACGTTCCTGCATCTTTACGAGAGTAGAATGACCAATGCCCGCAATTCTCCCCTCACCCTGAAAATCGGCCTCATTTATTGATGCCAGCTCACGGATAGAGCTTATCCTTCCCATCATGGCATCGCGCTTCGAGCGACCCAACTCGGGAATCAATGTGAGGTCGTTTGTCGCTTCCAACTTTCTTATACAGGTCGAGTACCACACACAGTTCTTGCAGATACTCGTACTGTAGGCGGGCAGAGTTTCAAGTGTGCGGTTCACAATTTTGCGCGCGGTACTCAAGCATGTCTCATAATCATCCCAAAGCCGACGCGGATTCTTCTTACCCTTAGCCGCCATCAAATCATAAGGAATCTCTGCGCCATGGATGTCCCACACGAATGGTTTGCGACCAGCCGAGCGGCCGAGGTGCTCCAGAATGTCGGTGTAGAGAGCGAGTTGCACTGCGTAATGTACTTTCGGCTTTCCCTGATGCTCGTGCGAAGCGCCCTCCTCCCCCGCACCCGACTTGATGTCGCCGGCAACATAATCACGACCCTCCTGTCGCAGTAAGTCGGGCTCACCAAGCAAGTCGTCGCTACTAATGCGGCCGCTGTAGATGAGTGGCTCACCACGATCCATTGCTTGTAGAGTCAGTCGCTCTTTCTCGGGGCCTTCATACGAAGAGAGATCAAGATAAGGGTCGCCGATTCCTCCGACGACTGCCTTCTCGTGCGCTGCACCACGCTCCCAAAGTAACTGAACAAACGGGCTAACTGCGTCGCGTTCGGCAGGATTGCCTAGCAAGTCCATCGTTACACGATGAGGGCAGGCAACGAGGTCGTACAGCATAGAGCCCGTTATCTGCGTAGAGGGAGGGGTGTGATCTGTAGCCATAGTGATTCGCTTCTTAGACCGTCGTTGAGTCCTCCGTTATCGGCAGGCTACTTGGCATAGATCCTACCTCAACCCTCGCCGACTTCGTTGAGGATTCCCCGGAGATATGGAACCAGCGTTTCTACCCAAGCGCTGCGTTCTACCCCGCCGATATTCATGTCCAAGACGCGGTAAGGTCCCCGCTCATCGTCGCCGCGCCCTACGCTCGACTTGGACAAAGAAGGGGAGGTCAAACTCCAAACACCACGCGCACACGTTAACAATTCCAGCATAAGCTGTGTGAAACTCACGCCAGCGGGTCGGAATCGTCCGGCGCCAAGGTAACTCAGAGGTGGTTTGTTCGACCAAGAGTCGTCTTTGTCGAGCAGCTTATCAACATCAATAAATGTTGCTCCGAATCGCGAATCCGCACCGGATCGCCGGGTAACAGAATGCTGCTCCCAAGTCTCGAACGTGTACCTCATCCCATTCAATTCGCCTTCGGGAACATAGACCAATAAATAGGCCAACGGTCCGGCATGCGCTCGACACTTAGCGAGTTGCACTCGCAATTTTTCCCAGCCCGCTACGAAGTCACAGCGCAACTTGAGACTTTGTGGATCCAGGACCTTCGCCTGGGCCAGTACGCGCTTGGCTCCCAGTGGCGAGCGGACTATGAACTCGAGATCCGCTCCAACTACTATTTCACGTTGGGAGGAAACCTTTTCAATATCGAGAACGATAGGGGTTGTGGAGCCCGCAGATTGAGACTTTGCAGTCATGAAATGACCATGCGTGGCCCAAATGCAAATCATGTCGCAAAACTCATCAGTTAGTGTGCGCTCATCGGAGGCAAAGCCCTGTAACTTTGCGGCAAGGTGAACTCCGAGCGAGTTCGCAATTTCGGGCAGCAACGAGATATCCGTGGTTACTGAAAAGTTTCTGGTTATAGCCACTGCAATAGTTCCAGTTTCGCTTCGAACGCTGATCGTCTCCAGCGGTAACAGCCAAACGCTCTTGCAACTCCTGATGGGAGGGTGCGGTTTAATGCCGCTGGTTAGCGACGAGCTCACCCAATGCGTGAGAATTGTTCGACAAGCGCGAGCGCCTGATCTTCGGAGAGTTGGGCGAGCATCGAACTTTTCCCAAGGTTGCCAATTGCATAAGTAGAGGACAAAAATTTACGAGGCAGGGGCTTCGGACGCCCCCACCTCCTTTTCAGGAGCTACCGGTCGGTGAGGATTTCCTTATAGATCCGGCCCCGCACCCACGGGTAAATGGACCGTGATCGTCTTCTTTGCACCGTAGTCCTTATCGAAAATCGGTTTTCCGCCCCTGCCATAGGTCTTTCTCCTTTGAGCTGAAGTGGCTGGATCGGGCACGTATGCAGGAAGCAGCGACTCGTGGGAATTCAGCCAAGTTTCATTGAAAGCTTTATCATTTATATATGGCAAACCAGTACAAGACATTTCCGCTTTTTAAACCAAAGACCCTGGTATTATTGGCAGGTCTCGTCACTGTAACCACTGCTCATCGTCTCGACTTCACCGGTGCCCAACTGGCGGGACAAAGTGAGCAGCCAAAACCCCGAGCCCTCGTCATATATCCAGTCCGCACCCACGCGGCCGGAACCATTAGACTCGTCGCTCCAGATCAGTGTCCAAGTAAGAGCATGCACAGTCGGCTGCTCGAATCGCATCGTCACACATAATTCGTTACAGGAAGCGGCTATCTCGGGCTATGAGTTGGGAACGCGAGAACCCCCGCGCCGGTACTGTTAAGATATGCGCGCTCAGTGAGAGTGTCGACGGATGTCCTAATTGATGACGATCTGGTTTTGCCGAATAGATGCCGGAGCCTGCGCGAAAGCAGAGACTTAGTTGCTGAAGTTGTGCGCGCCATTTTTACCAAATGGACCTGAAGGATGTCTTGCCTATGACTCGGCCGCCTCGTAGAGGATGTGATAGATGTAACGGTTTATAACGGTCTTCAATGCCTGTCACAACTAAGGCACAATGGGGTGCTAAGGGTGTAGAGAGTGTAAAACGGCGTCAAACACCAACCGAGCAGAATCCTCAACAAAATGCAGAATAGTGCGAAAACATTAGACAAGTGTTGATCGTATTCGGGTCCTACCAGCGGAGCCGGATCTGTCAAAATTGGGTTGATGAACGATTAGGAAGAATTCACTGCGGAGAAAACTGTGTCGGCGGTCTTAAACCGAAACAGGTAATAGGTGTGTGCAGCTGCAAAAGCAACGGGCTGCGTTCCGCAGGAAATGTCGGTAAATGTCGTCACAAAGGTCATAGGCGCCGGCACGCCGCAAACCCACGATTTTTGAATCGTAGTCCCGAGTTGAGGCCGGCGAGCCACCACATAATAAGGAACGTGAAACGCGCCCGTCCGAGCAAGGCATCTTTCGGCAGACTACGCTTACGCCTCAATTAATCTGTACAGCGGTACGTGACTTTTCTAGCCGCTTCGATCCAGTCTATAGCGACAGAAACGATTACGTGCTATGCGAGGTGACTGGGGACTGCGTTAACACGTAGGGGTCCGGAGTTCAAATCCCCACGCGCCTACGAATCCTCTCAATAACGCAGCGGTACGAACCGCGTTTTTCGCTGATCCGAACGATCCTTGGCACGAGAGCTGTTCCCCTCAGCGCACCTCAAATGACCATGTTTTTTTGGTGTGTTTTGTTATTGACGGCCAAGAAATGCTTGGCGTAGGATTCAATCGCTCAAGAGTCGTTCACATTTCAACGTTGCCACCTCGCTGGCATCATGCGAAACAGATTAAACAATTTCGGCATTCAAATTGTAGGGCTTCGGTTCTAGTTTGGCGCGCCTCACTGCGGAAGGAGAAGAAAGTGCTGAGCAAATGGCTTTGGGCATTTAGAGTCTGCATCCTCACACTCTGTTTACTGCTATTCGGGTCGAACCTAATAGCGAGCGAGGTGATCTACCCTTCGCTGCAAAGGGAAGGCCAGGCCAGCGTCGCCATCGATGAAAAGAAGAAAGCGGCATACGTCGTAGACTTGGGACGCGGCGGAGATGGTGATCAAATAAAAATCGACAACGTCCCAATACTCGACAAGTTGTCAGGATTGGGAATTGAAGATCTTTTCTTTGTCTGTTCTCACCCGCATTCAGATCACATGGGAGGGATTCGGGCTTTATTCAAAAATCCGGGTGTGTTCTTTCGCGATAAGGAGTGGACGAATCCGAAGTTCAAGTCAATCTCCGTAATTGACGACGGAGTGCCAAATGGCTTGTACCCACTATTGAAGCAAGCGATGGGCGGCAACACGCTCATAAGAACCAATTACCTTAGCGCAAGTGGCCGCAATGCTTTTGCCGGCATTTCCAGCAAAGCAGATGACGTTAACATCGAGACTATTCCTTATCAGATTGCCGCGAAACCGGGAGTCCACGGCAGAGCTGTGGTCACCTTGATAAAGCTTGGAGACACAGTCATCCTTGATCCTGATGATGCTGATTCAAACGTGATCGCGAAAGTCGCTGAAACACTGAAAGGTCGCGGCGTTAATCGCATTACTGTTTTCGTCGTTCCCCACCACGGTTCCAAATACCACGACATCGAACCGCTCCTCAGCTTGAGACCGCGCTATGCGGTGATTGCCGTCAACCCCGAGAACAGGTATGGGCACCCATCACCATCGATCCTTCGAAAACTGATGGAGCAACTTGGCAATGATAACGTGATATTTACCGGCTCGGTTGGGGATGTTGTGTTTGATTCGAAGGGAGTGAGGTCCGTCGAGTTTACGGCCGCCGACAAAGACAGCTATGCACTCTTTGTGGCGCAGAACCGAGTCAGGGCCGAATCCCGGGGAAACAAGGAAGACCTCGGAGACCTCGCCATAATAGAGAAGATGATGATGGGTGAGGACGTCAAAGGACCTTCGATAACAACACCGCAAAGAGGCGGAGCCGGAAAGTTGTTTGAGGCGGATATTCGCGCGAACGGTTCGATACTTCCGGCGGATTTCGAATTGGGGGCGGTCTCGTACGGGAACGATGGACCTAACACGCTCCAGAATCACAAAGTATTCGCCTCTAATCTTTCGGCCACCAATGATCTAACCGGAATGAGCGTAGCCGTCAGGATCGAGAGGGACAGTGACGCGCCCGAATCGCGCACCGGTCTGACGAAAGCTGAAGCACAGGGCATACTTCAGCAACTTCGAATGCTCGGCACAAATGCCGATAAGGCCAAAGAGATCGTCGTCTCTTTTTCGAGTCCAATTGGATCTCTAGATGTACTGCAGCCGGATCTTGTGACCAGTGAGGACGAACTCTCGAGACTTTTGACGCGGCCTCGCGTTACCGGTTCAAGGCCGACCCGACGAGTGCCGGGTACTACGTTCAAGCCTCCGCTCAACCCGGCAGAGCCGATCCCGCGGGGAGGGATGGTATTCCTTCGGGGAAACAAATTGTTTCCCGTTGGAGAAGCGAGTGAACTCTTAGGAGGGAACCTTCAAGTTTGTGGCACGCGGTATTGTGTGATTGGCGCGGGCGGAACATCGTACGAGCTGCCTTTCTCGCCGGGTCGGCTGTTCTCTGAGATTTGGACGCGCGTATATGACCGGCGGATCGATTCTTTCTATTTGAGCATTAACCCCACGAAAGAATTCCTGCATAACTTCAATCGAGGTTTGCGACAAGTCCCGTCCGATAAGCTAAAGTACGGTGGCGGTGTTACCGGCGTCGGACTTCGAACGCATGAGGTGGTGACGGCGGGCGATATCGAAAACTCGGAAATCGGCAGAATACTATGGGAATCGGACGTAGCATTTAAGTCCGCGAGCCTGGGTTTTAATGTCCTGACCGGCAGGGCCAGCCCGTTTGTCGATGCTGTTGCCGGCAGAGTGTCGGAAGACTCGCCCGGCACGGGCGCTACGGTTCCTTACCAGCAAAGATGGTGTCGCTTGTACTGGACCAGTGGCGAGCAACGCTTCGAGGTCGACAAGGGTTCCAACGCCATAAGGTTCGCAGGAGACGCAGTCATTGCGCGTTCGGAAGCGATGAAAATGCAGGCGGGAGATCTCGTGGACGAACCCAGAGGGCGTTGGTGCGGCGAAAGCAAACGTGTAGCCGCTTATCTGCAACAGGCAGCAAATAGCGGCCGAACAACTCTCGCCGTGCTCAGTCAATTACGGGAGTTGGCCGAAATTCAGAACTTTGTCCGCTGGGCTCGGGATAACGGCTTAACCTGCACCGGCGCGTGCCGCGACAGTTTAGCTCCTCAAAGAGTGGCCTCCGACTATCAGGTCCCGGATTGGACTTCGGGTATTCAAACCGAACCACGCGTGTGGGTTCAACTACAACGAGGGTTCGCCGGCCGCAAGCTCGTCGAATTTGTGCACGTTAATTTTGCCGAGATCGCTGGTTCCGTAAGATGTATCGATCCATATTGGAACGCGCACGTGTCTGATTTTCCCGCAAACGGCCTGAGGTTTGACGAAATAAAGGGTGAATGGGTTATTCCACCCGACAAGTATCCTTTCATTGATTCCTGGATGAACGACCTAGCAAGAAAAATCGCTGATTGCTCAGGTGGCTACTTGCGGCCCATGATCGGCGGGGCTCGCAAACTCCAATCGTCAGGCGGCGGTGAAGGCGGGGCGGAGATCGGCATTATTCCGCACACTCAATCGATTCATATGCACGGAGGCGTCTTGCTCGGGGTTAAGCAAGGATTTTTGGAGGCGGCCCGTGATAGGGGCTTGCTTTTAAGTCCGACGAGAAAACCGTTATTCCAGCGCGACGGTAGCAATCTTCACTTCTGGAATTTCGTCGAGACTAAGAACGGGGCCGTGTCAGTCGGCCAACACTTGTCGATTAGTGATGCCGTTGTGAAAAGAGCTTATGCCGACTCTGGGTATCTGTTTTTCGAAGTCGAGACAAAGGACGGTTCAATTGTCCGAAGCGAGGCGCGCGTCGGCCACAAGGACGATTTCATGAAAGGCGGGGAATGGGTTGCCGCGTGGCACGGCTCCGATGGTTCCTTGATTTGGAATAAAGCGGCCTTGCCGTGCGCTGACCCCCAGCCGAGTAAGGGTGGTTGCGTTAAGATCGTAGACAGCTCGCTCACCGCGTTTATCAAAAATCGTGGTGACGAAAATCTAACAATTCTTCACCAGGCGCAAAACTCGTGGCTGGTAGCCATCGATATCACTTCGTTGAGGTCCGAACTCGATCATAACTGGCAGAAGATACCTCAATCAGATATGAACTCAAGGCTTTCATTGGTTTATGAGTATGCCAAATGGGGGTTCTTTGAGGAGGCAAAGAAAAGATACCAGGAGCTTGCTGAGAAAATCGAGAAAGATACTGTCGACACGATTCTGTTGAGACAGTTGGAAGCTCCTTCCAAGCAAAACTAACGACTTCGAGCGCGGTGAGTTGAGACTTGGCAATTGATCGCCTCACCCCGAACCATGTGCACGAGGGACGTCACTAGGCCCGGAACTCAGGGTTGCGCGCGCGGATGAATGAGACTTCCCGACATCTGCAGCGGCATTGCCATAGATTGGATTTCAAATGGTAACGCTGAGAAGATAAAGCAAGGCAAGGGTGGACCATTCTGCTCGGCCCGAGCCGCTTGAAAAGTTAGGTGGATATCTTTGCCGGAATTTTGCCGGAATGCGCCTGGCTCTTATTCAGTTTTAGCAGCGTAAAGTGACCTCTCTAGCCGCTTCGATAAAAAAGTACGCCGTAAAAACGCATTACGCATTATACGCGGCGCTGGTTCGCGGATTGACACGGTAGGGGTCTGGGGTTCAAATCCCCACGCGCCTACCATTTTTACGTCGAATCGTGTCAATGTTGTAGTGCCCCACGTAGAACGTCAACTTTCCGTCGGTTTCCGTCCTTGGGCAGCCTCCCAAAAATCGAGACAACTTGTGCCGAGACTCTGGAACTACAAGGCGGCCGCACCAGCAATGGGAAGGATTTCTGCAAGTCTGCGTTCGAAATCAGAGTGCTTTTTCGATCATGTCGGCGATGTCAAAAAAGTCTTTGGCGTCAACGGTCGCACTCAAACCCATTTTGGTGGGTCGGGGCAATGTGCCAATAATCAGCAGCGAGCCACTTTCGTGCGGCACGAGCCGAAAGCTACGTTTGATCTTGAGAGTCAACCCACCGGATTGAGACTCCGTGCGGGCAAAAGTGTTGGCGCGCTTGATGAGATCACCATTGGCATTTAACTTCGCCGATGCCGCGTCGCCGGTAAACTTGGATTTGCCGAAAAACTTCGGCTCTTCAAGCATGACCTCGCCAGTGATCGGTTTTGAAAGCTGCGCGGAGTAGACCAACATCCCAACGTACGAGCCGATTCCCTGACGGTTGACGTTGACGTGCAAATTCGCCGGTCGAGGTTGCGGTAGATCAAAATTCAAGCGAAAGAGCATACTCTCTGCGCCGCCCATCAGCGCGCTCCCGATGTCGCCCAGAACCGACCCAATCGTCGCGGTCGCGGCCTCTCCAGTTTCGACCTGATAAGAAAGCGGCGCGCTCGCGCCCAATTCTTCGCGGACTTTCTCTTCCACCCTGGGCCCTACGGAAGCGGCATCCTGCGAATTGTAAGCCAGATTGTTCATGAGTAATCTCCCTGAGTCTTCATAAAATGGACGAAAACCTTTGGCTTCTGTGATCAAGGACATCCAAACAGCTCGTCCTGAGCACTCGAGCGGTAGATTTCGGTGCTATAAGTCCCGCCGCCCGCATAGTCCTGTTTCACCCTTACTGAAATGAAATGGCAGTACGGATGGTCGTCGCTGCTATCGCGGAAATAGATGTTGGCGAACTTGAAACGGTAACTGGGGAGTCCATCGCTATCTTTTTGGATCAACCAGCCGGCGCTGGCCACGCCTATACGGTGGATCTTCATCGTCGCGGTATTCTTGAATTCACTCATCAAGAGTTTCTCGGCAACCGGATTACGGAATTGGAAAGCGCTTGCGGCCGGTTTGTAACTCGGAAGCTTTTTTGCGACGGATACGGCCAGCTCATCGAGCGCGGTGTCGAGTTGATTTCCCGGATTGGCTTTCCGCCATTCAGCGTAATGGTCGCTTGTCGCGTGTTCTGCTCGCGCGCGCGGCGACACCGCACGCAGGACCCATTCTTCTTGTACGGCTTTGACTAAGTACTGTCTCTCGGCCGGGTCATAAATATCGACGTCGTTTTTGGCTTCGGCGATTTCGTGAAGAAAATAGTTCAACAAGCCCGGCGGATCTTGTTGCACAGCCGCAGTCGCCGAGCTTTCCGATCTGGCAGCCGGCTCGGTCTTGGCGTCAGACGGTCGCGATGTATTTTCGGGTTGAGGTTGAGTTTTTTCCGTCTTCGCGGGGTTCGCGCGGTTAGGCTTAGCGATCGTGAGGCCTCCGATTCGGATTTGACCGGAAGCAATGTGCGCCGTTAGCAGTAAGGCTGCAGCTGCCAGGCAAACGCTCATCCATCTGTTTCTCGTGGCTCGCAAAGGTGTCATGATCCCTCCTGAAAACTTGTCTCTTGGTTTACAGCGTTTCGACCTGTTAACGCGCGATCGATCTCGCGTTTCAACCAATCGGCGCCGAGTAATTCACCTTGATAAGAGGTTTTCGGAAAAACATTTCATGTCGGTCGTATGGAGAAACTTTCCGTTGACTTTAGCTCCAACGGGATCGGCACTGATGCACTTCCACTAAGAGCAGCTGGGATTTCGCTGCGGATGGCCCCAAACGGAAAGTCAAAGCTACCTATCACCCCTTCACCTGAGCTTGAACGAGGGCTGATTGATGCTAAGCGCAAGAAGTCTTATGCTCTCGAACAGCAACAGCCACTGGTCCAGGATTGATCAGATAATGAATGAGCCTTCGTTGAGACAGGTAGAGCAGAAGAAAAACTGGACCCTTACTCCGCATGTATTTGAGGGGCTGCTCAACTGGCTGGATGAAGGTACCAATTCCGAGGGCGAAAAATACCTCGAGATGCGGCGGCGTTTAATAGCTTACTTCGATCGTAAGAACTGCCCCGTACCTGACGACCTGGCGGACGAAACTCTGAACCGCGTAGCTCGCCGGCTGGAAGAAGAGGGACAGATCGTCAGCGAGGCTGCGGCCCGTTATTGTTACATCGTGGCTCGCTTTGTATTTTTGGAGTCCTTGCGCGAGCGAAATGAGGAAGTACCACTCGACGCAATAAACGCTCTCGCTGCCACGAATCAGCCCGCTATTTCTGAAGCCGAGGATGAAAGCCTTCACCGCGAGCGTATGCTGATTTGCCTGGACCAATGCACAGAAAAGTTGGATCCGAAGCATCGAGAACTAATCGTTCGCTACTATTATGGTGAGCGACGAGTCAAGATCGACAACCGGCTCGCTCTGGCAAGAGATTTAGAAATAACAGTGAATGCCTTGAGCATCCGCGCGTGTCGCATACGCGATAAGATTGAGGCCTGCGTTAAAGAGTGTGCCGGTAGCGAATGAAATGTTTTCCCCAGTTTTGTCTAAAAGATTTGGAAGTAGCGTGAGTCTGAAATGAGCGAAGCGACCTACAACGAACAAGTAATGACCGATTATCTGCTTGGCTGTCTGCCCGAGGCGGACGCTGAGCGATACGATGAATTGAGTGTTGCTGACGATGAGTTTGCGGCCGCCCTCACCGCCTGCGAGAAAGATCTGGTCGACGCCTATGTGCGGGGAGATCTCTCCGGACGGATGCTGGAAGAGTTCAAGTTACATTATCTCGCTTCGCCAACCAGGCGTGACAAGGTCACCTTAGCGAAAGCGTTGCAGGTCTTTGCGGAACGGAGTGTGGCAGAAGTCCGAGGCAAAGATTTACCCGATGGCGCGAGCAGACAAGGATGGTTTGCAGCATTGTTCCTCGCGCCGAGACCGGCATTGCGTTGGGGTGTTGCCGCTGGCGTACTGCTCCTGCTTTTCGTTGGCGGTTGGTTTTTGATCGACAACCTGCGAGTGCGTCAACAGATGTCGCAAGCGCAGATCCGACGAGATGAACTGCAGCAGCGCGAACTGGCATTGCGGCAGCAACGGGAAGCTGAGCACGCAGCGAAATCAAAAGCCGAACAGGAACTCGCGCAAGTGCGCGCGGAGCGCGAGCGTTTAGACCGGGAATCAAAGAAGCAAAATGGGCAGGAACGGGCGACGCAATCACAGGCCCCGCCAGGTCCAGGTCAAACGAGTATTGCTTCCTTTATTCTTAGTCCAGGGCTACGCGGTGCGGGCCAAATCCAGACACTTAATATTCCGCCAGGCTCTGGTCGCGTCGCTCTGCAGTTGAAAATGGAACCCAATGATTACCAGGCTTACCGTGTGGCTTTGATCGATCAATCCAATCATCAAACCCTTTGGCAGAGTGGCAAACTCCGAGCCCGATCTGCAAACAACGGCCAAGTAGTCAGCGTAGGTTTTTCGTCTGGTCTGCTCAAACCTCAAACCTACCTCATGCAAGTCTCTGGTGTTTCCGCGAACGGCAAGACCGAGGTAATGAGTGACTATCCATTCAAAGTCGTGAAATAATAGCGCCTCAACCCGAACAGCCAATCTGGCAATCTTGGGGCGCGATATGTTCAAGCGACTCGTTGATCACCCACAACCAAAGATATCGACCCGGCTAAGTCTGCGGTTTGCCGCGCTGTTAATAATCGCGTTCGGCACTCAACTCGCTCACGCCAAAAGCGCGCTCGCGTACTATGGCGGTCCGCAAAATCTGCCGGCGGCCACGGCACTTGAATTAGGCAAGCCACTTGAGCGTGAAATCACTGGAGGACAGACGGAGAGTTATCAGTTTACGCTGGCCAAAGATCAGTTTGTCGAGGTCACTATTCAACGCCACGGGATCAATGTTGTCGAGCAATTCTTCGCGCCGAACGGCAATTTGATTGCGAGGTTCGCCTCAGAGTGGCGCCCGGTGGTTACCGAGAGTGTCGGGTTCGTGGCTGAAACAGCAGGCGCGTATCGGTTGGATATCAAAGCGAGCTTGAGAGGATCCGCCGGGCGCTATGAAATTCAGATCGAGGAAATTCGCGCGTCTACTGAACATGATCGCTGGCTGGATGCGGCCCGCCGCCTCAGCACGGAAGCTTTCACCCTCGGAACGGCAGGCAAGTATAAAGAGGCGGCTGCGCTGGCAACGCAAGCGGTCTTAGCGGGGGAAAAAGCGCTGGGGCCGAATGACGGCTTTGTCGGTTATCTGCTTAATGATCTGGGAGCCTACCAACGGAACGGCGGAGAGTATGCGAAGGCTGAAGCGACACTCCAACGCGCGCTGGCCGTCAATGAGAAAGCGCTGGGCCCGGACCATACCCAGACTGCTGACTCTCTGAATCGGCTTGGACTGGTGTACCGAGCGATGAACGATTACCCAAAAGCAGAACGGCTGTTGCGGCAATCACTGGAGATTACCGAGCGAACGCTTGGCCCGGAACACCCGAGAGTGGTGGCGTTTCTGGACAACCTCGAGGCGGTTGAGTTCGACCTGGGCGATCTGGTGCAAGCTGAACACGATCTCGAACGCGCCTTGGCCATCGCCGCGAAAGTACTCGAGCCCGATAACGTTGACCAGGCGCGGCTACTCAACAACCTTGGGAATCTTTATCGCGCCCGCGGTGAATACGCACGGGCCGAGCCGCTATTACTGCGAGCGCTGGCAATCTACGAAAAGA
Organism: Blastocatellia bacterium; assembly: GCA_033856915.1. Taxonomy (GTDB): domain Bacteria; phylum Acidobacteriota; class Blastocatellia; order Pyrinomonadales; family Pyrinomonadaceae; genus UBA11740. Next base: position 48,245 of record JAWVEB010000002.1, on the reverse strand, counting down.
AGTTTGGTCCGGAGAATCCCAGGGTCGGTGACACGCTGCAAAACCTGGGTGTTCTCGCTCGACAAAGAAAAGATTATGCGCGGGCCGTGGAGTTGTACGAGCGTGCTCTGGCTATCAGAGAAGAAACGGTCGGGCCTGAACACCCGAATGTCGCCGCGTTGCAGAATAACATCGCCAACATCTATCACGCCGAACACGATTACGCGAAGGCGCTTGAGTTGCAACAACGCGCACTCAGCATCGCTGAAAAAGCCGTCGGGCCATATCACGGTCTAACATTGACCTTGCTGGCAAATATTGCCAGGACTTATATGGCAATCGGCGACATCACCAGCGCCATTCAATTTCAGACCCGGGCAGAGACGGGCCAGGAAGTCGCCGTCGCTTTGGATCTAGTAATCGGATCCGAACGTCAAAAGCTTGCCTATGTCGATGATCTGGCGGAGGCCTCCGCGCGCACGATCTCTTTGCATCTCAGCTTTGCGCCGAATGATCAGAGGGCAGCTAACCTGGCCACGCTGGTTCTTTTGCAGCGCAAAGGGCGGGTCCTTGACGCGATGTCCGACAGTTTCAAAGCTCTGCGCCAACGATCGAATCCCGAAGACCAAAAACTGCTCGGCCAGTTGAACTCAGCCGTAGAGCGGCTCGCCAACCTGGCGCTCGACGGGCCGGGAAAAATGGCGCGGGAAGAATATCAGAAGGAACTCACGTCCCGGGAAGAAGAAAAAGAGAGACTTGAATCCGAAATCAGCGAACGCAGCGCGGAATTTCGCGCGCAATCACAGCCAGTGACGATTGCCGCCGTCCAGGCTGCGATTCCCAACAATGCGGCGCTGATTGAGTTCGCTACCTATCGTCCGTTCGATCCCAAAGCGGTTAACTCTGACGAAGCCTTCGGCAAACCTCACTACGTCGCCTATGTCGTGCGCCATGGGAGCGGATCTCGCGGCAAGGACCTGGGTGAGGCCAAAGCGATTGACGACGCGATCGGTGCTTTGCGTCAGTCCTTGCGCGATCCACAGCGAAGCGATGCGCAAGAATTAGGGCGCGTAGTCTACGAAAGAGTAATCGGACCGATCCGAGAGTGGCTGGGCGATGCGACACAACTGCTCGTCTCGCCTGACGGCCAGTTGAATCTAATTCCCTTTGCCGCGCTCGTGGATGAGCAGGGAGATTTCTTGATTCAGCGCTATTCGCTTACGTACCTGACGAGCGGTCGGGATCTCCTGCGGATGAAGATTGAGCGCGAAAGCAAAAGCGGCCCAGTCGTCTTAGCTAACCCATCGTTTGGCGAAGCCACGGACTTGCCAGGTAAAGCAAAATCAGTCATGAGTCCGTCTACACGCAGGACCGAGCGCCCCAGCGTCACCGCGGGAGAGGAGCTGTCCCAGCTTTATTTCGCCCAGCTCGGCGGCACGGTGCTGGAGGCTCGCTCAATTCAGTTGCTGTTTCCCGACGCCAGCTTGTTAAGCGGGCCTCAGGCCACTGAGGCTGCGCTCAAGCAAACAGTAGGACCGCGCGTTCTGCATATTGCCACACATGGTTTTTTTCTCGGAGCGCCGGATACCGTCAACAGCGCAACGCGCAGCATCAACGCGACTCCGCAGATCGCCAATCCGTTATTACGTTCGGGTCTTGCTTTCTCCGGCGCTAATCTTCGCCGCGGCAACGGTAACGACGATGGAATACTTACGGCACTTGAAGCATCGCGCCTGAATCTGTGGGGTACGAAACTGGTCGTCCTGTCCGCCTGCGATACCGGAGTCGGCGAGGTGCGAAACGGTGAAGGCGTTTATGGTTTGCGCCGCGCTTTCGTTTTGGCCGGCGCCGAGTCTCTGGTTATGAGCCTCTGGCCCATCAGCGATTTCACGACCCGCGGATTGATGACCCAGTACTATCGAAACCTCAAACAAGGCGTGGGTCGCGGCGAAGCCCTGCGACAAGTGCAACTCGACATGCTCCGCCACGACCCAAAACTTCATCCCTTCTATTGGGCGAACTTCATTCAATCCGGAGACTGGACCAACCTCGATGGCAAGCGTTGATTGAGCGGTGATCCGAAATGTTTTTCTCGAATTCGCTTATTAACCTGAGGCAGCGACGAATGGAACAATGCTTATGAAGATCTCGAATAGGTTGAAAAGGAGAATTATGCCGAGACGAGCTGCACGGTGCGCTATGGCCGCAGTAACATCGTTGCTGTTGTTCGTGCCGGCGGCCTTTACAGTTGGCCCCTCAACTCCGCAACTTGGCGCGTACTCCATGTCAATCGTAGCTCAAGATCTTCCTGCGAACGTTCCTGATGAGGCCAGGAATAACTTCGTCGGCAAGTGGCAGATGATCTTCGCGAAAGAGGATGCGTATCAAATCTCAAAGGATGGCAGAGTTCTGGTTGAAGGACATCTCACTTCCTCAACAGAACAAATAAAGTTTAAGGATGAACGAGGAGACCTCGCTTGCACTCAAGAACCCGAAATGGAGACCGGAAGTTATAAGTTAAGTTATCAGGACAAGACGTTGACGTTCAAACTGGTGGCAGACAAGTGCGAGGGAAGGCGTTTTGTGCTCACGGTACATTCATGGTTAAAAGAATCGCAGGATCATGCGAGTGCGATTCAAGGGCCGCCGACTCCCGCACCTACGCCGGCCGAGGACACTGCCCGCTACGTCGCATGGATGGAGAAGCAAGGAAAGCCACTCAACGATAAACCCCACGAGGTTGTGTCGCTGCGCATCGGCGACTGGGGCTTTTTCTATCACGGCGAGAGGCCCGTGGGCAGTTGGAGGCCGCTGCAGGATCGGACCGCAGTTGATCGTTCGGGCCAAGCAGTGACAGAGAGTGAAAATGGCGACTGGTTCGCTTTGCTCAGCACCAGCGGTCTAGACGCCGCCAGCGCTCTCAAACGAGTTGCCTGGCTGTTCAATGCCGATGGTCTCGTCCCGACCGCTGCACCTCGAACCGCCAGAGGAGACAAGCTTACCGCGCCGGCGTTAACCACTAAAGATGGCGTCATCACCTTCCGAGGCTGGTGCGAGGCGCACTCGGACCCGCCGTACGAAATGCGAATCACGATCGTCGCCGACACAAAGGGAAGCAAGCTCGTCGTCGACCCCGCCAGTAAACTGTGATCAGCCGAATCTAAAGCCGGCACTTTTGTGAGAAGCGCTCTGCGCAGAGTCCGCGTGTTTTTGGGATAGGTAATTGGCCGCAGCGCCGATTCAAGTTTTGCTTGTTTACCTGCTCGTCATGGCTTCCTGCTCGAAGCCGAGCAAGAGCGAACGTGTGTCCTGGGTTAGCCCTCCCGATACACTTGAATGATGTCAGTGTCTTACAATGAACAGCGTGCGCGAGAAGCTATTCAGGAACAGATGGGTACGATATGGCGGCGCTCTTCTAGGCACTGCCGCCGTTACCGCTTTCCTTATTCCGTTTCGTGGCCACATCAACTCCACGACAGTCGCGCTGGCCTTTTTGCTGGTTGTCCTCTTCACCGCAATCCTCTGTGGAAGCAGACCGGCACTCTTAGCCTCAGTATTAGGCGTAGTCTGTTTCAACTTCTTCTTCATTCCACCGATCCATACATTTACCATTGCCGACCCGCAGAACTGGGTGGCGCTCGCGGTTTTCTTCATTACAGCCCTTACTGTTGGTCAGCTTTCAGCGCGCGCGCGGCAACGCGCCACGGAAGCGGAAGCGCAAAGGAGCGAAATCAAGCAGCTCTACGAAGATCTGCAACAGGCTTTTGAACGCGCAAGTGAAGCTGAGGCAGTCAAGCGTAGTGAGCGTCTGAAATCAGCACTGCTTGACGCCGTGACTCATGATATTCGAACGCCGCTAACTTCAATAAAGGCGTCGGCTACTTTATTACTCGAAGATCGTGAGGCAGGCGAGGAGATAGAGAAATTGAGTGCCGAAGAGCAGCAGGCGATGTTGAGAGTGATCACGCACGGCGCGGACAGGCTCGACCGATTTGTCGAAGGCATCGTTGATCTCGCGCGAATCGAAGCGGGCGACATGAAGTTGTATCGCAACTGGGGCGCAGTGGATGACATCATTGATGCCGCGTTGGCGCAGGCGGAGCCTCTGACCCGACAACATCAAATTCGGGTCTCGGTGGAAGACGAACTGCCGGTGGTCCGTGTCGATGCACGAGCAGTCGCGGAAGTGATCTACACACTGATAGATAACGCCAGCAAATACGCTCCGCCTGATACACCAATCGTCATTGAGGCTACTCGCGTGGCCGATGACATGATAGAGATCGCGGTGGGAGATCAGGGGCCGGGAATTCCCACATCCTTGCGCGAGCGCGTTTTCGAAAGATTCTATCGTGACACCAGCAATGAACCAGCGGCCGGTCATAGCGGGGGAATAGGCATGGGGCTCGCGATCGCCAAGGGAATTGTCGAAGCTCACAACGGACGAATCTGGATTGCGGACGCCCCCGCAGATCGCGGTGCGCGCATCATCTTTACGGTCCCGGTGGGCGATGATGATTTGGCTCGCGGTAGCAATGGAGATACTCAACATTCCATAACCTCCGACAACACAATGGAAGATTTGAATCGCGATGGAGAATAAGAAACGCATCCTCGTTGTTGACGACGAACAGGAAATTACTTTGGTCCTACGCAGCGGACTCGCAAAGCATGGCTATGAGGTAAGGGTTGCAGGTGAGGGTGAAGCAGCTTTGGAATTGTTTCAAGCCTGGACGCCGGATTTGGTCGTTACTGATCTTTCCATGCCCAACATGAACGGCCTGAAACTTTGTCAACGCCTGCGAGAGTTTTCGAGCGTTCCCATAATCGTCCTATCAGTCAAAGGCGATGAAGCTACCAAAGTAGAAGCTCTTGACGCAGGCGCTGATGATTATGTGACGAAACCATTTGGTATGAGTGAGTTGCTCGCCAGAGTTAGAGCGACTTTACGCCGTGCACCTGAAGCCACCGAAGAAACAACAGTAGTCGAGGAGGGAGACTTTCGAATTGACCTTGAGACCCGCAAGGTTCTTGTTGCGGGGCGAGAAATACGCCTTTCGCCAAAGGAATTCGATCTGCTGGTCTATCTCGTTCGTCATTCTGGCAAGGTCTTAACTCATCGAACGCTGCTCTCAAACATTTGGGGCGGAAACTATACCGACCAGACCGAATATCTTCGCGTCTTCATCCGACACTTGCGTAAGAAGATTGAGTCCGATCCCGCAAAACCTCGCTACATCATAACCGACCCTTGGGTTGGCTACCGGTTCGTTTCGGGCGCCTGAAGCCGTTCGGAGCTGAGCCTTTAACAGATATGATCAAGTACGGGTCCTACGCCCGTCGCGCCTTCTTCCCTCCTTTCTAAGGCTAATCGACCGATCTTTACGAAATTTTAATGAACCTTTAAGACCTTTCTTATCCCGCCGTCATTACCATTCAGTCTGTTGGCAACCGCCTGCCCGAACAAAGGCCAGACTTAGCAAACGCGATGGCTGTAAGTAGAGGACAAGTCAATTCCGACTGCATGGCGAATGGGTACTGTCCAATCCAGTACGTGACGGAGAACGGTTTCAGTATCGTCCGACTCTGCGACATCGACAAATCGATTACCTCGAAGGGAACCAAACACGACTTCGTCGTTCGCGATCCGCGCGGACATGAACTGGAGATAACCGTTGATATCTCTGACTCTGCGGTAGCAGAAATCGTCAGCCGCAGCAGATGGCGACTGTCCCTCAATAGCTCTTATTGGATCTACTGCGCTGAACGACACCTGGCTGATTATCTCTGGGAAAAGGATGGCTATCCACCAGAGGCAAGGCTCGAGGTCGAGGTGCTGACTCTTGACGATCTCAATTTGGCGCGGCACTGGAGCAACTGAAGGAAAGACATTGAGTGTACGGGAATAATTTAGGCAGACGATCAATCCCAACAATCAGGAACGACTAAGGAGCGATGGTGGCAACCACTGATAACCAGAAGACTAACGGCCGTACACAGGTAATCGTAGCAACGTCGGTGATGCTGTCGTTCATTTCTTTCTGGAGAGCGGCGGCAATCGTCTTAAACGATCTCGGCTCGTCCGCTTACTACGTCGGCGGTATTGCAGAGAAGGCCGTTGGTCAAGCGGCACCTTGGTTCATTTTCGGCGTCATGCTTTTCTCGTACGCCGTGCGCGCTATCTACGTTGAGTCCTGCGCGATGTTTACGCGCGGGGGCGTCTATCGAGTCGTCAAAGAAGCCATGGGCGGCACGCTGGCGAAGCTTTCCGTCTCGGCCTTGATGTTTGACTACATTCTCACGGGCCCGATTTCCGGTGTATCTGCCGGCCAATATATTGTGGGCCTGATCTCGCAAACCAGCGTTTACTTTGGTCATCCGTGGGTTCCCTCCACTGAAACTGTGAACTACTTGGCGGCGGGGATCGCGGGGCTCGTCACAATTTATTTTTGGCGACGCAACACGCGCGGCATTCACGAGTCTTCAGAAGATGCTTTGCGAATAATGTATGTCACGACAGTCATGGTCGTGCTGCTGATAGGCTGGTGCACCTTCACCATCGTGACCCGACCGTCGGCACAACGCCTGCCGCCATCGCCCACGCCCCACAACCTGGTCTTCAATGGTGACGCGGTCGGTTGGATGCCCAGACTACTGCCTCGTGCGTTCGTACCAGCAAAGCCGGAGGATTTGCCAACGGCCTCCGCCGAGCAACCTTCCGAGCCTCGTTTTAAGATTCCCGCCAATGTAGGCACGCTAATTGGCTTGATAGGAATTCTGATGGCTTTTGGTCATTCGATCCTCGCGATGTCGGGCGAGGAATCGCTGGCGCAGGTTAATCGCGAGCTGGAGTTTCCGAAACACAAGAACCTGATGCGGGCGGGTTTTGTAATCTTCCTCTACTCAATGCTCTTTACTTCACTGGTTTCATTCTTTGCCTATGCCATCATTCCGGACAAGAATCGTCCGCAGTATTTCGATAACCTAATTAGTGGCATCGCCCTCCATCTTGCCGGTCCGATGCCTCTGAAACTGGTATTTCAGGCGTTTATCGTCATCGTTGGCTTTCTGATGTTGGCCGGCGCCATTAACACCGCGATCGTCGGCGCTAACGGCGTCCTCAATCGGGTCAGCGAAGATGGCGTGATGACGGATTGGTTTCGGGCGCCCCACAAGCGCTTCGGCACAACCTTCCGCATGATCAATCTGATCGTGGTATTGCAACTCGTGGCGATCATTGGCTCACGTGGCAATACCTACAGTCTCGGCGAGGCCTACGCGTTCGGCGTCGTCTGGTCTTTCGCGTTCAAGGGCCTGGCGGTCCTGGTCTTGCGCTTCAAAGACAAATCTACGCGTGAATGGAAGGTGCCTTTTAATATCAGGCTCGATGGTAATGAGCTGCCTATCGGGCTGGGGCTAATCACGGCACTCCTTTTCGCCGTTGCTGGGATCAATCTGCTCACGAAAGAAATAGCCACAATCTCGGGCCTGGCATTCACGATCGTCTTCTTCACTCTGTTCCTGATATCGGAACGAATCAACGAGCGACGACGCGCGGAAGAAATCCACACCACCTCCGCGATGGATCAGTTTCGTTTGAACGCTAACGAAGCGGTTTCCAACGAGACCGTTGCCGTGCGTCCCGGCAACACAATTTGTTTGGTGCGTGACTACAACACGCTCAGCCACCTGCGTAAAGCCCTGGAGGTTACTCATACCGGCAAAAAAGATTTGGTGGTGATGACTGTACATTTGCTGCGCGGTCCGGACACGGGCTATGAAGGCATCGCCGAAGACCGGCTGTTCAGCAAATACGAGCAGTATTTATTCAGCAAGGTTGTGGCACTGGCCGAAAAGGCCGGCAAGACCGTGCATCTGCTGGTCGTTCCTTCGTCCGACATCTTTCAGGCCATTGCTCTCACGGCGTCGCAATTGCGCTCGGCCGAAGTAATCGCGGGTTCCTCATCAGTGATGACGCCGGAACATCAAGCCAAACTTCTAGGTGATGCCTGGGAGCGTCTGCCGAACAAAACCCACGAGAGAGTGCGCTTTCGCGTGATTAGCCCGGACGGGGACATCAAAGACTTTTATCTGGGCGCCCATGCGCCGGAACTTACGGATGAGGAGATCAACTTCATTCACAAGCTCTGGCTGAATGTGAGAAGTGAACGGGGCTTGGAAGATATCCGGCATAAGGAGATTGTGATCGCGGCGCTGGTACGCCTCGCCGACGAATTGCACCAGGACCGGCGCTCCCAAGTGCTTGAATTTCTACGCACCTTAAAGAAGGGCGAAAAGATTCAGGCGGCAGACAAGCAACCTCCTGCCGAAAAGAAAGAGAAAGCTGTAGAAGGAGTTACAAAAACTGAGAAGCCGGCTAGTAAAGATTAGACGGTAGATCCCGAGGTGAACCCAACGGTTTCAATACCGCAGGTGAACCACTCAAAAAGCCTCGCCACCGTTTGCTTGTAAGTATCCGCTAAGCGACCCGACCATTTTATTCTTCACAAAACGCGTCGAGCATGGCTCGTCGTGCAAGCAACGCCCTTGTGGTTAGGGCAAACCATTGTCGGACTATTTTCACGTTCGATGGACCCGTACTCGTTAACGAACTTTTTATAAACCTTTAAGCCCTTTTTTACGCCAACCTCTCTATCATCCAGTCTGTTGACAAGCGTAACCGAAAAAGAGCGTTGCAGATTTGATCGTGGAGCGATGGCAGTAAACAGAAGACAAGTTATTCCCGACAGTTTGGCGAAGAAAGCATCGCCAATCCAATACGTCACGGAGAACGGCTTCAGCATTATTCGTCTGTGTGACATTGATAAATCGGTGACTGCCACATCGCGCGAATGTCGGTTCCTGGTCCGCAACGAACGTGGATGGGAACGTGAAGTTTCAGTCGCCTTTGAAGAGAGTCTTATCGCGCAAATACAGAATCGCAGGCGTAGTCGTCTATTGGACAGCAGCGTGTTTTGGCTGGTTTGTGCGGAACAGCGCCTCGCGACATATCTATGGGAAAACGACGATCACCCTGAGGGCCGACAGTTGGTGATCAGCGAGCTACCGGTTGACGAGTTACTACTCGCAACCCACTGGAGCGACCAGCGAGATGACTAGCGACTGTTGGCGCTGAGAAAGTATGTGGAATTGAATGTTGGCGATGATTGACAAGGGGGCTTTCCCAAATACTTCTGTGCAACCACAGCGACCAATCGAGTTCCTCACCGACAATGGATTCAGCATCATCCGGCTTAGCGATATCGATAAATCGATTAAGGCAGTGGGGGCGACGCACGAGTTCCTGGTACGCGACCCACACGAATATGAACTAGATATCACGGTTCAAGTTTCGCGCGACGCAATGGGGGAGATTGGTAGGCGCTCCCGAAACCGTATCTCGAATGAGAGCTCCTACTGGCTCTCTTTTGCGGAACGACACCTGGCTATGTATTTGTGGGAAAACGACGATTACCCGCCGGATGCAAAGCTTCAAGTCGACGACTTAACCATTGAGGACATTGATCTGGCCAGACGTTGGGATTGCGATACGTGACAAGTCGCTGCGCCAGGAAGCGAACGGTGTTTTTGAAGAAGGAGAGTAATGAGTTTGAACATGGGCAGAAGTAAGAAAATGGTTATTGACCGAGATACTTTCGAATTTATCTGGAGAGCTGTATTGGGACTCGTGTTATTTGTGCTGCTGATAACCGCTCTAACTATCAAGGGTCAAGCGCAACAGACTGGTCCGAGCACAAAAGAGCGCGCCAACACGGAAGAGGAAAACACGAAGGCTTCGCAGTCGGACACGATGATGAGTACGACGATCGATAGTGCTGTTCCTCAAGAGACGCCGTCTCCAACGCCTCAAACTCAATCAACAGATTCCAAATGGCATTATGGCGGATTCATTGATATTGGCTACTTGCTCGACTTCAACCACCCAGCGAATCGGGTCTTTCGTAGTCGTGGCACGGTCTGGCACGTTGATCGACCTCAGCTAAACATGGCCGCCTTTTATCTCAGAAAGAAGGCTAATGAAGAGTCCCGCTGGGGCGTAGAGTTGACTGCGCAGGCGGGAAAGGATGCTGAGCTGTTTGGCTTTTCGGCAACGGCTCCAAACATCGGCGGTTACAAATTCCTGCGTCAACTCGGACCAACGAACGTTTCATACCTCGCGCCGGTCGGTAAGGGTCTGACAATCCAGGGCGGAATCTTCAGCAGTCTTATCGGGTACGATTCCCTCTACGCCAAAGACAATTTCAACTACACGAGACCGTGGGGCGCCGACTTCACGCCGTACTTCATGATGGGCGTGAACGTGAGTTACCCGTTCACTAAGAAACTCATCGGAACATTTTTTGTCGTGAATGGATACTGGCATCTGGCGCACGCCAACAATGTTCCGAGTTGGGGTGGGCAGGCAGCTATCGCTACGACCTCACATCTAACAGTGAAGCAGACAGTCCTCGTGGGTCCACATCAGTCGCACACTGCATTCAAGTTCTGGCGCTTTCTTTCGGACACGATCGTCGAGCACAAGACAGACAAACGCACGATAGCCTTCGAGACTAATTTCTCGACCGAGAATGTTGAGACTCCGAATACTCCACGAGCGTGGTGGTTTTCGGCCCAGTTACCGATGCGCTGGACTCTGAATCCGCGTTGGGCAGTTGCAGTTCGTCCAGAAGTTGCGAAGGACACTCAAGGTCGATGGACGCTGGCAAAGCAAACGGTCGTCGCGCTGACGACTACGCTCGAATACAAGCTCCCCTACAAATCCAGTAACACAATCTTTCGGTTGGAGCATCGCTATGACCGCTCGACCGGGCCCGATGGCGGTTTCTTCAGAGGGCGGGCAGTGAGTCCTGGCGTGATTGGTTTGACTCCGGGCCAGCACCTTTTGATCTTCGCGACGATATTTACTTTAGACCGTTAAGGATGAATGTATGCTCGATCTAATTTTTATTGGCGCAACGATTCTTTTCTTTCTGATCGCGCTCGCCTATGTGCGTGGTTGCGAAAAGTTACAGTGAGGAGGGTTACCAGATGAGTCTCGAAACGATCTTGACCATGGCGGTTTCCGCTCTACTACTGATTTACCTCGTTTACGCGCTGCTGCGTCCGGAGAAGTTTTGAAAGGACAGAGGTCGGCGGTCAGAGATCAGATGTCAGAAAAATTCCAGGCAGTTCCCCGTGTTCTGACCTCTGATCTCTGACGTCTGACCCTCCGAGTTTTCTTATGACACTGAACGGTTGGTTACAAATCCTGATCTTCTTCGCGCTGGTGCTGGCGGTCACGAAGCCACTGGGCATCTTTATGGCCCATGTCTTCAATCGTGAGAAGACTTTTCTCGATCCCGTGCTCCGGCCAATCGAACGGCTGATCTACAAACTGACCGGTGTTGACGAGCAGCGCGAGATGCGCTGGACGGAATACGCCGTCGCAATGCTCCTGTTCAGCGCTGTTTCGATGCTTGTCCTCTATTTGCTTCAGCGTTTGCAGGGCTACTTGCCGTTCAACCCACGGCACTTGGCGGGTATCGATTCGAGCGGCAGCACCACCAGCGGCTATGTCGGTTCGGCGTTCAATACGGCAGCATCGTTTACTACCAACACCAACTGGCAATCTTACGTTCCCGAAACGACGATGAGCTATCTGACTCAGATGGCTGGTCTGGCTTATCACAACTTCGCCTCGGCGGCGGTCGGTATCGCGCTCGCCATCGCGTTCATTCGCGGGATCGCGCGCCGCGAAATGCAAACCATCGGAAACTTCTGGGTTGATGTGGTGCGTTCGATGTTGTGGGTGCTCTTGCCGATCTGCATTGTGGTCGCTTTGCTGCTCGTATCTCAGGGGGTCGTGCAGAACTTAAGACCCTACGACACGGCACAGTTGGTTGAGAAGCAGACGATTGAAGTTGACAAGAAGGACGCGGCCGGAAATGTCATCAGCAATCCCGACGGCACGACTGTCAAGGAGACGCAAGTGGTCGAGACGCAATCAATCGCGCAGGGGCCGGTGGCATCGCAGGAAGCCATCAAGCAATTTGGCACCAACGGCGGCGGCTTCTTCAACGCCAACAGCGCGCACCCGTTTGAGAACCCGACACCTTTCTCGAATCTCATCGAGCTGCTCGGCATCTTCGCCATCTCCGCTGGACTGACCTATACGCTCGGCAGGATGACCGGATCACAGAAACACGGATGGGCCGTGTTCGCGGCTATGTCGGTGCTGTTTTTCGCCGGCGTGATCGTTGCCTACTGGGCAGAGGCGCGTGGCAATCCGCTGCTTGCGGGAACGGACCAAACCGTAAGCGCGCTGGCTCCGGGCGGCAACATGGAAGGTAAAGAGGTGCGCTTCGGCATCGCTAACTCGGCGCTCTTTGCGACAGCGACAACAGACGCTTCATGCGGCGCAGTCAACTCAATGCATGACAGCTTTACGCCGCTCGGCGGTCTCGTTCCCCTAGCAAACATCATGTTGAGTGAAACGATTTTCGGAGGTGTCGGTGCCGGCATGTATGGCATTTTGATTTACGTGGTGCTGGCAGTCTTCATTGCCGGATTGATGGTTGGGCGCACGCCTGAATATCTTGGGAAGAAACTCGAATCTTACGACGTGAAGATGGCGATGCTCGTAGTCCTGGTGTTCCCGCTGGTAATTCTAATCTTCGCAGCGATCTCGGTGGTCGAACCATCCTTCGGCGCGTCGCAGTTGAACAATATGGGCCCGCATGGCTTGTCTGAGATTCTTTACGCCTACACCTCTGGCGCGGGCAACAACGGATCGGCCTTCGCGGGCATTTCTGCGAACACGCTCTGGTACAACACGACTACCGGCATCACGATGCTGATCGGGCGTTTCATGATGATCATTCCGATGCTGGCCATTGCCGGCAATCTCGCGCGCAAGAAGATCGTGCCGCCGTCGTTGGGAACATTTCCCGTTACCACACCACTGTTCACTACTTTGTTGGTCAGCGTAATAGTGATCGTGGGCGCGTTGACTTTTTTCCCGGCGCTAAGCCTGGGGCCAATCGTAGAACATTTGTTGATGAGTACAGGAAAGACATTTTGAAGAATTGCGAACTGCGAATTTCGAATTTGCAGAAGGATTTGGTCTTGATTTCGCAATCCGAAATTCGCAATCCGAAATTGAAGAGTCATGATCAAACAAACGAAAACTAAAGCAATCTGGAACTCGCAAATCGTTAAGCGTGCGATCGTAGACTCAATCGTGAAGTTGAACCCGCGCTCGATGATGAAAAATCCCGTCATGTTTGTTGTCGAAGTCGGCAGCTTTCTGACGACGCTCCAACTCATGCGCGGATTAGTCGCACCAATTCCCGGCGTAACCAATACCAAGTTTGAATTACAAATCACCCTATGGCTGTGGTTCACGGTTCTGTTTGCCAACTTCGCCGAAGCGATGGCCGAAGGAAGAGGCAAGGCGCAAGCCGACAATTTGCGCAAGAGCAGAACCGAGACAACGGCCACGCGCCTGTTGACCAATGGCAAGACTGAGGTCGTCGGCGCGACAGAACTGCGCAAAGAGGATGTGGTGCTGGTGGTGGCGGGAGAGTTCATTCCTGGCGATGGTGAAATCATCGAAGGAGTGGCGTCGGTCGACGAGTCGGCCATCACAGGGGAATCGGCGCCCGTGATTCGTGAAGCGGGCGGTGATCGTTCGGCCGTCACCGGCGGTACACGCGTGTTGTCTGACCAGATCAAAATCCGCATCACTTCGAATCCCGGTGAAACATTCATCGATCGCATGATCGCGCTGGTGGAAGGCGCCGAACGACAAAAGACACCGAACGAGATCGCACTCAACATTCTCCTGGCAGGCCTAACGATTATCTTCCTGCTCGCAGTTGTGACGCTACAGCCGTTCGCTATCTATTCGAGTGCGCCGCAAACAATCTTTGTGCTGGTATCACTGCTGGTCTGCCTGATTCCGACAACCATTGGCGGTCTGCTTTCAGCGATCGGCATCGCCGGTATGGATCGGCTGATTCAACATAACGTGCTGGCGATGTCCGGCCGCGCCGTCGAGGCGGCGGGCGACGTGAACACTCTCCTGCTGGATAAGACCGGGACCATCACGCTCGGCAACAGACAGGCGACGGAGTTCATTCCCCTGATTGGAGTGGACGAGAATATCCTGGCTGATGCCGCACAACTTTCGTCGCTCGCGGATGAAACTCCGGAAGGCCGTTCGATCGTTGTTCTGGCGAAAGAAAGGTACGGACTGCGAGGGCGGGAACTCGGGATGCATGAAGCGACCTTCATTCCTTTTACCGCGCAGACAAGGATGTCAGGCGTCGATGTTAATGGGGTTGAGATCCGCAAAGGCGCGGTGGATGCAATTGCGAGATATACGGCCGGCAATGGTCAAGGCCCGTCGGCCGAACTAACCAGTATCGTGGAAAGAATCTCAACGGAGGGCGGCACGCCGCTCGTTGTTGCTTATGACAAGCGCGCTCTGGGAGCAATTTACCTGAAGGACATTGTGAAGGGCGGAATGAAGGAGCGATTCGCGCAACTGCGACAAATGGGAATCAAGACCGTGATGATCACGGGCGACAATCCACTGACGGCGGCGACCATTGCTCGTGAAGCCGGAGTGGATGACTTTCTCGCACAAGCAACGCCGGAAGACAAAATGAAATTGATCAAAGATGAGCAGGCAGGCGGCAAGTTGGTAGCAATGACAGGCGACGGAACGAATGATGCGCCGGCTTTGGCGCAAGCTGATGTTGGCGTCGCCATGAACACTGGAACCCAGGCGGCGAAAGAAGCCGGTAATATGGTTGACCTGGATTCCAATCCGACGAAGTTGATCGAGGTTGTCGAGATCGGAAAGCAACTCCTGATGACGCGCGGAGCGCTGACGACTTTTTCGATTGCCAATGACGTGGCGAAGTATTTCGCAATCATTCCGGCCATGTTCGCGGTCGCTTTTCCTGTCTTGAATGCGCTGAACATCATGGGCCTGCGCACTCCTCAGTCGGCAATTCTTTCAGCCGTCATCTTTAACGCCCTGGTGATTATCGCGCTAATCCCGCTGGCCTTGCGAGGCGTCAAGTATCGGGCGATGAGCGCAGCCGCGCTACTGCGACGCAATCTGTTTATCTACGGATTCGGTGGTCTGATTGCACCGTTTGTTGGCATCAAGATCATCGATGTGATAGTCCACGCGATCGGGTTGGCATGAGTGTCAGAAGCACGGCCGTTAGGGAGGGCTACTAATGGAAGCGGGGCCTCCCAGAAGGTCGGCCTTCTGACATCGATGCCGAGGAAAACAATATGAAGAATCTTCTAACAGCAATCTTAATGACGATCGTAACCACGATTTTGGTCGGCTTAGTCTACCCACTCGCTGTCACGGGCATCGCGCAACTTGCTTTTCCGGACAAAGCCAACGGCCAACTCATCAAGGGCAGCGACGGCACAATCATTGGCTCAAGAATCATTGGCCAACAATTCTCCGGTCCGGGTTATTTTCATCCACGCCCAAGTGCCGCGGGCACCGGTTATGACGCCGGAGCATCTTCGGGATCGAACCTCGGGCCAACCAATCAGAAGTTGATCGACCGCGTCAAAGCCGACGTGGCGAAGTTGCAAGCCGAAAATCCGGGCAAGGCCATTCCCATCGATCTCGTAACTACTTCAGCATCCGGACTCGATCCGCACATTTCGCCGGCAGGGGCTGATTTTCAGATACCGCGCGTGGCGCGTGAGCGTGGGATGAGTGAAAGTGAAGTTGATTGGTTAGTTGCAAAGCACACCGAAGGAAGGACGCTCGGATTGTTAGGTGAACCGAGCGTAAATGTCCTGCTATTGAATCTGGAGCTTGATGAGCGCAAGCCCATGACAAAGAAATAGTCCTGCTCAAGAACTATGCAAGAAGTCATTCGCAGACGGTCTCCTGAATCCCTGCTCGCTAAACTCAAAGCGGAGGGACAGGCGCGTCTGCGCGTCTATATCGGAGCGGCGGCGGGCGTAGGCAAGACATTCCGGATGCTGGAGGAAGCTCACGACCTCAGGCGCCAGGGCGTTGATGTCGTACTCGCCTTGATCGAACCGCATGATCGCATCGACACCGAAGCGCTCGTCAAAGGGCTCGAACTAGTGCCCTTAAAACGAATCGAATATTGCGGTGCGACATTTGAGGAGATTGATGTCGACGCTGTGATCGCACGGCGTCCAGCGGTAGCGATAGTGGACGAGCTGGCCCACACCAATGTGCCCGGTTCAAAGCATGAGAAGCGTTACCAGAACGTCCTGGAATTGCTGGCAGCGGGCATTTCTGTAATCACCGCTGTAAACATCCAACACATCGAGTCACTCAACGATGCCATCGCACGCATCACCGGCGTCAAGGTTAGAGAGACCATACCTGACACTTTTCTGAAACGCGCCGATGAAGTGATCGACATTGACGTTTCGGTCGAGACGCTGCGCACACGCCTGCGGCAAGGCAAAATTTACGGCGTCGAAAAAATCCAGCAGGCCCTGAATAATTTTTTCCGCAAAGGTAACCTCACGGCGCTGCGCGAGCTTGCGCTCAGACAAGTCGCCGCCGACCAGGCCGCGAAAGCGCACGACTATCGCGAGCGCGAGGGCTTGGAGCAAGCATGCATTCCCGAAAAGGTGATGGCCTGCATAGCCTCTCGTGGCAGCGCCAAAAAACTATTGCGCGTGGGCTCACGGGTTGCGGCACGATTTGTCGGCGAGTGGTATGCCGTGTACGTCGAAACACCAAGCGAAGAGCCCGGACGCATCAAGCCGGAGGACCATGCTCATCTGGTCGAGAACATTCGCTTCGCGGAACAATTAGGAGCGAAGGTCGTCAAGCTGAGCGGACGCAGGGTTGCTGACGCGCTCATCGAGTTTGCGCGGCGCGAAGGGATCACCCACGTCATCTTTGGGCAGTCAGCGCGTTCACGCTGGGACATTCTGCTGCGTGGCTCAGTTATTAACCGCTTCTTGCGTGAAGTTCGCGATGCCACCGTGCAAGTGGTGCCGCTGGATAAGAGGAAAGAAGACGGCCAGCCGACGAATCCTTGATCGGGCCTTTTGGCGCCCAGTTACGGTGATATGATCATTACTTTGGTTTTCATTCTGCGCTGCCACAGTTCATCCGCGCGTCTTTAGTGCCTCCTGATCTCTGACTCTAATCTTTGGCTACGAGGATCACCGCACAAACTTCATTGCCATGGAGTTGGTGGCTGAGCGCGCTGTGCGCGCAGGCCGACAGGGATGCCCGCGATCCGATCCGAATTCCTGGTCCTACGAGAAACTGTGGCTCCCTTTCGCTCATGCCTTCATTCCTCAGTTCGTTGCGCGAGCGTGTGTTCGGCATGGTCGTTGAAGAGTTCGAAAGGAGCAAGCGCGCGGTGTTGCGCCTGACCGGGCAGACCCGTTTGCTCGAGAAGAATCCCGTGTTGGCGCGGTCGATTCGTTTGCGTAACCCGTTCGTCGATCCGCTAAGCATGATTCAGGTGGCTCTGCTCCGCCGCAAGCGAGGCGGCGAAGACGACGTGAATTTAGATTACGCACTGGCCGCGACTATCAACGGCATCGCCGCGGGCTTACGGAACACGGGGTGAAAGATGGACGGTTGTTACAGAACTGGGAGGGAGAGCGGCCGCATTTGAACTTAGAACGGTGAATCTCGGGTGGCGTCGATAGCGTGTGAAGTGCCTCTAAGAGCGGCGTAAGGATCTGTTCCTGATTGCTCGTCCAATAATCAGCCGCTTGCCTTTCAACATATCTACCAGTGCGCCTTTTACGTTGTAGCCCAGGAAGCAGCGCATGCTATTCTGTGTGCCAAACTAAGAGGTCGTTTCCATTTGATTTCTCCGCAGCAAGAAGGTCGATGTTAACTTTAGCCATAGCGCCTCCAGGATTAGCGGATAGGAGAGTATGGCGTTGATTGCCTCTCTGTTTAGCAATTGCGTAGGACAAATCGGCCACATCGTTCTGAGCTTCGCGCGTATGGTGCCTAAAGTCAGCTCATAAGATCTGCGCCTGCCATACGAGGCGCTCGCCCGACCACGAGGGAGGGCTCATGTGTTAGCGATGGGTCAAGCCTGAGGCTTCCCTTTACGTTCAGGCTCGGGCCCGTTGATTAATCGATGAAACGAATATCTGAGACATCACGCTAGAGAACAAAGCGATGAATGTAGGTTTGAGATTCCTATCGCTTTTACTGCTACCTCTCGTATTCCAGTCGCCGCAAGATAAGCTCAAACAACATTCTGAGGCTGCGGAAGCGCAAGCTCGCGCGGGCAATTTCGCTGGAGCGGAAGCCGAATACACTGCAATCCTGGCGGAGGGATACCGCGCGGTGGGAAAAATCTATTCGGCGCAGCAGAAGCATAAACAGGCAATCGCGGCACTCGAGGATGCCTCTCTCTATCAACCTGCTTCCGACGAGACTTTGTCAGAACTTGCAGTCACATACTTCGAGGCAGGCCTGTTTGATAAAGCTCTTGAACCCTTACACAAAGCCATCGGCATCAACCCGAAAAGTCTCAGCGCTCACAGCATGCTGGGTAAGACCTATTTTGCCCTGCGCGAATACGACAAGGCTGCCGCTGAACTCAAAGTGGCCGTGGATCTCGGCTCGAATGACTTCGATACCAGTTTCACGCTTGCGATAGCGTACCTGCAGCAGCGCCAGTTCAATGATGCTAGGCAAGTCTTTGATTGGATGCTTCAGCACCTCGGCGACCAGCCGGAGCTTCATGTCGTGATCGGCCGGGCGTTCCGAGTGGCCGGCCGTCTGCCCGAGGCAATAGATGAGTTCAAGAAAGCCATCGCGCTCAATCCCACTCTGGCCCGCGTTCACGACAACCTGGCGCTCGCTTATCTAATGAACGAGGGCGCCTCGCGCCTGGACGACGCGGAGCGAGAGTTCAAAACTGAGTTGGCTTCAAACCCGGACGAATACTTTGCCAACTATTATCTCGGTATCGTTTATATCTTCCAACGAAAGTGGGACCTTGCGATTGCCTTTCTAAAGAACGCCTCCCGAGTCCAGGCCGACAATCCGGATCCGTATTTTCAGCTCGGCCAGGCTTATCAGGAGTTAGAGAAGCACGATCAGGCAATAGAGGCACTCAAGAAATCCATTGTTCTTAATCCGGACTTGGCCCACAACAAATTCCAGGTGACGACTGCGCATTATCGGCTCGCACAGTCTTTGCTCAAAGTTGGGCAGGCAGAAGCGGCCCAAAAAGAGTTGCGGTTAAGCTCGGAACTGAAAGCCGCAGCCTTCAAGATGGCGCAAACGTCGGGCGCGGGCCCATCGGCGATGGGCACGTCTCAATTGCCCGAGCAAGAGGATAAGCTGCCCGGCATGGGCTCAGTCGTCAGCACGACAACGGCCTCGAACGTGCCGGATGAAAAGGCGAGACGAGAATTGGAGACCGCCGAAGATTACTATGCGAAGATACTTGCGGCGACTCACAGCAGTATCGGATTGCTGCGAGCGGACCGAGGCGACTTCCGAGCGGCGGCCGAGCAGTTTCGGCTGGCGGCGAACTGGAACCCGCAACAGGAGGATGTTGACTACAACCTCGGCCTCGCATACTTTCGATCAGAATCCTACAAGGACGCGGTGCCGCCGTTGGAGACAGAAGTAAAGACTCACCCACAAAATATCCGTGCCCGTTGGCTGTTAGGCTTGAGCTATTTCAAGACCTCCGACTATCCCAAGGCCTCCGAACTCCTGGCGGACCTGGTCACTTCCGAATCAACTAACATCGATCTCTATTACGCGCTCGGTTTTTCTCTGATCAAGCAGGGGAAGACTGATCTCGCTGACCAGGCAATTCAGCGGATGGCAAAAGTTACCGGCGATTCGCCCCAGCTCCACGCTCTTCTTGAGATGTTGAATCAGCTCAGAAAGACCGCGCCGGGCCGGAAGGATCAGTAAGTGCGGCGGCAAGCGCAGCGGGACGCCGCGTATGATGAGGTCAGTACCGGGAGCGGTAGCGACCGGGTTCTCAACTCACGCGATGGTCGAGCTCAGTTGGACGATAACCCGGTCGCTACCGCTCCCGGTACTGACTTCATCACTCAAGGCATCCTAAAATCAAACCTATGGGATTTAAACCGAAAAAGTTTCTGATCAGAACGCTAATCGCCCTGCTGATGATCGCGCCCTGCAAGATAATCCATGGCCAGTCGAATGCGGTTCAGTTCGTCGATGTCACGGCCCAAGCCGGTATCACCTTCAAACACGTTTCATCGCCGGAAAAGAAATACATCGTCGAGTCAATGAGCGGCGGGGTGGCGCTCTTTGATTATGACAACGACGGCTATCTGGACATTTTTCTGGTCAACTCTTTGACTGTAGATCTGCTCAAGTCGACTAAGCGAACCAGGAGTGCTCTCTATCACAACAATGGTGACGGGACGTTTACTGACGTTACAGACAAGGCGGGAGTTGCCGATATCGGGTGGGGTATGGGGGTGGCAGTTGGCGACTACAACAACGACGGCTTCGACGACCTGTATGTAACCTGCTTAGGTCCCAACCATCTCTTAAAGAATAACGGCAACGGCACCTTTACCGAGGTGACTTCGAAAGCCGGCGTGGGCGACCCGCGATGGTCAACTGGAGCGGCGTTTCTGGATTACGATAATGACGGCAAGCTCGACCTGTTCGTAACGAATTACGTTGGCTTTGATGTCAATCATCTACCTGCATTCGGCGAGGGCCCGACGTGCCAGTTCAAGGGTGTTCCGGTGCAGTGTGGTCCGAGAGGCCTGCCTGGAGCCGGTGACTCGCTCTACCACAATAACGGCGACGGGACATTTACCGACGTTTCGAAAAAGGCTGGCGTTGACGACTCGATTGGTTACTACGGGCTGGACGTCGTCGCCAGTGATTTTGATGGAGACGGCCGGGTAGATATTTTCGTCGCCAACGACTCGACGCCGAATTATCTCTACCATAACAACGGGAACGGCACCTTTAGCGAGATCGGATTTGAATCGGGCGTGGCGGTCAACGGCAACGGCGCCGAGCAGGGCTGCATGGGTGTCACGCTGGGTGACTATGATCACGATGGCAGACTCGATCTATTCATCACCAACTTTGACGATGAATACAATGTGCTTTACCACAACGTTGCTCGCAATTCTTTCACGGACGTTTCCTACAATGCCGGCGTAGCCGCGGTAAGCCTGTCCTACGTTGGATGGGGAACTAAGTTCTTCGATTACGACAACGACGGCTGGGTCGATCTGTTCGTTGCCAACGGCCACGCCTACCCGCAGAGAGATCACTATCGTCAGCGCAAGTTGTTGCACAGAAACAATCGCGATGGAACCTTTTCGGAGGTTGCGATGCAGTGCGGCAGCGCCCTGGCGGAAGAACGCGCGAGCAGAGGGACCGCTTTTGGTGATATCGATAATGATGGTGACATCGATATCGTCGTTAACGATCTGGACGGGCCTCCACAACTATTGCGCAATGACGGTGGAAACCGGAATAACTCGGTGCTCGTGAAAACGATCGGTGTGAAGAGTAATCGGGACGGCATCGGCGCGCGCGTGAAGGTCGTCTCGGGCGGCCTGACCCAGGTAGACGAGGTCCGCAGCGGCGGCAGTTATCTCTCGCAGAACGATCTGAGACTGCACTTCGGCATCGAGAAGCGGACTACAGTCGACACAATCGAGGTGCGCTGGCCCAGCGGCGTTGTCGACACCGCGACCGGCATCGGCGTGAATAAGATTGTGACGATTAAAGAAGGGAAGGGTTTGATTGAGCAGAAGGACTTTGCCGGGATTAAGAAGAGTACCGCGCGCAATGGCTTTGCACAAAGAGTAGGTTTATCAGTCCGCTAACGCGGACGAATGATTGTAGCCCAGCAGTTTTACTGCTGGGATGAAGAGCTGAGGATTTGTAGTCCGTGAAGCTCTGAATGATACAGAACCGCGAGCGGTAGCGAGCGGAATAAAGACTCAACGTCACCAAAAGTTAATTATCCTTAAGAGCACTTTCGCGCAAGTTGAGTCCTTATCCCGCTCGCTACCGCTCGCGGTTCCGTACCGGCAACTTCAGCGTCCTTTCCAGGACTCGTTCGTAAACCCATTAATTAGCAACCGTCTGTTGTTGGCAACCGTCTAGCAAGTCAAGGCGATAGGTGATATGAGTCCGACGCAGAAGGCTTCCACCAAATGAACAACATAGCTACCATTGACGATCCTGTGATCGCGATCTGCATTAACGAGCAGTTCCCGTTTTGTAGAAGCGCCTCTGACTTATACAACTGCACGCGCGGCCTATGGCATGTCGACAGGAAACGCGGAGGAAAGGTGCGCTATGCTCTTGCCGTTTACAAGGGCGTGATTAAGGAAGTTTACGAGGTGGTTGAATGGGCTCCGGGCAGCCAATCCAAAAGCGATTGGTGGGTTGAGAAATTGAAATCTCAGGGTCGCATAATCAGCGGAGCGAAAAACGAAGGCCGCTCGGAATTTACCGGCAACGTCGCCCCGGAGCACATCCGCGAGAAATATGTCGACAAACTCATGCCTGTGCGACACACCCAAAATCCTATTCGATATTTCAATTGTCCCCGTTAGCGAGAACGGCAAACCGGCAACGCACAGTTACCTACTCGCCTGCCGGGTGGCGGTGGGGCATACGCGGGTCAGTGACGGCCGGTCGTTTGAAGGTGACGGGTCGAACGCGTCGTTTGGTAAAGATCTTCTCGAACTCTTTGATCTCGATGAACTGATTAGGTGCTACGTTCTTGAACACCTGCTGGGTTCGGCTCGCAGGCCAGGTCACTTCGATGGAAGCGATCTGGGCCTTGCCAATGCCGATGTGTTGCATCAGCGGTGACGCGCCGAACGAGCCGCCGCTCGAGACTTCGCGATACCGAATTGCGCTCTCTGGCCCAGCGCCAGCAAGCGTCAGCTTGATCTTGGCTCCAATCGCCGCCCGGTTGCTCTTTACGCCGACCAGCTTGATAGAGATCCAACGGTTTGTGTGCCCGGGGTTCATGAAAAGGACGCTGTTGTACTTGTCGCCCGGGACCGCACCACCCAGATTCTCGAACAGATCTTCATTGCCGTCGTTATCCAAATCCGCGAAGGAGACTCCGTGCCCTTTCTGTAAATGTCCGGTTCCACTCGAGGAGCTGATGTCGACGAAATATTTTCCTTCGTGATTATGATAAAGAAGGTTCGGCATTAGAGCCGTGTAAGTCGGAGCGCCGGTGCCGAGATAGAAGTCGAGAAACCCATCGTTGTCGACATCTCCAAAATTTGCACCCATCGCCGCGACCGATCGGTCGAGACCGGTCTCATGTGTGACGTCGACGAATGTCCCCTTGCCGGTGTTGCGGTAAAGCTTCATCGAATCTCCCTGCCTGGGCAATCCCAGGTAGGGACGCACCCACTCGCCGCCGGCAAAATAATAGCTGCCGACGAACAGATCGAGATGCCCGTCGTTGTCGTAATCGAAGAACCAGGTTGGGAAGCTCCACTTCGGCTTCTCGACGCCGAGTTGGGTCGCGACTTCCTCAAACGTCCCGTCGCCGCGGTTATGATAGAGAAAGTTGTCCTCACCGTAATTTGAAACGTAGAGGTCCGGGTAGCCGTCGCCATCATAGTCTCCCCAGGCGACGCCTTTCGTGAACGCGACTCGGTTAACGCCCGCCTTTGCCGACACGTCCTCAAATGTTCCGTCACCTTTGTTGCGAAAAAGCTGGCTGGGCGTGTGCTCGTGTCCGACGTAGAGGTCGACCCAGCCGTCATTGTCGTAATCGGCCCAGCCGGCGGAATGAGTGGGATGGTCCACACTCAGCAGACCGCTCTCAAGGGTCACGTCAGTGAAAGTGCCGTCACCATTGTTGCGCAAAAGGGAGTTTCGCATGGGCCATTCCCATCCGCCGCGCATCACGTAGATGTCGAGCCAGCCGTCGTTGTTATAGTCGGTCTGGACGATACTGATTCCCCCGAGCTGCGTGGCGAGATGTGAGCGCTCAGAGACATCCGAGAACGTCCCATCACCGTTGTTATGGAACATTCGCATCGGCTGACACGGATCGAAACTGGTTTCGACAATGTCGAGAAATCCATCGTTGTCGAAGTCGTCGATGATTGAGCCGCCGGCCTCGCCAACCTTGTCGAGACCGAGCGCCGGAGCCACATCGACGAAGCGGCCGATGTTCTCTTTCGACTCGAAAGCCGCAGGCGGGATCAGGTAAGCCTTCGGGACCTTGTTCGGATATTCGCCGAGCGTCTGGTAAGCAACGTTGAGGAGCCAACGTATCTCCAGGCTGGAAGGTTCGCGTTCGAGATAGCGCTCGAAATATTCGATGGCGCGCTCGGAGCCCGACCGCAGAGTGTGGCGGGCAGCAAGCGAGAGCGGAAAGATGCACATGTCGGCGGTGTGAAGAGTCGCGCAATTCTCAACCTCGCCCCGCCGCATCTGGGCGATTCCCAGCGCGGCGAGATCAATGCTTTCCATCGTCGCAAACTTTGGGTCTTCTGTCGCATGCCGGTGCGCGATGCGGACGCCCTCTTCGAACTGGGCGATTGCGTTCGCGATGTCGCCTTTGTAAAGGAAGACAACGCCCATTGCATTGTGGACCCGCACGGCGGCCGCGGGATCGGACGCTTCATCGACCCGGGTTAGCGCGCCTTCGATATTGCTCGTAATTTCGTCGATAGAGGTGCGCCTGACATCGCAGAGCGTGCTGAGATTGGTTCGCTCGGCTGGCAGCCTCGCAAAGCTATCGATGAGATTGAAACCAGAGAAATCGGGCAGGCCTGGATCTCCCTGCGCTTGTGTTGGCGGCTGCATCTGCGCCCGGGCGATCGGTGAACTGAAGGCGACCAGCAACAGAACGACGATCGTTAGCAGTAGCGATTTTTTCAAGTTTTGAGCTCCGCCGCGATCTCGACTGCTTCAGCGTGTAAGGCGTAGATTCTCAACCAGCGCTTGTTTCCAGGTCAAGGTCTCCAACGCCCTTCGTTCTTGACTGTTCGTTCCAGAAAGGGTAAAGTCTATGAAAAGGTGGATACCGGATGGGGCGACAGAAAGAATTCGATCGTGAGGAAGCCCTCCATAAGGCGATGGAGGTTTTCTGGACGCGTGGCTATGGGGCGTCGTCGATCCAGGATTTAGTCGAGCACATGAGCATCAACCGCCAAAGCCTCTACGACACCTTCGGAGACAAGCACGCGCTCTATTTGCAGGCTCTTGATCGCTACCGGGACATAGAAGGCCGCAAGATAGTCGAACTGATGGAGCGGCCCGGCTCGGTGAAAAGGAATCTGCGGCAACTGTTTGAAATTACAATCGAAAAGGCGCTCAGCGATCGCCGCGGCTGCTTCATGGGCAACGCGATGTCAGAGTTAGCCGGCCGCTGCCAGGATACGGCGGCCAGAACCTGCGGCAATATGGGAGCGGCGCATGAAGCTTTTTATCGCGCCCTGCTGCGCGGGAAGAGGGAAGGGGAGCTGAAGAGAATTCGCGATGCGCGTGCCGTCGCGCGCTTTCTTTATAGCAGCCTCCAGGGTCTGGTACTGACGGGTAAGGCGACTCAGGATCGTAAGACATTAAAAGATATTGTGACCGTAACGCTGTCAGTAATCGACTAAATTTTTTTGACCTGTTCTGGAACGAATGTTCCAGAACGTCGGCTGAAAGCTTTACTGCTTTTGAGCTGCAAGGTCGATAGAGAAAGGACACTTGAAGATGAAAATTGGAATCGTGGGTTCGGGAAATATCGGAGCAAACGCCGCGCGGCTTTTCGCCCGTGCTGGTCATGAGGTTTTGCTTAGCAACTCGCGGGGCGGCCAGGGTCTGGAAGCGCTGGTCGCAGAACTCGGCGCAAAGGCAACCGCCGCCACGATTGAGGAGGCGTCGCGGGCCAGCGAAGTTGTGCTGATCGCTATTCCCTTTGGCAAATTCAAAACGCTGCCGGAACGCGCCTTTGACGGCAAAGTCGTTATCGACGCCGGCAATTACTACCCGGATCGCGACGGAAAATTCGTGGAGCTCGACAATGACCAGACTACTTCCAGCGAGCTGATGAGTTCGCATTTGAAAGGTGCGCGACTGGTCAAAGGCTTTAACACGATCTGGTTCAAACATCTGGCGTCTCAAGGCGACACGACGCGGCCACTTGAAGATCGGCGCGCGATCTTTATCGCTGGTGACGACACGGGAGCGAAGGAGATTGTGGCCCGTTTAATCGAAGAAATCGGATTTGCGGCTGTCGATACGGGCTTTCTGCATGAAGGCGGCCGCAGCCAACAGCCGGGAACAGCTGTTTACAACAAAGACGTGACCGCCAAAGAGGCGGCGCTTTTATCTACTGACGGAATCATCAAGGAGGAATCTAGTGAGCACGCTGTTTGATCCAATCAAGGTCGGAGACATTGAACTCAACAACCGAATTATCATGGCGCCGATGACGCGGAGCCGGGCAAACGATGCCGGAGTGCAGCCGCCTATCGCCGCTGAGTATTACCGTCAGCGCGCTTCGGCAGGCTTGATCATTACCGAGGCGACTAACATTTCGCCGATGGCCAAAGGCTATGTTCGCACGCCCGGAATCTATACTGATGAGCAGATCGAAGCATGGCGAGCGGTGCCTGAGACAGTCCACGAGCGTGGCGGAAAAATCTTCCTGCAAGTCTTTCACACGGGGCGGATTGCTCTGCCTGATTTTCTGCCTAACCATGTGCAGCCGTTGGCCCCAAGCGCAGTCAAGGCGAAAGGACAGAACTATACCGACGATGGCATGAAGGAATTCGTGATGCCGCGCGAAATCACTAAGGAAGAAATCGGCCAGACAGTGAAGGACTTTGGGACGGCGGCCAAAAATGCCATCGCGGCCGGCTTTGATGGCGTTGAGTTGCACTCGGCAAGTGGTTACATCGTGCAGCAGTTTCTTTCGACCAACGCAAATCTTCGCTCAGACGAATATGGCGGCTCGATTGAAAACCGCACCAGATTTCTCTTCGAAGTGTTGGACGCAATGATCGCGGCAGTCGGCGCTGAGCGCATCGGAGTGAAGTTCTCTCCGCGCATCCCCTTCAACGATATCGAGGAAGCCGACGCGGACGTGGTTTACCCATACATTCTCGATCGGTTGAATGACCGCAAACTGGCGTACGTGCACGTCGGTGGTTTCACCGGCGAAGGTTGGCACGCGAAACTGCGCCCGGTCTATCAAGGCGTCTATTTCGCTGGCGCGGGATTCACGAAAGAAACGGGCGAGGCGCTTTTGGACGAGGGCGGCGCCGATGCGATCGTCTATGGTACTAAGCTGCTGGCGAACCCGGATCTACCAGAAAGGTTCAAGCTCAATGCTCCATTGAACGAACCGGACCAGTCAACATTTTATGTTCCTGGCGAGCACGGTTATATCGATTACCCGAGTTTGGAGGCCTTGTCCCAATCCGCAGCGTGAGAGGGGAAACGATCCAGGTGCGACGATGAAGCTCTACCAGTATGACGGCCATGGTCTACAGGCGGGCTATCGACCACCCGGAACCGCTTTACTTATTAATTCGTACACTCATGGCTATGAACAGCAAACCGGAGTGGGAGTTGTAGGCAATATATGCGATTTGAAACTGAATTGTTGATTGATGAGGCGTCTGGGGTGCAACCCGGGCGCTTCGACGGCTTGGCGCATTCGGAGCCGGACGAAGAGCCGATGGATTCGTATTCGCGCGCAGTCATCACGGCGGCGGAAAAGGTCAGCCCGTCGGTTGTCTACATAGAAGTCGAACGATCTATCAGAAGCCGCGGCGGAAACGCTCCGCGCATGCCCCAGGAAACTCGGGGCAGCGGCTCGGGTTTCATCTTTACGCCAGACGGTTTCATTCTGACGAATAGTCACGTGGTGCATGGGGCCAAGAGAATTGAAGTAACTATCTCAGATGGACACAAGTACCAGGCAGATTTGATTGGAGATGATCCGGACACTGACCTGGCGGTAATCAGAATCAACGCCCCAAATCTGGTTCCTGCCCATCTGGGCAATGCGCAAAAGATTCGGGTGGGGCAATTGGTGGTGGCCATCGGTAATCCGTACGGCTTTCAGTACAGCGTGACTGCCGGAGTGGTCAGCGCGCTCGGGCGTTCGTTGCGCGCGCAGTCGGGGCGCTTGATGGATGCTGTGATTCAAACCGATGCCGCGCTCAATCCGGGCAATTCTGGTGGGCCGCTGGTTAACTCGCGCGGAGAGGTGATCGGCGTCAACACGGCGATGATTCTGCCGGCCCAGGGAATCTCGTTTGCCACTTCGATTGACACTGCCAAGTTCGTTGCCAGCCGCCTGATTCGCGACGGTAAAGTCAGTCGCAGTTATATCGGCCTGGCCGGGCAAAACGTCCCGCTTCCGCGCCGAATCGTGCGTTACTATAACCTTGCCGTCGAAAGCGGAATCCTGGTCGTGTCTTTCGAGGGCGACAGTCCGGCGAAAAATGCTGGATTGCGCGAAGGAGACATCATTATTGGCTTTGACGAGCATCCAACTGCCGGCATCGATGATCTTCACAAGCTCCTATCAGAGAACCGCATAGGGCATAAATCCTCTCTCCAGATCATCAGAGGCACGGAGAAATTGGACCTTGAGGTGATTCCGCAGGAGTCTCAGAGCGGATCGAGCTAGTAGGATCTCAGAGGCGGGCGAAGATTGTCGAATGAAAGGGGAAATGATACAGATTAGAGTGCGAAGTTAATGGAGGTAGTAATTTGATTACGATTGAACAAGAACAAAGGGGTTTCAGATTGATGGATTCGGGCGCGCCGACATTTTCAAGTGTGAACGGGGGGGTGCTTGAAGATTCCATCCTGCCGGAAGACGTGAACGCGGTGCTGCAGCAACTGGAGAGTCCAGTTGGCGGCGCGGAAGACCTGCTGGATGAAGACATTTCTTTATCGGCAGATCAGGATGGCGAGGGTTTGCCTGAGGATATGGAACTAGATCTTTCAGCAGGCGAATCGGACAAAGCGGCGGATCCTGTCCGGCAGTATATGCGCGAAATGGGTGTGGTGCCGCTGTTGAAGCGGGAACAGGAAGTCTCGATCGCCAAGCGGATCGAATGGGGACAAAAGCGGGCGCAGCGGGCAATCTCGCGCTCTCCGATCGCGGTCGCCGAACTATTGAAGATGGGTGACGAATTAGCGGCCGGCAAGATTGGCGTCCGCGACGTCGTCAATTTCGCTGATGACTCAGAGATCGAGGAGCAAGACGACCGGGCGGCCGAGTATCTTCACCGCGCGATTGCAAGTATTCAATTGATCGGCAAGCTCTATCAGCGGGGACTGAGAGAATCCGAGCAGCTCCGTGCCGAGCACAAGCTGAACCGCGGCAAAAAATCCAGCCGGAAGCTATTGCGGCTGAAACGGAAGCTGGCGCGAACGCGCCTCGAAGTGGCTGGGGAGATCGAGAGCCTTGCCATGAAAGAACCGGCTCGGCAACGTCTGGTTGCAGCGGTCGGTGTCGTGCAGAAGGAAACTCGCTCTCTCGAGCTTCAGATTGCGAACTTGACGGAGAAGCTCGGCGGCAAACGGATAAAGCAAGAAGAGAAGAAAGATTTCACCCGGCGTCTTCGGGAAGACAGAAGCCGGCTTAGACAGATCGAAGCGGCGCATCACGTCTCGCCTTTCGAGATCAAACGTGCTCATCGAATGATTGCGATAGGCGAAGCGCAGGCGGCCCAGGCGAAGCATGAACTTACCGAAGCCAATCTGCGGCTGGTCGTCTCGATTGCCAAGAAGTATCAGAATCGCGGCATGAGTTTTCTCGATCTCATTCAGGAGGGAAATCTCGGCCTGATGAAAGGCGTCGATAAGTTTGACTGGCGGCGTGGCTATAAGTTCTCAACTTATGCCACCTGGTGGATCCGCCAGGCTATCACCAGAGCAATTGCCGATCAGGCGCGAACCATTCGCGTTCCGGTGCACATGATCGAAGTGCTCAACAAGGTCAAGACCGTCACCCGTGAACTGGTGCGAGACCTGGGGCGCGAACCGACAACCGAGGAGATCGCGAAGAGCATGGGGACATCAGTCGAGAAGGTAAACAAAGCGTTGAAGCTCACGCAACAACCTATCTCGCTAGAGACGCCGATTGGCGAGGCCGGCGATTCGCAATTCGGAGATCTTATAGAAGATAAATCAACCGTCAGTCCGGCCGAGAGGGTCATCACTGCCAACCTGCGTGACGTTGCGGGCGACGTGCTCCAAACCCTGAGCCCGCGTGAGGAGAAGGTCATCCGTTTGAGATTTGGATTGGACAGGGAAGGCCGTGAACGCACGCTGGAGGAGGTTGGTGAGGACTTCAAGGTGACACGCGAGCGTATTCGGCAGATAGAAGTCAAAGCTCTCAGGAAACTTCGACATCCTTCGCGGGCGCGGGTGCTCAAGAACTTTATCGAAGGGCCGAATGAGTAATTGAATTAACCCTAAACGCAGATCATTATCAACCCAAAATGCGGTTGCGTCCTGAACGCAGCCGCGTTTTGCGTTTACAGAGCAAAGTGACTTCGCCAACCACCAAAGTTACCTCCAAGCGTTGCCAGGAAAAAGGGTCGATGTGTTAAAGTCCCGCCATGAAAATCCATCGTCGCAATTTTTTGCTCGCCTCCTCGGCTGCGTTGTTGGTCCAACCTAAGCTTTCTTTCGGATCCGGCAAACCAGGAAAGGATCGACCAGGATTGCCTGTCGCCGGGAATCCCACCCCGTTTTCTCTTACTGGCAAGCAGGTCAAGGTCTATACGACCGCCGACAAAACCGATCATAGAATTTCGCCGACTGACACGGTCTCGTTCAAACCCGTGGGCCAGCCGAAGGAAACTCAAATCTGCGTCTTTGTCGATCCCACCAGACAGTTTCAAAACTTTCTGGGCATCGGAGGAGCTTTGACCGACGCTTCAGCCGAGACGTTTGCGATGTTGCCGAAAGGGAAGCAGCGCGAGGTTCTCAACGCCTACTTCGACGAACAGCAGGGGATTGGCTACAAGCTGGCGCGCACAAACATTCACAGTTGTGATTTCTCCAGCGGCAGCTACACCTATGTCAGCGAGGGCGACAAGCTACTGAAATCCTTTAGCGTGGAGCACGACAAGCAATACCGGATACCGTTTATCAAGCAAGTGCTGGCAGCCACTCGCGGCAAACTTAATATCTTCGTCAGTCCCTGGAGTCCGCCGGCATTCATGAAAGACAACAACGACATGCTGCACGGCGGCCGACTGAAGCCGGAGTTCTATCAATCCTGGGCCAATTACTACGCCAAGTTCATTAAGGCGTACCAGGGTGAAGGAATACCAATTTGGGGCACCACGATCCAAAACGAGCCGATGGCTACTCAAAAATGGGAGTCATGTATCTACTCGGCCGAAGAGGAGCGAGACTTTCTCAAGAATTATCTTGGCCCGACGCTGAAGCGGGAAGGTTTGGGAGACAAAAAGATTATCGCCTGGGATCACAACCGCGATCTCGTCTACCAAAGAGCCAGCACGATCCTGGCTGATCCACAGGCGGCGAAGTATGTCTGGGGCATCGGTTATCACTGGTATGAACCCTGGAGCGGCGGCGAGCCGATGTTCGACAACGTCAGGTTGGTTCACGAAACATTTCCCGATAAGCAACTGCTTTTCACCGAAGGCTGTGTCGACGCATTCGATCCGCGGAAACTCGGGGAGTGGAAATTCGGAGAGCAGTATGGGCGCTCAATGATCAATGACTTCAACAACGGGACGGTTGGATGGACCGACTGGAATGTTTTGCTGGATGAAAAAGGCGGCCCAAACCACGTCGGCAATTTCTGCTTCGCGCCCGTTCATGCAAATACGAAAACGGGAGAACTAACTTACCTGAGTTCGTACTACTACATCGGCCACTTTTCAAAGTTCATTCAACCGGGCGCGAGGAGGATTGCCAGCTCGCCCAGCCGCAGTCAACTCCTTTCCACCGCGTTCCTGAATCCCGATGGAAGGGTGACGGCGGTCGTGATGAATCCGAGCGAAAAGCCGGCCGCCTATTGGCTGTGGATCAACGGCAACGCAGCGGAGGTGAATAGCTTGCCACATTCAATTCAGACGCTTGTGTTCTGAGTTGTGTCGAGCGAAAAATCGCGAGGATCGATAGTCGGCACTCCCTTCGCGTAACGACTCATTCGTTGGCAGT
This sequence comes from Blastocatellia bacterium, assembly GCA_033856915.1. Lineage (GTDB taxonomy): Bacteria > Acidobacteriota > Blastocatellia > Pyrinomonadales > Pyrinomonadaceae > UBA11740. The sequence continues at coordinate 16,075 of JAWVEB010000002.1, read as the reverse complement.
TTTTATTTAGCCCTCTCCTCTGGGAGAGGGTTGGGTGAGGGCCTGAGCGAGAAACCTGGCCGGTTCGTGTGTTGTCGTCGATGACGTCACGAATAATCAAAATACATTCCCCGCGCTAAGATTCGCACCCTCTCTCAACAGGAGAGGGAAACGGAACCTCGCTAGTGAGCACGCCCTCGCTCAGGGTCGGGGCTACTCCATAGTCTCGCATTCGCTCACTTGAATGGTTGGACCAATTATCTTGGATTTGGGCAACCTTTTTGGTGGCTTTTTCGTACCTTCTTGAAACGGCCGCTTGATTGACGCAGGCCCAACTAAGCCTTCAATCGAGGTCTTAACGAAAACTTTACAAAAAAAAGGTAAACATAATCCGAACTCAAGCGTCTTTACCTTAGACCCGGAAAGAAAAATGAAACGGAACCGAGGCTATTCGCACTAACTGAGGTAGGGAGATAGTCATGTTGAAAGTACACGCCAAAAATCTGGGGACGGTCACTGTTCTATGCTTGCAAGGGCAAATTGTGAACGGTGAAACGGAGATTTTGCGCAATGCCGTGCATTCCGTGTCCGGGGCCAGCGCAGTCATACTCGATTTGGCGCGGGTAACCAGAGTCGATGCGGGCGGTTTGGGAGTGATGTTGGCGTTGCGCGAGCAGGCTGAATCAAAAGGAATACGCTTTGAACTCATGAACGTAACCAAACTGGTCAGCAGGGTGCTGGAAATCACGCGCCTGGATTCTGTTTTTCAAATTACTGCCGCGGTTGAATTCTTTCCGGTTCCGCGTAGAGGGCGAGCGTCATTGGCGGCGCTAGCGTCGTGCGCCTAGCTCCCAAACGACAACGACTTTGAATTCCTTCGTAATCCTCAATGGTAGTCTCCTTACGACCCCAACTAAATAACACGCTGGCTCCGGAGGAGCTCAATCTTTCAGGCCACGAACAAGCGAGATGCTCAGGCTCCGCTTCTCTGGAGAGGCGAGAATTCGGGCTCGCGTCCATGAACGTTCCGTCCGTACGGAACGACCGCCGTTAGAGAAATCCCGTTAAGACAGCTTCACCTACGCGGAACATTGTCGGGCCTGGCCCTACTCAGTTATCATCCACACCAAAAAGGACCTTAGCGACTCAGAGCCGACGCTGCCGTCGTCTGCGACCCGACATCTAAAATGAGTGACACACTGAAATGCTCTCGCGTCTGGTTGGTTGGTCTGTTGCTGGTGACCATCTCTGCGTGGCCTTGCCAGGCCAGGAGCCGGTTTGAATCCACGCGCGCAAAGCCCTGGCACGCTGTGCACCTGCTCGACTACAACACTGATAAGGATCTTGAAGGGTTGGGCCAGAATCTTGGAAAGCTGGCTGAGATGGGAATCAACACGGTCATTCTCGAAGTTGATTACAACTTCGCGTTTGAATCGCATCCTGAGTTGCGCAGAGGAAGTGATCCCATCACACGGGCGGGCGCGCGCAAGTTTGCCGCGATTTGCCGCAAACTTGGCATTCGATTGATCCCGGAATTTCAGTCGCTCGGCCACCAGTCCTGGAAGAGCGAGACCTTCCCGTTGCTGACTGTCAATCCTTCGTTCGACGTGACGCCCGGAGCATTTCCCGGCAATCAGGAAATCTATTGCCGCGAATGGGATCCACTGAATCCAGCAGTTGCGAAAATCGTTTTTCAGTTGATGGACGAGATCATTGATGCCTTCCGTGCCGACGCCCTTCACGTAGGGATGGACGAGGTTTTTCTGCTCGGCTCTGACCGGTCGCCGTCGACCAGGGGAAAGGATCCGGCGCTGCTCTTCGCGAAAGCGGTCAACGACATCCACTCGCACCTCGTGCTCAAACGCCATGTGGAAATGCTCATGTGGGGTGATCGCTTGATCGATGGAAAGACCAACGACTTGGGAGAGTGGGAGGCGTCAATGAACGGGACCGCCGCCGCCATCGACATGATCCCGAAAGACATCATCGTTTGCCCCTGGCACTATGAACTGAGAAATGCCTATCCGTCGATCCCGATGTTTCTGGGCAAGGGATTCCGGGTACTGCCCGCTGGTTGGAATAAGCCGGACGCAGGCAGGGCATTAATCGAGTACAGCCGGCAATTTGACAGCCCGAAGTTGCTCGGCTACATGTTTACGACCTGGGGAGTGAAGAAGGAAGCGCTAGTCGATTTTCCGACTCTCGTCGAGGGCTTGAAACTGTTGCGCGCCGAAACGCGGCCTTGAATACATTTGGTCATTCCTATCACTCTCGACGACCTGCGGCGGTTCACCGTCGCGCGCAACTTCTTCCCTCCGACCACGCTAAAGCGCGCAATCCATAAGATGGAGTTTGTGCAGGCTGATCCGATTCGCGCGCCGGCGCGGGCTCAGGATCTAATCCTTCGTCATCGGGTCAAGAATTATCATGCCGGCGATCTTGAGCGATGCTATGCAGCACTCGACATCGAGGAGGATTTCTTCATCATCTACGGCTTTGTGACGAGCTCCTTACAAGCGCTCATGCATCCACGCTCGGAGTCGGGCGTTCGCTCCTGTCCTACTGCGCAACGCAAGAGAGCACAACTCTTGCTCGAGTTCGTAAGCCAACGCGGCGTAGCGCACCCGCGAGAGGTAGACACTCATTTTTCGCATGGCACGGTGAAAAATTATTGGGGCGGCTCTTCGAACGCCACGACCCATCTGTTGGACGCCATGCATTACCGCGGCCTGCTGCGGGTGGCGCGGCGCGAGAAAGGGATCCGCCTCTACACCACAAGCGAGCACGAACCAGCACCAACCGATCCAGCCGAGCGCCGAGCGCGCATCGATGCGTTGGTCGATGTGGTGGTTCGTATCTACGCGCCGTTGCCCGGTCCGAGTCTGTCGTTGTTTGTGCGCCGGCTGCGCTATGCAATCCCGCAGTGGCAAGAAGAGTTGACGAGTGCTTTGCAGCGAGCAAAACAGCGGCTCGCGCATGCGCGCATCGATGATTTGGACTGGTTCTGGCCGGCCGATGAGAAGGCGTCGGGCCATAAACCGCAGGACATGGTGCGATTGCTCTCGCCTTTCGATCCGGTAGTGCGGGATCGCGAACGTTTCGAGCGCTTGTGGGGTTGGGCATATCGTTTCGAAGCGTACACGCCGCGCGCAAAGCGCAAACTCGGCTATTACGCGATGCCGATGCTTTGGCGCGAACGCGTGATTGGTTGGGGGAACCTCTCATTTAAGAATGGTGAGCTTAAGGCTGAGTTGGGCTATGCCGAATCACATCCGCGCGATCGTGTGTTCAAGCGCGAACTCGAAGCAGAGTTGGATCGCATGCGAGCGTTTCTGAGACTTGGATGCTGATCATGGACTGGCGAGCCCCTTTTGCTGATTCGGGCGTAATCCACCCGCAGTATCACTTGGAAACAGCCCCGTTTCTAGCGCCATCGCGTAATTTTGGGCTGGACACGAAAATCCTTTTGTTGACTTGAAGTTGCCCTCCCGCCTATACTCCGCGACCTCAGAATCGTCAATAAACGTCGCCTTCTCCTCGAGCTATTTGGGAATCAGCAGGGTCGCATTTGGATCGGCGCGTGTGGGCTTGACGACGCGGGTTGAAATGTATCGGCACTCGTCCCAATACAAGTTAGCGGAGTAATTCTTTCTTCGGTTTAAGAAGACTAGTCCCTGAGACGCGCGGGTGGGCTCCGACCAGGCTATTTAAGGCGAAAACGCTTTTGCATCAGTTAGCGGCGAAGATAAATCTCACGACGTTCACGGGACAAGTTCCGTGAGATCGAACCTCGAGAAGGTTCTATTAGCCCGGTCCTTATTTCCCGTGACAGGACTTAGCTGAAATGCCAGTTCTAAACATCCATCTATTCGGCAAGTTCACGGTAAGATCGGATACGCACATCTTGAGCGGCTTTACTGCCTGCAAGGTGCAGGAGCTTTTCAGCTTTCTTTTACTCCATCGTAATCGTCCTCACTCGCGTGAGACGCTGGCCGGGCTATTGTGGGGTAATAGCACCACGGATAAGTCCAAGAAATATTTGCGACAAGCTCTCTGGCATTTACAGACGGCGCTTGAGGCGGGAAGGGATCCGGATGCTTCCGACGCACGTCTGCGTGTCGAGCATGATTGGGTCCAGATTGATACAAATCGATGGATGTGGCTTGACGTAGCGGTCCTCGAAGAAGCTTTCGCCCTTGTAGAGGGGGTGCCCGGTCGCGACCTTGATCCGCAGCGAGCCGCATCCCTGCAGGCCGCCGTCGATCTCTACCGGGGCGACCTGCTCGAAGGCTGGTATCAAGACTGGTGCTTGTATGAACGGGAGTTGCTCCAGAATAAATACCTGATGATTTTGGACAAGCTGATGGACTATTGCTTAACCCATCAGGAGTATGACACTGGCCAACGCTACGGCGCGCTGATTCTTCGCTACGACCGCGCGCGCGAACACACACACCAACTCCTAATGCATCTCCAATATCTGGCCGGTGACCGCACTGGCGCACTACGCCAGTACGAGCGATGCGTCTCGGCTTTGCGAGAAGAGTTGGGCGTGCAGCCGGATAGATTCACACAGGCGCTCTACGAGGAAATTCGTGGGACTCACGAAGATAAGAACGATGCTCCCATGGAGGCAGTAATTGCGGCCGATGCAGCCACCTCGCTGCCGGAAGTGCTGGGCCGGCTCAAACAGTTGCAGGCTATGCTTGGCCGCGTCCAACAGCGCGTCAAGCGCGACATCAGGTCCGTCGAACTTGGCCTTAAGCCATTCAAGCAGTGAAAATGTCCCTTCCTCTTTTAACCGCTCCTCTTTCTGGGCGCCCAAATCAAAGGGCCCAACAAGCTAAACTTTCGCAGTGAACCTAAACGGGATCTTCACCATTGCCCTTCGCACGGGGTGAAGTCTCAATTTCTATTAGTGCTCGGAAGAAAGTTTCGAGTTGGAGTCAAAAAAGACGTCGCTGAAGACGGTCACGAGACGCCGCAAGAGCGCAGCGGTTGATACGCTGCCGTTTCTTAGTGCACGGCCCATGGTTAGGGAACTTACCAAACAAGTGAGTTAGTGATCTGCAATCTGATTACGAGTGATGTAAGCGGACTAAGCATGGACCTATCTGAGTCCCAATTGCATTCGTTCATCATAAAGCTCTGGCTGGAGAATCCTAATGAGAAGACCAACGGGAGGGCGTGGAGAGCACAGATTAAGCACGTGCCGGGCGGCGAGCATCGGTACGTCAAGAGCTTTGAGGAAATCGCAGATTTTATTGAGCCGTATCTGAAAGCAGCGGGCGTTGAGGTTAGCCCGCGAGCGTGAAGACGATCAGGCGTATGAGACGCGATTAGCGGGTGTTCTGAATAGATCCGGGGGCAATGACGAATTGCTCCACGAGCAGCGGGAAGCTTAAGTCTTGGCAACATATCGCGCCATTGCAGCGACCGGTTTGGCGATCCGGGGGTTCTTGCAGAGTAGTTGCCCGGCCTCTGAATTTCCCAACGCCCAGTTTGAACTCTACCGCCCTAACGACTTCGATTCGCCCATGGCAATTGGAATCTCTTTATATCTATACCGGGTGATGGTGAGCACGTCGCGACGAAATCTTCCGCCGTTCGTCGCGCCTGATGGAAAACGTCATCGCCCTCAGCTTCCGGTGGATCTCTTTTACATGATGACCGCCTGGGGGCAGACGGCGGAGGTTCAACAACGCCTGTTGGGTTGGGCCATGCGCGAGTTGGAGAACACGCCCATTCTACCTTCGAGCCTTCTGAACCACTACGTACAAGAGGTGGACACATTTCGGCCTGCTGAGACGGTTGAACTTATCTGTGACTCGATCTCTTTGCAGGATTTGAACTCGCTGTGGGACGGGTTCAAAGCCAATAAGACGAACCAGCATCTTTCAGTTACCTATGTTGCCCGCATGGTGCTCCTCGAGTCCAACATTGAGATGACGGAATATCCGCCGGCCCAAACACGCGTCTTCGACGTCGGGAAAGAACCAGCCCAATGATAGAGCCCTTCCAATTGCTTGAGCGCCAGATGCTGATCGCGCCGTTAGGCGTGAGGTTTTGGGATGTGGCCACGGGTGCTTACGTCAGCAATGGCTTGAGCGTGAGGGTTTATCGCGACGATGATCGTTTGCACTCCAACCAAGCCTCGCCCAATGCCTCCGGCACTTACGTTCTACATCATGCCTCGGGCCTGAGTGAGTTCGAGATGGGCGTGGGCAATCCGCTATTCACAGACTCTGTGCCCGCGAGACAGCCATTCATGATCGAAGTGACAGACGTTGAGCGCCGCTTCATACCTTTGAAGTTTGAAGCAGGTCTCCCCTGCAAAGGTTTGTTCGATTGGCAAAAGACAATAACCGAAGGCGTACCGCTCGATCCGCCGGTTAACAACCCCAGCGTACCACTCTACTCGTCGACCTTGCGGACGGCCCCGCCAGGGATGGCTGTGTTACGCGCAGAGCTGTACGAATCTCCAGCCGAAGAGATAAACGATGTTCGAAAAATCAGACCGGCGGCATGGGCCATGATCGAGGCGCGGTCCGGCGGGCGATTGTTGGCCCGCGGGATCGCCGACGAGAAGGGGCGCATCGTGCTCATCTTTGCTTACCCGGCCCCGCACGACTCGAGCAGTTCCTTCAGCACTTCGCCCGCCGGACCGTTCACGGCCGGCTTACCTTTCCGGCAGCAGGAGTGGACGATTCAACTTGAGGCGTTCTATGAACCAAGTACTCTCTCGTCGCCGCCGGCTTCGTTATCGCCGCTCCAGCCTTTCGGTTCTTCCAGCCGGGACGAGCCGAGCATTCCGATCTTGAGCGACATTTTGAAGCAATCGCCGGTCAATCTTTTCTTGGATGAAGCGCAGACAGAACCGTTGACGGAAGTGACGCTGAGCTATGGGCCGAAGGTCTTGGTGCCTTCGCTCAGCTCACCCGTTGGCTCTCCGCCTAACCCAAGAACACTCTCAGTTTTGTTCGTCAGCCCGGCGGATTGACCGCCATCGTAAGGAGGAGTCATGCCTGAATATCTAGCTCCAGGAGTTTACGTCGAAGAGGTTTCCTTCCGCGCTAAGTCAATTGAAGGCGTTAGCACGACTACCACGGGCTTCATCGGTCCCGCTCGCTACGGGCCGGTTGATATGGAGCCTGATGTCATTACCAGCCTGGGCGAGTTCGAACGCGTTTATGGAGATCGCCAGAAATTACAGTTCGGCGATCCGCCGATGGACAATTACCTCTGGCATGCCACCCGAGCCTTCTTTGAGGAAGGCGGCAAGCGGCTTTACCTCTCTCGCGTTTTCAAACCGCTGAGTGCGACCGACCTGGGGTTTGCCAGCGCGAGGATCGGAACCGATCCAAGTGCGCTCACCATTCGCGCGCGTTTTCCCGGCGCGATGGGCGGCGAGATGAGAGTGCGTTTGACGGCGCGTTTAAGCCAAAACATTTTGAGCAGCGAGCCGTTGTTGGACGCTTTAGGAAAAGTCCAGACGGATTCGAAGGGCGATGTAATCACTCGGCCCAAGGTCGGCTCGCTTCTCGATCGCGACGTCGTCTGGATTAGCAATCTTGCCAGTCCGCCTTCGCCCTTAACCAGCCCACCCACCGAAGGGTCTGGAGACTACTACGTCGCCTCGCCTCTATACGACAAACCCAATAAAGAATGGACCTGGGAATTCAGCGCGCTGGGAGCCGAAAGCAGCCCGCCGATCAGTCCCCTGTCCGCGGGGTTTCAGACCAAGATCTTACTCAAGGACCTCAATTCGGATCGGGATGGCGACACTGTGCGCGTGGTCACGTTGAGCATCGCCGTAACCACTGCCGAGGGCAACACGCAGGTGTGGAGCGATCTTCCGCTCGACCCCGGGCACGAACGCGCCGGCGTGCCGGATTCTGTCTTCGATCACTTCTCGAAAGATCCAGGCAGTCTCAGCCAGGCTCTTCGTCTGCCGATCGTTCTGACGAGAGGAAGTGGTATTGAAGATGGCCTTGAAGTACTGCAAACGCTGTTCGCCAGCGATGCGGGACTGCGCTCGGCTCTGGATAACCAGGACACATCAGACAACCAGCGTTCGATCGTGGTAGAGCTTTCCGGAGGAAACGACGGGCAGCGTCCGACCGCGAGCGATTATGAGGGCGAAGCAAGTCCTGCCAGTACCAAAAAGACGGGCCTCAAGTCCTTGGAAGGCATTGACGATATTTCGATCGTGGCCGCGCCCGGCTCGAGTTACGGCTACGAAAACGGCTACCGCTCCGACGCGCAGACGATCATGGGCCTCCTGATCTCGCACGCCGAAAATATGCGTTACCGGATCGCCGTGCTTGATTCGGGCAACGACCAGGCCATTGCCGATGTACGCTCGCTGCGCGCGCGCCTCGATTCGAAATATGCGGCGCTCTATTACCCGTGGGTGCGCATTCTCGATCCAGTTACTCAACGCGAGATCAACCTTCCGCCGAGCGGTTTCGTCGCCGGCATTTATGCTCGCAACGACATCAACCGGGCCGTCTACAAAGCGCCGGCCAATGAGGTCGTCAATCTCGCCATTGGTTTCGAACAACTGCTCAACAAGAGCCAGCAGGACGTGCTCAATCCCGAAGGCATCAACTGCTTCCGCTACTTCGTGGGGCGCGGCTTTCGCCTGTGGGGGGCGCGGACAATCAGTTCCGATCCCGAATGGAAGTACGTCAATCTGCGACGTTACTTCGCGTACCTCGAACACTCGATAGACAAAGGCACGCAATGGGCGGTCTTCGAGCCCAACGGCGAGGCCCTCTGGGCCAACATCCGCCGCACCATCGAAGATTTTCTCTTCAACGAATGGGTCTCGGGCGCATTGCTGGGCGATAAGCCTGAGAAAGCCTTCTTCGTTCGCTGCGACCGTTCGACGATGACTCAGAACGACCTCGACAATGGGCGCCTGGTTTGTCAGATCGGCCTCGCTCCTTTGCGGCCGGCCGAGTTCGTCATCTTCCGCATCGGTCAATGGACCGCTGATCGCAAATCGTAATCGCTGCTCGTCACCGTAAATCGAACTTTCTATTCACGATTCGACGATTGACGAACTCAAAAGGAGGATTCCATGGCTGTCTTTCGTGACCGTCCATATGCGCAGTTTAATTTTCTGGTCGACCTGGGCACAGGCACGACCGCCGGCCCGCAGGCGGGCTTTCAAGAAGTCAGCGGTCTCGGGATGGAAGTGACCGTTGCGGAATATCGTAACGGCAATGAGAAACAGAACTCGGTGCGCAAGGTGACTGGCCTGAACAAAGTCACCGACGTGACTCTAAAACGCGGAGTCATCGGGTCAACCAATCTCTACGATTGGCTCAACAAGATTCGCGATGGAAATCAGAGCGCCCTGCAAACGGTAGTTGTTCAGTTGCAGAACGAAGACCACACCGACATCGTCGCGACGTGGAAGCTGTCGGGCGCCCGCATCACCAAGCTCACCACCGGGCCGTTCAGCGCCAAAGGAACGGATGTGGCGATGGAAGAGATGACCCTGGCCTACGAGCGTTTGGAGATGGAATGAGTTGAAGGCGCGGAGATCTTCTCAGCATGTCGACCACAAGACTCGCCACAACCACAAGACGTCTGCCCGGCTTGAGCTTTGAGGCGCAATCGCCGCCGCTGGCGGATGCTTTGCCGCGCATGGATGTGGCGGTCTTTGTCGGGTTCGCGTCGTCCGGGCCTATCGACCAGCCGGTTGTGATCGAAGACAGCGCGCAGTTTGCAGCGATCTTTGGCGAGGATGCACCGCTGGCCTGGGACGCGGAGCGCGGGTTGATGATGCGCGCTTATCTTGGCCCGACGGTGAGAGACTTCTTTCGCCAGGGTGGCAGCCGCTGTTGGATCATACGCGTGGCCCGCGATGCGAAATATAACTACTTTCCTATTCCCGCGCTGCTCGAGTTGCGGGCCAACGGAGATCTTTTCCCGGCCTTTGCTCGCGCCCGCTCTGAGGGCAGTTGGTCTGATGCTCTCCTGGCCGGCACGAGCTTGCAATCGCACCCTATCGAAGTCACGAGCGCCTCCTTCGCTACCCACCACTTTGAGCTGAGCCCGAATTCGCCAGCCGATGTGCAGCCCGGCGATCTCCTGCGTTTCGAGCTGCACAATGAAGGCTGCGGTCTCTTCGGTGTTGCCGAATCGGTGCAGGCAGTTGAGCAGGACGTTAGTTCGCCTCCGTCCGAGGAAATATCTTCCGCAAAGCAGCGCCGAGTCGCACAGCGCCGCACTGTTCGGGTCCAACTTGCGAAGCCGTTTTGGTTCAAGACGCATTGGCTCGACGGATTAAGCCGCAAACGTGTTTCGCCTGTACGAGCTGTTAACGCGGATGGCTCTGTTGGCCCACCATTGAACGTCGCCGGTTGGTCTCTTTCGAGTCAGGGTCAGAGCATTGCGCTGTGGTTCGCGTCGTCCTTGGATGTGCCTCAAGCAGGTTCGAATTTGCTGGTCGACCATTTCGACGTGCAATTGTTGGTAACAGTTCAGTCGCTCGAAGATGGAGAGCCGTTCATTGCGGACTCGCCCTTGCCGGAAACAGTTCTAGTGTCCGGAAAAGTCGATCGTTTGATCCTGCCGCAGCCGTCACAAGCTTTAGTTTTCAATCACAAGAGCGAGAGTCAGGTGATTGGAGTAGCTGGCCGACCGAGTATCGAAGGACGCGAGATAAAACTCAACTGCTCGCTCCCACTCGCTGACGCTCCCGCGCCCGGGACTGTGATGCGCGTGGATTTTGGGGTCAGAAAATTGTGGCTCACGGTGCGGGAAGTAATCTCCATCGCCCAAGCCGGCGGATCCGATCCGACGGGATCAGTACAAATCGCAGGCGGCGGTTTCTGGCCGCTCGCGGGCGCGCCCAGCCTGTCGCCAGACACGCCTGTCGCGGCCGAACGCCTCAACTTTGATCTGCTAGTCCGCAAGACTGCGGACACTCCTCTGCGCTTGACTGATCTGGGTTTTGACGAGAGCCATCAGCGCTACTGGGGCGGCTGGCCCACAGATGAGCAGCGTTACCGCGCGATGAAAACGCCCGCGTTTATGGCCGGCGCGAATGAGACGCAGGCGGGCGCTCGTGAATTCTTTCCGCTGGCTGAAAGCAGCAACTCTCCTGATCTCAATAGCGGGAAAAGCGACAAGCAGCCAAGCCCCGTTCTTTATCTTCCCCTCGCGATGCCCTTCATGGACGGCGCGTTTCTTGGGGCCGGCGAGCAGCGACAATCAGCGAGAGAGCGTGACGGTCTCGCGCTCGTCGGAGTTGACGGAAAGGTCCAGGCTACCCCTTACTCAGACCTCTTTCTTGATCCGGACCTAATAGACGCGACGCTGGAGAACCTTCTGTCTCAGGCCGACTATCTCCGTTATCAAAGGCCCATCCCACGAGATTTGCTCGGCATCCATGCAGCGCTCGACATTGAAGAGGCGACCATCATCGCGGTTCCCGACGCCGTCCATCGCGGTTGGAAGTACGAAACTCAAGAGTCCGTGCCGCCGGAGGCTTCCGTCGCCTTACCTCATCCCGAAAGGTGGCGCTATCTCGATTGTAATCCGCCGCCTGCTCAGGTTCCTTTGGAAAAGGAACCGAGGAGGGAAAATTTTCTTGATTGTGACCTGCGCGTCCTCGATCCGCCCGAAGAGTTTAGCCGTCTGAACGAAACTCCGACCGGGACGATCACGCTCGTCTGGAAGAGTGTCGCAGACGCGACTCGTTATGTCGTCGAAGAGTCTCGCGACCCGGCCTGGAACGGCGCCGAAGTTATCTATTCAGGGCCACAAACTCGTCTGGTGATTTACGGCCGGAGCGCGGGCGATTACTTTTATCGGATACGCGTCGAGACTGCGGCGGTAACCAGTGACTGGTCCTCCGGAATAAGCGTGCAGGGTTCCACGACCCAGTGGCAGATTGAAAAGCGGGAATCCTACGAGGCAGCACCGTTGCTCGCGGTGCATCGCGCGCTCCTCCGGTTATGCGCTGCTCGCGCGGACTTGTTCGCAGTGCTGGCGCTGCCTGAACACTATCGTGAAGACGACGCCATTACCCATGCGGAAATCCTCAGGCCTGCAAACGGATCTTTATTCCGCGCGCGGGTGCGGACCGAGCAAGGAGACGCGCAGGTCGCGCCGCTCAGTCTCGGCGAAGAGCAAGCGACGAGTTACGGCGCGCTTTATCATCCATGGTTTGTCACGCGACGCGACGATTTCCTCGAGCCCTGGCAACTTGTTCCGCCGGATGGCGCGGCTTGCGGCGTGATGGCCCAACGCGCGCTCACGCGCGGCGCATGGATCGCTCCAGCCAACGAATTGTTACGCGGGGTAGTCGCACTCTCTCCGCCGCTTGCCCGCGAACGCAGACAGGAGCTTCAGGACGCGCAAGTCAATATCTTTAGACACGAGCCGCGCGGCTTTCTCTCTCTGGGCGCCGACACTCTGAGCCGTGACATCGATTTGCGTCCTATCAACGTGCGGCGGCTATTGATCCTTTTACGCCGGTTGGCGCTGCGTCTCGGCGAAACCTATGTCTTTGAGCCCAACGATGATTCGTTCCGTCGCCTGGTTCAGAGAGGTTTCGAGGCCGCCCTCGATCGAATGTTTGCGCGCGGAGCTTTCGCCGGCCGCACCGCTGCTACTTCTTATCAAGTGAATACGGACGTTTCCCTGAACACTCCCGCGAGCGTGGATCAGGGGCGCTTCATTGTTGAATTGAAAGTGGCCCCATCACTGCCGCTGACGTTCATCACAGTCCGCCTGGTGCAGACCAACGACGGCTCAATGGTGACGGAGGTCAGATAACCGATGCCCGCGAATGAAAACACGAAATACCCCTTCACCGCTTTCAATTTCGCGGTGGAGATTAATGTGCCAGGCGTCTCCAGCAAGGTATGCAGCGCAGCCTTCTCTGAATGCGATGGCCTCGACATGACCATGGAAGTAAAAACGATTCGCGAGGGCGGCAATAGCAGCACCCAATACAGATTGGCGGGCCCGGTTGCTTACGGGCAACTCAGCCTAAAGCGCGGCATGACTGGAACCTTCGATCTCTGGGATTGGTTCAATGCCACCTTGAACAACGCGAGGCTGAGAGCCGATGCAGAGGTGGTGATGTTCGCGGGCGATGGCCGCACCGAACGCGCGCGCTTCATTCTCAAGCGATGTCTGCCGGTAAAAGTGAAGGCACCATCCCTGAACGCAAAAGACGGCATGATCGCGATTGAAGAATTACAGATCGCCTATGAGTCGATGAGACTGAAGCGCCCCAGCGGAGGTCTGGGTCTCGGCATTAGCGCGGGCGTGGGCATCGGAGCCGAAGCTTCGATTGGCGTGGAAGCGTCGTTCAGCGCGGGTGCTTCGATCGAAGCCAGCGCTTCACTTGATGCCGGCGCTTCGATCGGCGGCGGGGCTTCGATTGGCATCGGCATCGGCGGCGGTGGATCGTCGGAATCGAAATTTAGTATCGGTTAGAGAATAGGGTTTCGCATTTTGAGGATTTGGAATGGCTCGAACAGCAAAAGCTCAGCTTTACGAAGTTGGCGATGGGGCTGAAAACACGAAGATACCGAAGGTAACTGCGCAGTTCAATCCAGAAACGCTCAGGATCACCTATGGTGCCCAAGTCGCTCTTACCCAGAGTAAGACTGCAAGCCCGACGGCGGCCAGCGGCCAGGGCGACCAGCCCGGTTCGACCCCTCATCAACGCACCGGACCTGGCTCGAAGCGGCTCAGCGTACAACTTTGGTTCGACGTTACCGCTGTGCTGCCACAGGATGCCGAGAATGTATCGGACGTGCGTGAATTAACGGAAAGAGTCGCTTATTTCATCAACGAGAAAAAACCCCCCAGCGGCAACGGTCCGGCCGAAGCTCCGCCCCTGGTCCGATTTCAATGGGGCACGCTGAACTTCACGGGCGTGATGGATTCGCTGGATGAGAGTCTGGAGTTTTTCTCAACCGAAGGCGTGCCTTTGCGCGCCAGCATGAACATCGGAATTTCACAGGGTGAAGTTCTTTCGCCCCCTGAGCGAAGTGGCGGCTCGACCGCCGGACTCAACTTATCCGCGGGCATCGGCATTGGAGTCAGCGCCTCGCTCGGCGCCGGCACACAGCCACTGGCGCAGGCTGAGGCTGGAGTCTCATTGCAGGCGATGGCCTCGGCGAGCTTTGGTGGTGAGGCGGACTGGCAGTCGATCGCCTCCGCGAATGGCATTGAGAATCCACGGCTGCTGCAACCGGGGCAGCTCATCAATATGAATGCGCGCGCTTCATCCTCGGCTTCGGCATCCGGGTCGGCATCAGCTTCATTCAGCTTAACGGGAGAGTGATGAAATGTCTGTTGTGATCGACGATTTTGAAGTAGTGGCTAACGAAGAAGAGAGCAGCCAGGGAACGGGCTCGTCCGCCGTCACGAACAACGCCGCGGCATCGCCGACGGTGCATGACATCGAGCGCGTCGTTGAACGCCAATGCGAGCGCTACGAACGCGTGTGGGCACATTAAGATTTATGGGAAACGACTCCAACAGCGGGTATCGCGCCACTCAGCCGGTCATCAACATCGATGGCCAGGATGATTCGTCTTTGGGCGAAGGGCTGGTGAGCATGATGATCCTCGAGAACACCAACGGGCTTTACCGTTCCGAAGTGCTCTTCGATAACTGGGGCGAAAAAAACAACAGCTTCGATTTTCTCTATTTCGATCGGCAGACCCTGGATTTCGGCAAAGCCTTCAAGATCAAGCTCGGCACGGACACTTACTTTGACGGCCGCATCATGGCGGTCGAAGCCCAATTCGGCGCGGCCAGGACGCCGCAGGTGAACGTGCTCGCCGAGGATCGTTTTCAGGACTTGCGTATGACCCGGCGCACACGCACTTTCGCGGACGTGAGCGATTCGGACGTTATGAATCAGATTGCCAGCGATCACGGACTGACGCCGAGCGTTAACGTCAACGGGCCGACCTACAAAGTGCTGGCCCAAATCAACCAGAGCGATCTTGCGTTTCTGCGCGACCGAGCCCGCTCGATTGACGCCGAGTTGTGGATGGACGGCAGCACGCTTAACGCGAAGACGCACGCCGATCGCGGTAACGGAAACTTGCAGATGATCTATGGCGGCAAGCTGCACGAATTTTCTGTGATCGCCGATTTGGCGATGCAGCGCACGAGCGTTTCGGTCAATGGCTGGGACGTCTCGAGCAAGAGCGCTCTTCAGCATGAAAGCGACGATTCGATAATTAATGGCGAGCTGAACGGCGATACCAGCGGGCCAAGCATTCTGCAGAGCGCGCTGGGCGCACGCAAAGAGTCATTGGTCCACACGATCCCGCTCACCAGTCAGGAAGCGCAGAGCACGGCGGACGCCTACTTCAAAATGAGTGCGCGCCGTTTCGTTGTCGGGCACGGCGTGGCCGAGACATCTCTCGATCTTCGCGTGGGCAGCTACATCGATTTGACCGGCGTCGGCCCAATGTTCAGCGGCAAATACTACGTGACCGAGGTGAGACACATGTTCGACCGGCGTCGTGGCCTGCGCACGGAATTCACCAGCGAACGACCGGGGATTGGAAGCGGGCAATGAGGCCCGCACGAAACTTCTTCGAGAGGCAGATTCAGCTTAAGCCACGGAGTAGCGAAGGATGAATGGGACAGACGAGAACGTTGAAAGCCCGAAGAGCTTTACCGACGACGAGGTGAAAACGCTAATGGCGCAGATGGCGGAGGCCGTTCGTAAAGGCGCGGAGCGGAAACGAAGTCTCGCCGACAAGTTTTGGGACCGATTGGCTTCCATCTCAACCTTCGTCGGAAGCGTGGTCCTCGGCGCGGTCGCGTTGATGTTCAATTGCAACTATAACGCGCAGCAGCGGCAGGAGCGTTTGGAACAGGCGAATCTCCAGCACGCCGCGGCGGCGTCGCAGGTAGAGAGTTGAGGTTCAGGTGTTAGAGAAGAATCCATTCGAAATGATTTTGGATGTGCGCGTGCCCTCCGGGCTGGGCGGGCATTGGTATGGCGTCTTCCCGGCTCTGGTCAGCGATATCAAAGATCCGGACGGGCAGGGAAGAGTGAAGGTGACGCTTCCCTGGTCGCCCGATACGGGCA
>JAWVEB010000001.1:0-69466 GCA_033856915.1 Blastocatellia bacterium | reverse complement strand
GCTTTCAAGATCGCGATGATCTGGTTCTCGCTGAATTTGCTCCGCTTCATCCTGGCCTCCTGGGTTGGCTATCCTACCCGGAAACCTCTACTTTTCAATGGTCCTGTTTTTAGGGGTACTTACAATAGTCCAAGTCGCAATGCCTTTCGCGCCTCAGCCTCAGACATCCCGTCACCATCATCTGTGACGGCGACTGTGTCGGGGTCAATTACCAAATTCACTGCTTTAGCATTGGCATCAATCGAATTCTGTATGTATTCACGTAAAGCGTCGAGACTATCGCGATACAGGCCGGTAGTTAAGATGGGGAGAATTTCACCGCCAATATCGCTTTTCGAGAAGTGTATTCTCTTTGTCATTTGTGGATGTTTATGAAGCCCGGACTTGTTTCGTCGACGGAAAGACTAACCTGACCCTGCACCCTCGGATTCCACAATCAGTAGAACATGAACCGAGCGCAGTATACTCCGGGCCGGCCGTTCCAACCTACGAAAGTTACACTCATCGAAATTAGGCTTTTCCTACGGCGAGAGTCCGATCAACCAAGGTTGAGAGGTATTGGCAGTTTCGCAGTCATCACCAAGAGCGTTGGCGTGGCGACACTAACAATGAGAAATAATTTCACTAACTATGGTACGGATTTCATTAACTATGAGAACCGACAGGTTCAGAGCTTGGGCGGCGTGACGCCTTGCTGTCCTTGATACTTCCCGCCGCGGTCTTTGTAGGAAACTTCGCAGACTTCATCAGCTTCAAAGAACAGAACCTGGGCTACTCCTTCGTTGGCGTAAATCTTGGCGGGCATCGGCGTGGTGTTGGAAAATTCCAGAGTCACGTATCCTTCCCACTCGGGTTCAAAGGGCGTCACGTTCACAATAATCCCGCACCTCGCGTACGTGCTTTTTCCCAGACAGATCGTCATGACGTTTCGCGGGATGCGAAAGTATTCCACCGTCCGAGCCAGCGCAAAGCTGTTCGGTGGGATGATGACGTGATCGGCCTGGATGTCGACGAAGCTCTTGGAGTCAAACTTCTTCGGATCGACGATCGCGCTGTACACGTTGGTGAACAGCTTGAACTCATCAGCACACCGCACATCATAGCCATAGCTGGAAGTGCCATACGAAACGACCCGCCGGCCGTCAACCTCTTTGACCTGATGAGGCTCGAAAGGCTCAATCATGCCGGACGTTTCTACCATGCGCCGGATCCACTTGTCTGATTTGATGCTCATGCTCGGTGCTCCGCTCGCGTCAAAGGTGTGCGGTGATCTTAAAGGTACGGGGTCGAAGCGCGTCAGAATACGCGATATGGAGTGCGGCGGCAAGCGATAGCGCGACGCCGCTTTGGATGAGCTAACACATCGCGGGGAAATCCAAAGCGCCATCGCGCTATCGCTTGTCGGCGCACTCCAAGACAAAACGTGTTGACCACCAACAATGCTCATTGTTAGCCTTGGCGGATATGCAACTCGTCGTTCTCGGCTCTGGCACTTCGATTCCGCATCCGCAAAGAGCGTCTGCCGCATTCTGGCTGGAGACAGCAAGCGGTCTTATTCTGCTGGATTGCGGCGCTGAGGCAGCCTACCGCATGGCGCAGGAAGGGGTCGCCTGGCCCGACCTCGATGCTATCTGGATTAGCCATCTGCATCTGGACCACTGCGGCGGTCTGGCGTCATTGCTGTTTGGATTGAAATGGGCGCCGCAAGCTGAAGCCAGGCAAAAGCCGCTGCGAATTTTCGGGTGCGCTGGAATTGGAAAGCTCCTGAAGGCGATCGACGAATCCAATAACTATAAATTATTCGCGCAACGTTTTCCGATCGAGTTGCATGAGGTGCCGGACGATAACGCGAACTTTGAAATACTGCCCGGCCTTCGAGCTGAATTCTTTTCCACGCCGCACACCCGGGAAAGCATGGCGATTCGTCTGACTGAGAGTGACGGAACGTCGGTGGTCTACAGTTCGGACACAGGCTATTCGGAAGAGTTGGCCACGTTCGCGCGGGAAGCTGATCTGCTAATCCTGGAATGCTCCTTCTGGCGCGACAAGCCCACGCCGAAGCATCTCGAGCTAGGCGACGCGATGCGTCTCGCGCAAATGGCCGAGCCACGACGGCTGTTGCTTGCGCACCTCTATCCTGAATGGGATGGAATCGATCTTGAAAGCAAAGCCCTGGAGTTGTGGCCCGGCCGGACTATCGCCGCTCACGATGGCTTGCGAATAGAAATCGCGAAAGAGCCAGACGGCCATACTTCCCCAAAGCAATAGAGGGCCACCTTTGCGATGACCCTCCAGCCCACTTCCTTGATACTGACTTCGATCAAGGCCCAAAGCGCTGCCGGTATTCCGCTGAGGTGATGAACGCCTTAACCATATCAGCGCTCGCGAAGTCCCCATTGAATTGATTGAGCTTCGTCAGCCAGAAATCATAGCCGGTGTAGTTCGAATCAGGAGCGTCGTTAGGATTGCGACGCAGATAACCGAAGTACTGCATCAGAACAAACGCACGATTGAACTCCCGCTGATTAAGCGTCGCGTTCTCTGCGACTTTTCGCAGCGCCCGTCCTCGCGCCCCGGCATCGGCCGACGTCGCTGCATTCGAGAATTCATCGATCGCTGACTGCCGTTCGGTCGGTGAAGGCGTCACGCCCGCTTTACCAAACAACAGGTCGACAAATTGCGCGGGCGTCGACGTGTTCGGGTAAGCTGAGGTGAACTGCGGGCGCTGCACAAAGGCGGTCATGAACGCCTGCTTGTTGCTTTCCAGTTGCGCCTCCCAAGCGCCTTGACCGACAACTACATTCTGGCCAATCGACAATGCATCCGCCAACAATTCATTGAATCGGACGATCGGCACAGAGAGGGTATGAGTGCTCCCGAAAGTCGAAGTACCCGTGAAGTCGCCATAGGAGGACTTGTAGATCCGCTCGACCAGATAGCCGGTCTGCTGAAATTCAATCGAAAGATAGAAAGCGGCTGAGACATTGACGCGCTTTGCGTCAATGCAAGACTGGTCAGTTCCACACGAAGTTATTTGCGCGGTCCAGAAGTTAAGACCGGAGGTATCAGCAGTGCGATTCAGAAAATCAAGATAGTGCTGCTTCACAAAAAAGTCCGGAGAGTCGATGGGATTCGGACTCGGGCTCGGACTGGGGCTTGGGCTTGGTGCCGGCGTTGCCGCCATTGGCCATCCAATATCACGCATCAGTGAAGCGGTTAGATCCTGTGGCGCCGTCACGCTGTGGATGCCGTCACCGCTGTCGGAAGGCTCCATGAGCTGGTTGGGAAACATTACTGAATCCCAATGAGACACAGAGGAACCCGATTGAATTGGATTAGGGGCGAACATCATGGCCCTCCCCTGTGCATCCGCCCCGGTATGTGTGGACACATCGAGCAGCAGAGTAGCGTTGAGTCCGCTGTTCAGTTGCCCCTTCAGCGTATTGCCATCCGCGAGTGAAATCATCACTGAGGGAATGGTAATTGTGGCATCGCCACCGCCCATCTCGCCGAATACACCAGTCGGACTATTGGCGATGATGACGCCGACGGCTCCCGCGACTTGTGCATTCTTCACCTTCGCGACAAACGTACAGGTTCCGCGATCGATCAGCGCAATGCCTCCCGCAATAGCACCGCTATTCGTCAGCGCGGAACAACCATCCGCCGGTGAAGCCTGAGCAACATTCGCGGTCAGGCCAGGCGAGGAAAGTCTGGACCCAAAGTCCGCGGTGGCCACCGTATAGTTACCGGCAATTCCGCCGGGTGAGTTCACTCTCAGCCGCGCCGTGCCCAAAGTATTCGCCACATCCGCTGTAGTTTGTGGTCCGTTCCAAACGAGATGGCTGGTATTGATAGCCGAAGCCTGGCGCTCGCTGTTCGTCATCTGGTCCCAGGTCTTACCCGTCGTGTTGTCGAGGAGAAACTTGTCGTAGATCGAGGGCATGCCAGACTGCTGTGTTCCGTTGCTCGAATTGGAAAAGGTTTGAAAGCCGAGGCCGTGAGCAAATTCATGCATCAGGATCGCCGCTAAGTCGATAGCAGCGCCGTGTGCATTATCGAGACCAAGATAAAAAGGAGTCGGCGGCGTTCCGCCACTGTCTAAACAACCAGCACTGCCAATCTTGGAATTAAAGGTGGCACTGATTTCCGGGGAGGCAGGATCGAGATCGCGGCCGCTCAGGGCATCCGCCTCGGCCTCTGAATACCACGTATGCGCAAACGGCGCGCTGGTGAAGTCGCTAAAGATTCCAATCGCTCCCGCCTGTCCCAGCACGCCGGAACTTGAACTACACGTCAGCGGGGCCCAGTTGGCCTTAATCGTAATTGTGACAGTGCTGGTCAGCGTCGCGCCCCAGATATTCGCCGCAAACTGAAAAGCGTTCAGCCGTTGCTGACCCAGGGTAGTGCCGGTGTTTCCGCCCACCGGCGCGACCGCTGTAGGATCGTTGAAGCCCGTGTTCGGGCTGTCGTTGTTTAAGATCACAATCGTGGCCGCCGCGCGGGCAGAGTGTGACACTGACACCAGGATTGTTAAAGCAAAAACGGCAAGGGTAAGTTTTGATAAAAAGGCTCGTTTCATTATTCCTTCACGACCGCCCTTCTACCTGTTCCTTGCGGGGACTGGTTCGTTGAGTCCTTAGTTTGAAGAAACGCACTCGCCGCTTCCGAATTATCTACGCAGGCTTGATCGACACTGCCGTCAGCATTTTTCTTCGCCAGCATCACATTCTGAAATCGGCCCTGCAGATCAATAGAGACCGAACCGTCCGGATTCTGCACCTGAACCAGGCCGTCCGTGGACTTGTTGTCTTTCAAAGCCTCAGCGATCTGTTGCGCCTGGTCCTGCGTCAGAGGGCCCTGCTGCAATGTCTGCGCATTGACCTGGAGCTTCTTGCCCCCGGCCGCGACGGTGACGAAATTGGGTCGCAGAGCAGGCGCAGAGGTGTTCTGGTTTTCAGTTAATTTCGATTCGCCCTTGCGAGCTTCGTACCGCGCGATGGCGGTTATCATTCCCACAACTAGCAGGGCGATGGCGAAAATCACGGCGCGAAAAAGCCGCGTCTGCTTTTTCAGCGAACGGCCATTGCTGGCCACGATTGATTTCTTCATGGTTGTTTGAACTCCTGGCGTTTTCAGTTCTAAAGCTGGTGAAGAAGTTCGGCGGCTAAGCCGCTGGAACGACTCGAGGCGGAGGGTTGAGGCAAAACCCTTGTTTCACATTCTACGTGTCAGCCGGCACGGGTGGCAATTAGTTTTGTCGGGAGCCATCCAGCCAGCCTGTTTAAGATGAAGCCAGAGGCGATTGGGCTGCCCGAGGGAAGGCAAGAGTCTGGGGAAAATTCACGGTGAGGTTCCGCCATCGAAAGGGCACAACTGCTTACCCGCTTCGCCTATTTTGCCAGGTATATGAGGCTTTCCAGCTAATTCGGACGCGCGGCGAACAGAAATATTCAGCGGACGGTCACGCTGACATTATTCGCGGCCAGCGAACTGCCGGTCGCGCGCTGCAATTCAGCAATGGACTTGTTCAGATCAGTCTGCGCGCGCAGTTCATTTCCCTTCGCCGTCGCCAGGGCGGTCTGTCTTTCCAGCACCAGAAAGACGGTTGACTGGCCGACATCGAGTTTGCGCTTCTCGCTTTCATATTGCTGCTCCGCGGTCGAGCGGGCGATGGCTGCTGAGCGCCGGCGAGCCTCGGCCGTTTTGAGCGATTGTAGAGCGTTGCGCACCTCGACCTGGATCAACTGCTCAAGTTGCTCGCGTTGAGTGGCGATGCGTTTTCCTTCGACCAGCGAATGGCCCAGTTGTCCTTCGGCGGTGCGGTTGTGAAGCGGCAAGCTGATCGAAACCCCCACGCGAAAATTGTTGAACTGGTTCGAGCCGAGATTGGAAATGGACTGCGGGTACCCGCCGATTAAGTCCGGCGAGATTGTGCTTGCCGCCGGCGCCGGCAGCGGTTGCAGGCCGGAAAGCACGGACAACTGGTTCACTCGAGCGCGCACTAGATCGCTGCTGGCTGTCAGGGGATTGCTGCCGGCCGCAGTGCCGGCGTTCCCCACCACCCCGTAACTGCTCACCAGATCGATCTCGGGTTTCGTCAGATCGCGATAGAGTTTCTGATCCAGAAGGTTAATCTCTCGCGCCAGATCCGATTGCCGCAGCTCCTGTCGATTTTGCACGGCGGCATTCATGGCATCGGACAGGGAAACTTGCGGCATGGTCAGGTCGGCCTGGTCTGTCGGAATGATCGAAAGGTTCCATAGCTTCGCCTTTTGATTTTCGGCGATCATGTACTTCAGATTGTTCTCGGCACGGTTGACGTCTTCGAGTGCGCTGAACTCGGCCTGTTCGAAATTTGCCACTTGCGTTTCCGCCGCCACCACATCGATGGGCGCGAGGGAGCCTTCGGCCACCATGCGCCGGTTGTGCGCGAGTTGGTTACGCGAGTCATTGAGCGAATCGCGCTGAATTTGCAGATTTCGCAGAGCGAAAACCAGGTCCCAGTAAGATCTCTGGACGTTCGCAATCACCTCGATAGCTCGCTGCCGGAACTGCGCATCGGTCAGCGACAGGTTTTTCTTTGCTACCTCGATCTGTCGCCGCGGCAGATCAAATCGGAGCCCGCGAAGCAGCGGCTGAGTAAAGCTGAAGGTCAACGCGGCTGGGTATTGCGGATTGAGCGCCGTGAACAAGCTGTTGCTGGTCGAGCGCACCGATGAAAAGTCCAAACGATAGTTGCCGCCGTACTTCGGCGCCAAACCTTCCAGACGGCTGGTCGCGGTAAAGTCCGAGGATTCGACTGCGTTGCTGGCGCCGCTGAGAAAACTGGCCGCCGGTGTTTTGATCTTTTCGTAATAGCTCTGGGCGCTGATCCTCGGATCATATGCACCGCGGGCCGACAACAGATCGTATTCGGCGATCTTGACGTTGTCGCGCGCGACCTCGATGTCTTTGTTATTGGTTAGCGCGAGAGCGATTGCGTCGCGCAGGGACAGCGGTTGCTGCTCATTTGTGTCGACGCCGACGCGGCTGAGCAAGGGCAAAGGTTGATTTGAATCGGCGCGAAAATCTACAGCAATTGACGGCGCCTTTACCGTTTCCTGAGCAGAGACCATGGGCGAAGGAGCGACCGCTGGATCCTGAGCCGCCACGGCCGGGGAAAGCGCAAACAAGAAGGCAGCTCCCGAAACTGCGATCGTAGTTGAGCGGCAGAGCCGCAAGAACAAATCAAACGATGACGCCATAATAGATTCCTCGATCCCTCATTTCACTTACCAAACAAGCCAGCACTCATCTCCTAGTGCCGCGTCGTTATCCCCAGCAACGACGCCGCTGCCGCCGCTGCGCGCCGACGTCCGCGCCCAACGATCCCGGACACGCCCGAGCCAATTCGGGACCATATGTGGCTGCGCGCCAAGTCATCGAACAGCGAATAGAACACCGGAACCGCGAGCAACGTCAGCAGCAAACAAAGCGACTGTCCGCCTACCACCAGCACGCCAATCGATCTGTTGGTGCCGGCGCCGGGCCCGCTGGAAAGCACCAGTGGAGTCATGCCCGCAACCAAAGCAATCGTAGTCATCAGGATCGGCCGCAAGCGATCGCGATTGGCCTGAATGATCGCGTCATGCCGCTCCATGCCCTGCTTGCGCAATCCGTTCGTGTGATCGATCTGCAGAATGGCGTTCTTCTTCACCACGCCGAAGAGCAGAAGCAAGCCCAGACCCGAGAAAATGTTTACCGTCTGTCCAGTCACCAGCAACGAGAGGATGCCGAATGGAATAGCCAGCGGCAGCGTCAAAAGAATCGTGATTGGGTGAATGAATGATTCGAATTGCGCCGCCAGAACCATGTACATAAAGACGAACGACAAAACGATCGCCAACAGGAAATATTGGCCGGTGCGGGCTAGCTCACGCGTACGTCCCGCCAGGAACGTTCGATAAGAGCTGTCCATGTTTTCCGCTTTGGCAAACTCCGTCAACTGCGCGGTTACTGCCGTTTGCGAGCCGCCCGGCTTTGTATTTGCGACCAGCATTACCTGGCGTTGACGGTTGTAACGATCAATCGAAGAGGGACCGGTGCCTTCCTCGATCCGGACCAGGTTATCGAGGCTGACCCAACCCTGTTTTTGCGAAGCCACCAGCATTCGCTTCAAACCTTCGGCGCTGGCGCGAAACTCTCCTATAGCCCGCACTCGCACGTTGTATTGGTCCGTGCCCGCATTGAAGGTCGAAACCTTTTGACCAGCGACGAGAGTGTTGAGCGACTGGGCCACATCGCCCACCCGAACCCCGAGGTCCGCGGCCCGGGCGCGATCGATCACCACCCGCAGTTCAGGCTTCCCCGTGATCAGCGTTGAGTCCACGTCAACCACATCCGGAATGGTTTTTAGTTTCTTCAAAAGGTCGTCTGCATACTTCGTGAGCTTGTCCAGATCGGGGCCGCTGACCACGAAGTTGATATCGGCGTTGCGCTGTCCACCACCGGAGATCGCGGCCACGGGGTTAACGCTGGTGCGCAACTGGTCGGGAAATTCCTTCAGATACTTGCCCACGATCTCGTTGCGGACGCGCGTCATCAGATCGATTTGCGAGATGGTGCGCTCGTCAATCGGAGCCATTCTCACGTAGATGTTTGCCAGGTTGACGACCTGTTGTTGCCCGCTGCCAATGGTTACCAGGGTGTCGGTCACGCCGGGCATCTTGCGTACGTCCGCGGCAATTCGTTCGGCCAGACTCGAGGTCGAAGACAACGTGGAACCTTCCGGCGCGCGCACGTTGATTTCGAATTGGGCCTGATCGTCAACCGGCAAAAAGTTTTTCCCGACGAACATGAACAGAGGCACCGTGCTGATAATTACGAGGACCGACAAGAGCACGATCGCCCAACGATGTTTCATCGACCACTTCAGCATCCAGGTATACGTGCGATCGATAGGACGATAAAAGCGCGACTCTTTCGACTGCGCCTGGACGTACTTGTCTTTAAACTCGGCCAGCGAACTCCGCTTTTCACCTTCCGGCGAAGTGGAAGTTTCCGGGCTGGGCGCCTTTGCCGCGACCGTCTTCTTCCGCTTGATCATGCGCGCCGCCAGCATTGGCGTCAGCGTGAAGGACACGATCAGCGAAACCGCGATCGCAAATGAGGAAGTAAACCCGAACGAAGACATGAAGCGGCCGACGATGCCGGCCATAAATCCCACGGGCAAAAATACGGCTAGCAAAGATAAGGTCGTAGCCGTGACTGCCATGCCAATTTCGCGGGTGCCTTCGATCGCGGCCTGGAATGGCGGCATTCCCTTCTCTTCGATGTAGCGAAAAATATTTTCCAGCACTACCACCGCATCGTCGATCACGATTCCGACCATCAACGTCAGCGCCAGCATCGTGATCTGGTTCAAGGTAAAGCCCATCGCCGCCATCAGTCCGAAGGTCGCCACGATCGAAGTAGGAATAGCGATCGACGCGATAAACGTCGCGCGGAAATTCCACAGGAAAACAAAAACGACGATGGCCGCGAGGATGCTGCCTTCAATCAGGTGCAGATTGATTGAATGCAGCGCGGCTTTGATAAAGATTGTCTGGTCGCCAACGATTTCAGTTTTCACATCGCGCGGCAGGCCCGGCTTCAGTTCTGCCAGACGCTCTTTGACCGCGTCCGCGACCGCGACTGTGTTTTGTCCGGACTGCTTTGAAACCACCAGCGTGACGGCCGGCTGGCCATTCAAACGAGCTTCGGTGCGTTGCTCTTCCGCCCCGTCTTCGACATAACCAATGTCACTGATCTTGACCGCGTAAGCGCCCTTGGTCGAAACCACCAGATTGTTGAATTGTGCCGGATCGGGAATGCGGCCCATTGTCCGCACCGTGAACTCGCGCTGGCCCGATTCAATCCGGCCGCCTGGCAATTCCATGTTTTGCTGCTTAACGGCAATAGCCACGTCAGCGGCGGTGACATTGAAGGCGCGCATCTTGTCTGGATCGACCCAGACTTCCACTTCACGCAGACGGCCGCCGACGATCTCGACGTTGCCAACCCCGTCGATCGATTCGATCAAACGCTTGATCTGCTTGTCGGCAATGTCTGTGACTTCGCGCAAACTGCGCGGCGCTGAGACCGCGATGCGCAGAACGGGCGTCGCGTCGGTGTCGAGCTTCTGCACGATCGGGACTTCCGCAGTTTCGGGCAGCTCGTTGACGATCAGGTCAACTTTGTTGCGCACTTCCGACGCGGCCACGTCAGCGTTCTTCTCGAGTACGAAATTTACGAAGACCTGCGAAACACCCTCGACCGAAGTCGAGCGCAATTCATCAATGCCGCTGATGGTATTGACCGCGCCCTCGATCTTGTCAGTGATTTCGGTTTCTATCTCCTGCGGCGACGCGCCCGGATTGACGACGGTAATCGTGATCGTGGGCAGGTCGATCTTCGGAAAGAGATCGACGCCGAGAGAGCGGAAAGAAAACAGGCCCACCACCGTAATGCTCAGGATGAGCATGGTCGCGAACACCGGACGACGAACACAAATTTCAGCAAGTTTTTGCATCTTAACCCCGGCCAGTTGTCAGTCGTCAGTAGTTAGTAGTCAGTTGTTGAATCAGAGAACAACTAACAACTGACAACTGGCTAATGACATTCCTATTGTGTGACTGCTGCTCCATCACTCAATTGATCGACATTGCTTGTAGCCACCACCTCGTCGGCGGCCACCCCACTCTGAATCTCAACCAGGTCGCCTTCAGTCTGGCCCGACTGGACCAGACGTTGCTCGGCATGGCCGTTCTTGATCACGTACACATAAGTCGAGCCCGAAATCGCGCGCAACGCTCGTTGCGGCACCAGCACGGCCGGCGCGCTTTGCGGCAAGAGAATGCGCACAGTCGCAAACTGCCCGGGCTTCAACTCTGCTTTCGGATTCTCGACGTCAGCTTCAATGGTCAGCGTGCGCGAAGATGCGGTGACGTTGGGCGAAACGCGCGCCACGCGTCCGGCAAAGTTGCGATCGGGATATCCCGAGACGCTGACAGAGACGCTTTCGCCAGCGTGGATCTGCGGAATCGCCTGTTCAGGAATGTCTATCCGCACGCGCAAGGGGTTCAGATTAACCACGGTTGCGACTTTCTGTTGCGGCGAAACATATTCACCGATATCTGCGGGACGATCAGACACATAGCCCGGCATCGGCGAAACCACTACCGTGTAACCGAGATTGCGTTTCGCGAGTGAGACCTGAGTGGCCGCGGAATCCACCGCGGCTTGCGCGTTGGCGACGGCGGCATAGTTTTGCTGGGCCTGATGAATCAGCGCCTGATACTGCTCAGCCAGTTGATCGCGTTGCGATTTCTGCTGGTCATACGCCGACCGCGAAACGTCTCCGGTCTCGACCAGCTTTTCGTAACGCCGTAGATTCTTGTCGGCCAATTCCAACGCCGAGCGCGCTCCAGCGACCTCAGGCACATTCTCCGGATTGAACTTCTGCCCTGGCCGCAAACCAATCTTGGCTTCATTCTGGCGCACCGTTGCTTTGGCCTGGTCCAGTTGGGCCTGGGCTTGTTCAATCCTGATGCGAAAGTCCGCGTCATCGAGCTTGACGATCATCTGCCCGCGTCGTACTGAGCTGCCGAGGTCAACGCCAACTGCGGCGACCTTCCCCGACGTCTCCGCCGCCACGTCAGCCTGCTGGTTGGGGGCCAGGCTGCCGTTGGCTTCGAAGTACCGCGGTAGTTGCCGCGAAACTGCGGCCGTGGTGCTGACAGAAATCGCCGCCGGCGTGGGGCTGGCGGAAGCGCTGGCGTTGTTGCCCTGTCCTTTAGAGCGGCTGCAGGAAATCAAACCCGCTCCCACCGCCGCAGTCAACAGAAATAAAAGGGTTAGTTTAAGGGGTCCTGGAAGACTCATTTACGCGATCTCTTTCTCTTTGAATTCTCACTGATTGTGTTTTTTTCCGATCCGTTGCGTCGCCCGTTCATGTTGGTATTCGCTGCGGGTTTCTTGCGGATGGATTTAATGCCGCGCCGTGGCACTAGCCCCGCTACTTCATCTCTGGCAGCGATGCCCTGCAAAAGGATTTTGGCGAATTCGCGCGCCGCGACCTGATTCGAGATTTTTAGCAGACTTCGTTTTCGATCCCACAAATTGTTGTTCAATGAATGATGCATGACCATGCCGATAAAGGCCCGCACCACGATGGCTGGCTCAACCTCGGCGATGGCCCCTTCGCGCTGCCGTGCGCGAATGTAATTACCGAGCGAGCGGTAGACACCCTTCACGAACTTCTCCCAGAACATGTGGGCCAGATCGTGCTCTTCCAGGGCAGAATGCAGCAGCAGTCTTTGGAATTCCGGATCGCAGTCGTGTTGATTCAACGCCCCGAGAGCAATTCCCTCGAAGACGGCCCGGTCGTCCTTGCGTTCGATCGCCGCAGCCACTAGTTGCAGCGGATCCAAGGTATCGTGCACGCACGCTTTCTGATCGAGAATGGCGCTGTACAATTCTTCTTTGGTCGCGAAGTGACGAAACACCATAGCCTCTGAAACACCGGCTGCCAGGGCAATTTCTTTAGTGGTGGTACCGCGAAATCCGCGTTGCGAAAACAGGCGCATCGCCACCCGCACGATTTGCAGGCGGCGTTCTCCGCCCGCCATGCGTGCTCCGTTCCCGTTGGCGCCGTTATTGGTCGGTGTCTTTTTGTTTAGAGTTGGCAATAGCGCAGTCTGATCGCTCTCGAAGTAAGTACTCACTTACCACTTGCCAACAGGCAAAGTCAAGCGAGGGAGTGGCACAGACTTCAGTCTGTGATTGAGTCTTAGGCTGACCCGGGTCACAGACTGAAGTCTGTGCCACTAATTCACGCAACCATCCGCCGCGTTTCCTCGTATGGAGAGTTTGATTAATAACTGAACCTTAGGAGCAAAGAAATGTCGGAAGCCACAGGAAACAGTGAACAGACGCCAAACACGGCGATTACCAGAACTAACTATGGGAGAGAATTGAACATGTCGGAATTTGCAGAAGATGCGCGCGAGTATGGAAGAAAGATCGTTGATGCGGCTGAGCGAGCCGGCGATTTTGTTAGCGAAAAGGTCAATGTCGTCGGCGACAAGATCAAAAACCTGCAGGGCAAAGACCTTAACGAGATCGCCGGGGAAGCCAAAGACTATGCCCGCGAAAATCCCGGTCACGCCATTCTGATTTCCGCAGTCGCGGGCGTCGTTTTGGGTTTTCTGCTGCGTGGCGGACGACGATAAGTTTGGAGTGCGTCGCCAACCGAGGCACGACGACGCTTTCGATTTGGCCTACTACTACCGGAACCGCCATTAGGGACAGCGCCCTCCCTTACGGTCGGGCTACGGCCCCGATCCGCGCGTGCAATTGCACAAGGCTTACCCTCCACTAATAACGCGGAAAGAGATTCGCCACGCCCAGCCCCAGCCCGACGTATGACTGAATCTCGTGCGGCTGAAATCGATAACCGCCGCGATAAACGAAGAGCTGGTTCCCTCCCCCATCCGTACAGGTTCCCGGGTACGTCTCGTAGAAAGAAAGCAGCCCATCATTGAACGTCCGGCGAATTGCCGCTTCGTCCTGCCCACGCAAAATGTATTGACGCGAGAACTCAGGCCGCTGGCCAAAGTCGATGTCCTGATATCCAAACGCTGTGAAAATTTTCAGCAGAACATTTTCCGGTCGTAAAGAGAAGTATGGCAGGCTGAGGTAAGTCGGCTCGAGATACACGATCGATTGTGAGTGAGTCTGACGATTCTTTCCGTACCCGGTAACATAGACGTAATCAAACACCGCGGCTTTGATGCCGCTGGCCTCGCCATAAATGAAGTTCTTGATCTCTTTGCTGCGTCCCTGATTGAACAGGGCAAAGCGCTCCAGCCCGGGAATCATATTTAGTGGCGCGCTGGCCGCAAAGCTCCAACCCAGTTGGCCCGCGGTCGCCTGCAAGACCTGCGTGCGCTCCTTGTCCTTTTGCCACGAGTAGACTGCGATGATCACGAACAAGCCAATGATCACGGTCAGGATGACAATAGGAAAAAGGATAACCCACATTTTAAGCTAATCTGTTTTTCTTAGCGCCTTCCGTGTTTGCTTCGCTCCTGCGTGAAACAAAGTGAATTTCGCGCGAAGGCGCAGAGTGGAATCGAAAGGCGCAACGGTAAATCAGACACTACCTGAAATTGACCGAGTACCCAGTTTAGAAGATCTCCAGCTATTCTCTCGCGCCGGCCTGTTTCAGTATCTCAACAACCTCCGTGCGGTTTTTAGTCGTGGCCATAACCAGAGCTGTAGCACCATTACTCGCGCGAGCGTTAACATTTGCTCTCCGCGCGATCAGCAAACGGACCGCCGCGACGTGTCCCTGAAACGATGCGATCATCAGCGGTGTCACTCCGTTTTTGTTTTGCGCATCAATGTTTGCCCGTCCCGATAACAACGCATCCATAACGTCGGTCTTACCCAGCGCCGACGCCAGGATCAAAGCATTGTCGCCATCAACATCGCCCTGATCGGGCCGCGCGCCTCGGGCTAATAATAGTTTGACCACCGGCGCGAAGCCTTCCGCGGCTGAACCAATCAAGGCAGTCGAACCTTTCTTGTTTGCCGCATTAATCTTGGCGCCTGCCTTTAGCAGAGCGTCGATTGCATCCAGCTTTCCATTGGTTGCGGCGTAGTAGAGAGCCGCATCGCCATCCTTGTCACCAGCATTCACATCTACTCCGGCCTCCACGATTGCCGGCACCAGATCAGCTCGGCCCTTGCCCGCGGCCAGCATCAGGGTCGTGCGGCCCTGCTCGTCAATTTTCAACATGTCTGAGTCAGCGGCCGGCCGCGAATTGTCCCAGG
Source organism: Blastocatellia bacterium (assembly GCA_033856915.1). GTDB lineage: Bacteria > Acidobacteriota > Blastocatellia > Pyrinomonadales > Pyrinomonadaceae > UBA11740. The sequence continues at coordinate 54,607 of JAWVEB010000001.1, read as the reverse complement.
ACGACGAACTACGCCCGGCCAACTTGCGGAGGTCCGGCCGGCGCAAGCCAACATACTCGGGAGCAATCTGTGCCGCGCGGGCGTCAGTGACTCGCGCGCGCGAATCCTCATTCAGCGCACGATAGACGTCCCCGAGCATCAGCCAACCATCTTCATCGCCGCCGTTCTTTTGCGTGTACTCTTCCAGTTGAGTGCGCGCTTCGGAAAAGCGCCCATTGATAACGAGCAACCCGATTCGATCCGGCGCGTAGGTCGAGCCGAGATTCACCGCCGACCTCCAGTGATCACGGGCCTCGGAAAAATTCTCAGTCATGTAGTAGATCAGGCCAATGTTTGAGTGTGGCGCGCCGTCCTTTTCATTCAGCTTGATCGCTTCCAGGTATTGCTGGGCCGAGGGCGTTAGTTGACCAAGCTTCTGCAGCATGACGGCGTAGTTGAATCGCGCCGAAAAATCCTTCGGATCGATATCGATCGCTTTCTTTGCTTCTATGGACGCATCGGTATAGCGGCGCTGCTCGCTCAAGACCCGGACCAATTCCAGATGCAGCACGACAAGAGGCTGAGGCGTAAGAGTGACCGCTTTGCGATACGCGGCTTCCGCCTCCGCATAACTGCGCCGCAATGAAAGAACGTAACCCAGCGCGAGATAGCCATAATAATTATCCGGCTGCGCGGCGACGGAACGATGCGCCGCAGCCAGGGCGTCGTCGGGACGCTGCAGCTCGCTATAGGTAAACGCCAGCCGCGCATAAGGCTCGCTGTCGCCACGGCCCAGAGTGGCCGCGCGCGAGTAGGACCTTTCCGCTTCGACAAATTTCTTCTGGCTATAATAGCTGTGACCGAGGCCGAGGTAAGGCCGCGGATCGGTGGGTGCCAATTTAGCCGCCAACTGATAGCCCCGCTCGGCGGCGTCATACCGTTCATGTTGTCGCGCATCATCGGCCAGACTAAGTGCATCATCGAGTTGTCCCGAATTATCCGCAACCGGAGTGCGCGTGCCAGGCCGGGGCCTGGGCGGTGTGGTGCGAACCACTTTTTTGGCCGGCACCTTCATCACCGCACCGGCGCCGGCGCCGCCAATCACGCCACCGCCCGCGCCCGAACCGTGTTGAGCGCTGACGACAGCAATCGAACCACACAGGCTGATAGCGAAAGCCAGGATGAAAGCCCGGCGGATGCGTGGAAACAAAATCCTCATTTGGAACAGATCCTCTCTTTATGCCGAGGCTTCTCGCGATCCAAGCCATCGGTAATACTCAACAGAAACGCTGCTAACATGGCAAACTTTGGTCTTGCAGGCAAGAAAAACATGATCTAACTATGCTTAGACGCTCACCGCTTCGCGATACTCACCCCAAACACCGCGCAGGCGATTACTAATCTCGCCGACGGTGGCATAGGCCTCGACACACTCAAGGATTCGGGGCACGACGTTCTCGGTTCCGCGCGCGGCTTCTTCCAGTCTCACGAGCGATGCCTCTGCGGCGAGAGAGTCGCGACGCTGGCGCAAAGCACGGAGTCTCTCAATTTGCGTTCTCTCGATTGAGGCATCGACCCGCAGAGTCTTGATCTGCGGCCCCTCGTCGCTTTGAAAGCGGTTTACACCTACTACAATCGCATCGTCGGTCTCGACTGCGCGCTGGTACTCGTAAGCCGAGTTTTGGATCTCGCGCTGGATGTAGCCCGTCTCGATCGCGCGCAACGTTCCGCCCATGGCGTCGATCTTGTCGAGATAAGTAACCACGCTCCGCTCAATCTCTGTAGTCAGCTCCTCGATCGCGTAAGAGCCGGCCAGGGGATCGACTGTGTCCGCGACTCCTGATTCATGCGCGATGACCTGCTGGGTGCGCAAGGCAATGCGCGCCGCATCTTCGGTCGGCAGGGCGAGCGCTTCGTCCATGGCGTTCGTATGCAAGGACTGCGTGCCGCCCAACACCGCGGCCAGCGCCTGGATAGTTGTGCGGACAACATTCACTTCGGGTTGTTGAGCAGTCAGCGTTGACCCGGCCGTCTGCGTATGAAAGCGCAGCATCAGCGAGCGCGGATCACGCGCGTGAAAGCGTTCACGCATGATGCGCGCCCACAGCCGGCGCGCGGCGCGAAACTTCGCGATCTCTTCCAGAAGGTTGTTGTGAGCGTTGAAGAAGAACGAGATGCGCGGCGCAAATTCGTCAACCTTGAGCCCGACGCTAATCGCCGCTTCGACATAGGCGATCGCATCGGCGAGAGTGAACGCAACTTCCTGCACCGCGGTCGAACCGGCTTCGCGAATATGATAGCCGCTGATCGAAATCGTGTTCCAGTTCGGAACTTCGCGCGCGCAGAACGCGAACGTGTCCGTAATCAAACGCAGTGATGGCGCCGGCGGAAAAATATAAGTGCCGCGCGCGATGTACTCTTTCAAAATATCGTTCTGCAGGGTGCCGCTGACGTTTTCAAAGGCGACGCCCTGTTTTCGCGCCACCGCCAGATAGAGGGCAAGCAGAATCGCGGCGGTCGCGTTGATCGTCATCGAGGTCGAGACTTCGCCGAGAGGAATCCCGTCGAATAACGTGAGCATGTCATCCAACGAGTCAATCGCCACGCCGACTTTGCCGACTTCCCCACTGGACAACGGATCATCAGAGTCCAGGCCAATTTGCGTCGGTAGATCGAAAGCGACCGACAACCCGGTCGTGCCCTGTGAAAGCAGGTACTTGTAACGTGCGTTTGATTCCGCGGCGCTGGCATAGCCCGCGTACTGGCGCATCGTCCAAAGGCGCCCGCGGTACATGTTGCGCCTGATGCCTCGCGTGTAAGGAAACTCGGCGGGGTCGCCAAGGTCGCGGTCATAATCCAGCGGTTCGGTATTCGAAGGATTGTAATCGACCGGCAATTCGATGCCTGACGAAGTCTTAAAGTGCTTGCGGCGTTGACCCTGGGCGCCTTTGTTGGCGGCTTTAGTTTTCGTAGCCATGGAGTTGTGCGGCGGTTGCGGGCCTGTCTTGCGAAATCGTTCGAAGGCTAGCATACGGAATATGAGCGCGGCAATTCATGTCTTGTTCAGAGCTCAACTCTCAGGTTGTCCTTTCGCAAGAGCAAGCTAGAGCTTGAACTCTCAACTACTATTTGACCTGGTCTTTCCTCTTGGCTTAGCATCACTTTGAACTGGGAAAATCAACGAATGAGGGCGGCGCGAACTACTTCGAGATGGACGACGAAACCAAGCGGCTTGCCGAAGAAGTAGGCACGGCAATCAACGAGTCAATTCAGGAATCGGCGGTCGTCGCGGCTGCGATCGAGCGGCTGCGCGAGGCTGGATTCGAAATGGAGCTGACTCTGAAACTCGAAATCGGACTGCGGCCGCAGGGCAACGACCAGCCTGGCGGGGACGGATCTCTCGACCTGACCGAGGACGATCTAAAAATCCTTCGATCAATGAAAATCAAGATTGACCCGGAAGAGTAATTGAGTAAGAAAGGTATTGGGACGGTGGTCTCGTCCCATTTATGAGGTGCTCGAAAGCGAAAACCGAGTAACTTCACGAACCTTCGCTCAAGTGCACATTACTTCGCGCCGTTAGGCGCAAGATATTTATAGAAACCCTGCCTCAGGAAAGATTCCCGCGAGATCGAAAGCGTTCGCTTTCGATCTCGCGGGCTTGAAACGTATGTTGGTGACAGCCGGAGCTACGCTCCTACTCAGGCTTCTCAACCTCACCGCTCAGACTCTGTTGCCGCAAGGCCGCTGCCCCCAGGAAAGCACCCATGCCCATCGATTCGACTGCACTGCTGGGCACAATCATCAGCGCGCCTTTCTCTTTCAAGCCTTCATAGAGCATGTTCATCGCGCGCAGGTGCAGCGCCGTCGGATTCTTGCGATAAGACTCCGCGGCCTTATCGAACTGCGTGGCGATTTCGACTTCGGCCTGCGCCAGGATAACGCGCGCCGCTTTCTCTCTCGCCGCCTGGGCCTCGCGCGACATCGCGTCCTGCAACGCCGCGGGAATAATCACGTCGCGCATCTCAACTGACTGCACGGTCACGCCCCAGGGATTTGATCGTTCATCAATCAGCTTTTGCAGTTCGCCCTCGATGCGCTCGCGACCACGCAACAGATCGCTCAGCGACGTGCGGCCGATAATGTCTCGCAGGGCTGTCTGCGCGGCCCAACTGACCGCAGCGGGATAGTTTTGCACTTCGAGCGCAGCTTTCTCGGGATCGTAAACCACCCAGAACAGCACCGCATCGACATTGACCGGCACGGTGTCGCTGGTCAACGTCTCTTCCGCGGCGAAAGCGGTAGTGATTACGCGCTGATCGATCCAACTGGAAATGTTATCGGCGAAGGGAACGATCCAGAAGAGTCCCGGACCGCGCAGCCCAATAAACTTTCCCAGACGGAGCACGACCGCCCGCTCCCATTGCCGGGCGATCTTTGGCGACTGTGCGAGCAGCAGGCCCAGCAGTACGCCCACGATCACGCCTACTGGATTAAGGGTAAGCAGCGTCGCCAACGCGCCCAGCGCCACGGGGGCGAGAAACGCGACTGCCTGGACAAAGTTAAGCCGGGGAGTATTCACCGGCAAGCTGCTTCTGGTGTCAAAATTTTGAATGTTAGCCATACGAATCTTTCTCCTTCGTGCCTCTGTAGCGCACGTTGTTGACTTGCGATTTATCTCCTGTTGAGGGGATCGCAAGTTACCAACTTGCGCTACTTCTTTCGTCTGCTTTGCAGATGTTCAATCACATCGTCAATCGAAAAACCGCGGGTGTGCGTCTCAGTTATGAAATGATCGGCCAGGTCGCGCAGGTGCCGGTCGCGGTCACGCCGGCTCGCGGCCTCGTTCGGTCGCGCACAAACAAAGGTTCCCACGCCCCTGCGCGTTTCGACCACGCCGGCTCGCTCCAGCTCGGCATAGACTTTGGCCACGGTGTTAGCGTTAATGCGCAGCTCGACCGCCAACTGCCGCACCGTCGGCAGTTGGTCACCAATTCGCAGCCGCCCGGTCGCTATCGCAAAGCGAATAGACCTTTCCAGTTGAGCGTAAAGCGGCGTGGGATGGTTGGCGTCTACCTGAAACATTTGCCCCATTGTACTACGACAATGGTACAAGTAAAAGTTTCAGGGAAGTTGCTTGGTGAGAACTATGCTCAGAGAGTCAGATGAGCGAGGCCAGGCGGAAGCGGAGCTCCGACGGAAATGCCTTCAGTGGAAACTGCCAGTCCAACTCCGAAACCTACGAAAGAGTTACCGGAGAACTGATTGTTGCCTATTCTTATGGCTGAAGGGGTGACCTGACAATCGGGCAATCCTAAGGACAGGCTCTCAAGGCGCTTTTCCGCCGGATCGTAGAGGTAGAGCGGAACCCCGTTCTTCAATATTTTGAATCCAGAAAAGCTTGGCTCGAACGTTACGCCAGGGGCTGGCTGGTCGCCTAGTATTTCGAGTCTGGCCGTTGGTTCGCTGAGATCAATAACTGAAAGGCGATTTTTCGTATCCTGAAGAATGGCGCGCTGACCCCAAAGAAGAGGGATCTGCACATTAACGAACGACTGGTTCCCGATTCTAACATTCATAAGTTCTCTCCGATGATACCACGCAAGTCAGCCGCAGGCTCTTCTACGTCCGAGGAAAGAATGGGAACGGGCTTATTGATCAAAACGTCTAGCTTTGCTCTTTCCAAAGGCTTCCCATCGATTGAGATCTTGCGGAATGCCAAGGACGTAAGGTCTCCTCCTTCCCGTTTGATCTCAACCTCGGCTCGAAGCGTGCCGCCGTTCTCGGCGATTGTCTCAAATTTGAAACGCGCTTGTTCTATGCCGACTTGTCCCCGGATAAACGCTGCATCCTCGACTTTATGTAGTTTGAACTTCTCCGCCAACGGAAGCTGCGCGCCTCTTAGATCGTCCCAGATTGGTTCGAGCATCAAACGAACCAGCTTCAGAACCGGACTCTCGACACCAAGGAGCTCAAGCGCTTCGTCGATATCTCTTGCTCGCAAAAGACCCGCAACCTGAGCTTCATCGTCTCCCCTGTCATGAGTATGGACTTCATCACGGCTCAAGAGAATGGCGCCACCGTCTCTTGCCAATCTTAAGGCCATTACCCAAATGACCAAATCCCTCATTTCGTCCGATTTTGTGTCGGGCGGTTGTGGCGAAAGGTGAAGGCAAGCGCGGCGATGTGCATCGGCAAAGTCTTCAAGTTGCGGCTCCTCTACTTCCACCTTCGCTCCAACGGCGCGAATTATTCCCGGAAGATCGGGCAAGGCGAACAGCTCCGAAGACACTTTCTCCTCGAAGCTCACTCCGGCGTTCCTGAGAGTGGTGAACGCTCTTTCAACCGACGCAATTTCGCCCTCCATAAGTTGGTTCTGTCGCCCCTCAACTTCGAGTAAGGCAGTCCGCGGCAGAACTATGACGACCCCGGCCCTGGCACATTCAGCCGCTAGCTTCTCAAGATGTGAAGGCAGGCTGTTAGTTAATAGCTTCTGAGTAAAAAGAATGTCGGAGTTGAGTACAATTTTCATTGATCTGAGGCCTGATATTCTCACACATCTGACAGTCTTGTAACCTACTTTTCATTGCGGTTATTTTTGCATGCTCGAGAGCCCCGCTTTGCGCCGTTCGAGGCCCTATGTTATCTTCTCCCTCTTTAAAAACCTTCCAGTACTTATCTGAGGCTTCGCACTAATCTGAAGGAGTTGACTGAAAGAAAATATGGCTACGCCTAATGGAAATGGCACGAACGGACATGTCGGTCGCGTCGTGCAGATTATTGGCCCGGTTGTGGACGTCGAGTTCACCGAGGATTACCTGCCGCCGATTTATGAGGCGCTGCGGATCACTTCCGATGGTTTTGACGTTCCCGAACCAATCAATGTGATCGCCGAAGTACAGCAGCACCTGGGCGAAGGCCGCGTGCGCGCCGTCTCGATGCTCCCCACCGACGGAATGGTGCGCGGGATGAAAGCCATCGATACCGGCGGGCCGATCACCGTGCCCGTGGGCGAAGGCACCCTCGGCCGCGTCATGAACGTGATTGGCGATCCGGTCGACAACCTCGGCGACATTCCACACGAGCAGCGCTACCCGATTCACCGTCATGCTCCTTCGTTCGAAGAACAATCAACTGAGCTGCAGATGTTCGAGACCGGAATCAAGGTTATCGACTTGATTCAGCCCTTCGTACGCGGCGGCAAGATTGGTCTTTTCGGCGGCGCCGGCGTGGGCAAGACGGTCATCGTGATGGAGCTCATTAACAACATCGCGAAAGCGCGTTCCGGCTTTTCGGTTTTCGCCGGAGTCGGCGAGCGCACGCGCGAAGGCAACGACCTGCTGCGCGAGATGGTCGAATCGAAGGTCATCGATTTTGGTGAGCCGTTCTATAAGAACATGGAAGAGACTGGCGCATTCGACATGACTAAGGTCGACATGAAAGCGATCGAGAAATCCAAGGTCGCGCTTATCTATGGCCAGATGACTGAACCGCCGGGAGCGCGTCTGCGCGTGGCGCTATCGGGATTGACGGTCGCTGAATATTTCCGCGACCAGGGTTTGGATGTTCTGCTCTTCATCGACAACATTTTCAGATTCACGCAGGCAGGTTCGGAAGTGTCGGCGCTGCTGGGCCGCATGCCTTCGGCCGTGGGTTATCAACCGAACCTCGCTACCGAAATGGGCGAGATGCAGGAGCGCATCACCTCGACTAAGACCGGATCGATCACTTCGATTCAGGCCGTGTACGTTCCGGCGGATGACTATACCGATCCGGCCCCGGCAACCACGTTCGCGCATCTCGACGCTGTCACGGCTTTGTCCCGGCAAATCGTGGAGCTAGGAATTTACCCCGCGGTCGATCCGCTGGCGTCGTCGTCGCGCATTCTCGATCCGCGCATCGTCGGTGAGGAGCACTACAACACAGCTCAGAGCGTTAAGCTGGTTTTGCAGCGCTACAAGGATCTGCAGGACATCATCGCGATTCTCGGTCTCGACGAACTGTCGGACGAAGACAAGTTGTCCGTTTCGCGCGCGCGAAAAATTCAGAGGTTCTTCTCGCAACCATTCCACGTCGCGTCGCAGTTCACCGGCCGCGAAGGCAAATACGTGAAGCTGGAAGACACCATTAAGGGTTTCAAGGAAATCATCGAAGGCAAGTACGATGATATTCCCGAGCAGGCTTTCTACATGGCCGGCACGATCGAGGAAGTCGTCGAAGCCGCGAAGAAAATGGAATAGGAAAACAAGTCAAAAGGAAAAAGGTAAGAAGAAAAAGCCGGATAATCACACTGAACTTTTTCCTCTTTACTTTTAACTTTTGACTTCAAAGTTATGGCCGAACAACTTCAATTGGATGTAGTAACGCCTGAGCGCCGCTTGCTTTCAGAGCAGGTCAACTCAGTTACCGTCCCCGGGCGGGGCGGTGAGTTGGGCATTCTGCCGGGCCACGCACCTTTGATTTCGGATTTACAGACGGGCGTGCTTTCTTACAACGAAGCCGGCACGACTTTTCAAATGCATGTCTCAGGCGGGTTCGTGGAAGTCAACGACAACCGCGTTTCAGTGCTGGCGGAAATAGCCGAGCGTCCGGAAGAGATCGACGCCGCCCGCGCCCGCGTGGCTCGCGAGCAAAGCGAAAAACAACTCAGTTCCGCAAGCGGCAGTGAAGAAGACTTTGAAGAGGCCCGCACCAAGCTCGAGCGTTCCATGGTGCGCCTGCAGTTGGCATCAGGATCACGCGGATAATCCCCTCCCTTCCCAGCCTCGCTGTCCCTCCAAAATCCATACTAGCGCGCTCAAGATCAAACCTTTCAGCATGATGACTTACTGACCATTGAAAGCTCTTTAATCACTGCAAGTTTTTGGTTGACATCGGGTCGTCCCGAGGCGTAGCTTGCTTTAATACCAGCGGCCTAAGTAACGATTCCCAAACATAGGAGGCCACAAAATGAAAACTCATTCGTTGTCGTTGACCATCGTCATCCTTACTCTGATTGCGTGCGCTTTTCAGACAAGCGTCGCACAGCAACCGACCGAGCGGGTGATTAGAAGGCTTCCGGTTGAAGAGAACGAGCCAATCGCTATCACGGACATCAAGGTGAACGGGCGGAGCGTATCGCTCGATAAGAAGTTTGTGGCGGATGACGATTGGTTAAGGAGTCTGGTTTTCTCGGTGAAGAATAAGTCTGACAAACTGATTCTCTATGCTTCGATTCGGCTTCAGTTTCCTCGACCGGCAGGCTCTCGAGATATTCCGGACATATATGACATGTCTTGCGGGAATTGGGCATTACAAACGCGCCGGCCGAATTCACAAGAAATGTTGGTGGGAGCATCGCCCGGTGAAACCGTTGAGATTCGGCTATCCGATCAACAGTTTGTTGGGCTTCGCGAGTTTCTCACCGCAACTCACTATCCCCCGAGCATTGAGAAGGCAGATTTGAGCATCAGTCACGTTATCTTCGTAGACGACACGATGTGGTATGCGGGCAGTCAGGTTCAGAGGGACCCGAAAGATCCGACCACGTGGGTCAATTCTCGATATGCTAACTCCAAACCACAATAGCGCTCGACAGACCTCGGCTGGTACCGCAGAAAGGATACGGTAATGAAGATTCGTTCCCTCTTGGGTTTGTTTGTAGGTTCGGCCAATGCACCGATGATTTCATGTGGGTTGAATATGAGAATTAGGGAGTAATCCCTCCGATTGTTCTCAAAGAGAGGTGCGAGTGATCGCCTCTCGCATCTCTCGCACAGCACGTTCCAATCCGACGAACACTGCCTGCGAAATAATGCTGTGGCCGATATTGAATTCCTCAATCTCGCTGATCTCTGCCACGGCGCCGACGTTCCGCACTGTGAGACCGTGACCCGCGGCGACGTGCAAACCATACTGAGCTGCTAACGCCGCGCCTTCACTCAAGCGGCGCAGTTCCTGATTAGCGCGGACCGCGCCTTCACCGTGAATACCGCTGCCACCCAAAGTCGCTTCAGCATAAGCGGCGGTGCACAACTCGACCTGTTGCGCATTCACTTCGCGGGCGGCCTCGATTTGATGTGCATCGGGATCGATGAAGAGACTGGTCATGATGCCGGCTTCGCGCAGACGATTGACCGCCGCGCGAATGATGGCGATATTGGGCCGCACATTCAAACCACCTTCAGTTGTTATCTCGTTGGGATTTTCCGGCACCAGCGAAACCGCGTCGGGCTTCGTCTCGATGGCAATCTTCACCATCTCTTCGGTCGCTGCCATCTCGACATTCAAGTAAGTGGTGACCGCTTGCCGGAGCAGAGTGACGTCCGCATCCTGAATATGCCTGCGGTCGCTGCGCAGGTGGATCGTGATGCCGTCGGCGCCTGCCTGTTCACAGATCATGGCGGCGGCCACGACGCTGGGCTCAGGCGCGCGCCGCGCCTGGCGCACGGTGGCGACGTGATCGATGTTGACGTTTAGTCGTGCACTCATCTTTGCTCCCAGTTATGCAGAGAAGAAAGTATTCAAGCCGGCGGTGATGGTCATAGGCTTCTCGGCGTCCTCTGCGATAAATAATCTCACGAAAGCGATATAGACGGCGTTGACAGACCTTGCCTGACTTCTACCATCGCCGCCGTGCGCGCCGCGCTAATCGCCTCACTATATTCTCCCGCGTCGGCCAAACGGCGAATCCGGCGCACTTCATTAATCATGCGCAGGCTGTCGCGCGAATAGTTCCCCGAGGCGTCCAAGGCTCCGCCGGTGTTGTGGTCCCAACGCACTGGGACTTCGCGCAAGCGCAGCCGCGCCAGATGCGCCAGGTAAATGAGTTCCACATCAAACCCGAACCGATCGATTTGCGCGGCTTCGATCAGTGGCCGGCAGACGTTCATCCGAAATGCTTTGAACCCGCATTGCGTGTCCCAGAACGGCAACCCGGTCGCCACCCGGACGATGAGATTGAAAATCCGGCCGCCCTGCTCACGACGCCACGACTGATGTACGCCGATCAGGCGGCGATCGAGCGCGCGCGATCCAAAGGCCAGATCGCATTCGCCGCTAAGGATCGGATCTACCAGCTTGGGCGTCTCGGTAATCGGCGTCGACAGATCGGCATCCGAGAACAGAGCGATGTTGGCCCGCGCCGCAAGCAATCCTCGGCGCGCCGCATAGCCCTTGCCGCGGTTTTCTTCGTAACGAATCACACTCGTAGCCACGTTGCCTGAGTCCGCCAGGTTCTCCCGCGCCACAGTCGCCGTGCCATCAGTCGATCCATCGTCCACGACAATAACTTCGCTCTGATCGCGCTGTTGCTTCAAATAAGCGACGATTGCGCGCAACGACGCTCCCAGGCGCTCAGCTTCGTTGTAGGCAGGCACGACGATGGATAATTTTGGACTCATCGCTGATTGCAGACATTCTCAATGAATAAGGTGCATCGCACAAGCCGAACGGTGTGGGACGGTCGGCATTCAAAGTTCATCCTTCATGGCAATGAAGTAAGTACCACCTGCGTGAGCGGGTGGGCCAGACACTCAACTCGTGCCTTGAGCCCTCGGGCCACCCGCTTACGCAGGTGGTACTTACTCTGTGCACACGGAAGCTAAAGCTTGAACTCTGACCCGCGTGGTTTCGGTGAGGGCCAACCGCTGTGCTATATTTTGGGTTCCCAGACAAGCGGTCCGCAGGGACAAGAAGGATCGCCTTTCATGACCCGGAACTTTACGATCGTCGCAGCACTGGTTATCGTCACGGCAAGTCTCGCCGGAGGCGTGCGCACGCGCACCTCGCGCCGCGTTATTAGTACCAACGTTGGTAATTCAAATCAAACCACCACCGCTGAGAAATACGAAGCTGACAAAATCGAGAATGATTATCACGAAGCGATCTCGACCGTAGAAGAAAAATACGCCGGCGACATCGATTACGAAAAAGCCACCCAGGCGGCAATTCAGGGAATGCTTTTCACTCTCGATCCGCACTCGGTTTTCTTTTCGACGACGGAATTCAGAAAGCTGAAAGAAGATCAGGCTTCGAGCTTTTACGGGATTGGGGTACAGATCCAGCGCCACGACGATGGCGTCTACGTTCAATCGGTGGTCGAAGGTACACCCGCGTCGCGCGCGGGATTGCGCTTTGGCGACCGCATCGTGGAAGTCGACGGCAAGGACGCCCGCGATTGGTCCAGCGATGAAGTTTCCAAAAACGTGCGCGGCATTCGCGGCGAAGCGGTAAAGCTGAAAGTCGAACGCGCCGGCGAGGAAGCGCCGGTCAACGTCAAGATCGTGCGCGATTCAGTTCCGCTGCCTTCTATTCGCAACGCCTTCATGCTCGGGCCCGGCACCGGCTACGTCGGGTTGATTGGCGGTTTTCAACACACTAGTGATGATGAATTGCGCGAAGATATCGCCAACCTGAAGAAAGAGGGGATGCGCCAGATGGTGCTCGACCTGCGCAACAATCCCGGTGGGTTGCTGGATCAGGCCATCGATGTTTCGAGCGAGTTTTTGCCGCGCGACAAAGTCATTGTCTCGGTCAAAGGCCGGAGCGAATACCACGAACCCGCGGTTTACAAATCAAACGGCACTGACCCGGAAGAACTGCCCCTTGTAGTTCTGAGCAATCGTAATACGGCTTCCGCCTCGGAGATTGTGGCCGGCGCGATTCAGGATCATGGACGCGGCCTGGTGGTCGGCGAAACGAGCTTTGGCAAGGGCCTGGTCCAACACATTTTTCAACTTCCATTCAATACCGGACTGACCCTGACGACGGCGCGTTACTACACACCGTACGGCAGGTCTCTGCAGCGCGACTATTCCAGCGGCTCGCTCTACGACTATTACGTCCGTCACGATCAGAACGACAATCAACAACCAATTCAGCCGGGCCAGCCATCGCCCAATGAATCAGTAGCGCCGCGGAGTTCCAACGCCCCTGCGTTTCGCACGGCGGCCGGCCGCATCTTTTATGGCGGCGGCGGCATCACTCCAGATATCGAAGCGCGACCGCTAACGGCGACGCCCACGCGTGGCCGGATCATTGAAGCCGCGTTCTATTTCACGCGCACCCTGGCCGCGGGCAAGGTTGCCGGCCTGGAATCATATCGCGTCGACAAGGTTGAATACGGTCATACTCCGAAAGCCGGTGATTACGTAATTTCCGACCGGGTCCTCGAGGCTTTTCGCAATTACCTGCGCAAAGAACAGAGCCGGCACCTGCAGGTCGCCCAGATCGAAGCCGACCTGGACTTCGTCAAGCTTAGACTGCGCGAAGAAATTATTACCGCCGCGTTTGGCGCCGATGCCGGCCAACGCGTTCTGCTGGAAAGCGACCCGCAGACCCTCCGCGCCATCGGCGTCCTGCCGGATGCGAAGCGCCTGGCGGAAAGCGTTCGCAACGGCACGCCACTCACTCTCAACTTCAAACTCGCGTACCCACCGGCGCTGCTTCCGTTTCTTCCCGGGATCGAAGAGCAGGACGAGATCCTGATCTGACCTATCCTTAATTGTAGTTTGTTTCAGGCGGGCGATAGCCCGCCGCTAAACAAGTCATTTGACTTTATCAGCCCTTCGGAATAGAAGTGGCATCGATCCATCATTCCGTCAGCGAGGAAAAACATGAATCGAAGGACCTTTGTACGCAACAGTGTGGCGGGCAGTGTGGGGTTGGCCAGCGTGAGTCTTACCACCTCGGCCAAAGAAGCAGCGCCTGCTTCATCCGCAGGCTTCACACCGCCGCCGGCATTTGACCTTGACGAGACCACCATCGCCGAACTGCAAAGCGGAATGACCTCGGGAAAGTACAGCGCCCATTCCCTCGCCAGAAAATACCTCGACCGGATCGACGACATCGACAAACACGGGCCGGCGATAAATGCGGTGATCGAGTTGAATCCCGATGCCTTATCAATCGCTTCCGATCTCGATAAAGAGCGAAAGGCGAAAGGACCACGCGGACCGCTGCATGGCATTCCGGTACTGATCAAAGACAACATCGATACGCACGATCGAATGACAACTACTGCCGGATCACTGGCGCTCGGTGGATCGATTCCATTGCAGGATTCGTTTGTGGCAAAGCGCCTGCGCGACGCCGGCGCAGTGATTCTGGGAAAGACCAACCTCAGCGAGTGGGCCAACTTTCGTTCCAGCCATTCGAGCAGCGGTTGGAGTGGTCGTGGCGGGCAGACAAAGAACCCTTACGTGCTCGATCGCAATCCATGCGGGTCGAGTTCCGGCACCGGCGCAGGTGTCTCCGCGAACCTCTCCGCGATCGGTATTGGCACAGAGACCGATGGTTCGGTGGTTTGTCCTTCCAGTGCGAATTCGCTGGTGGGTATCAAACCAACACTCGGATTGATTAGTCGCGCCGGTATCATTCCCATCGCGCAGAACCAGGACACGGCCGGTCCAATGTGCCGCTCGGTGACGGACGCCGCGATCTTGCTGGGCGTGCTCACCGGAATTGATTCCCATGACGACGTGACCAAAAGGAGTGCCGGCAAATCCTTTGCCGACTATTCGAAGTTTCTCGACTCCAACGGCTTAAAAGGCGCACGGATTGGTGTTCACCGCAAGGGCTTTGGATTTAACGACGCGGTCGACAAGCTGATGGGTGATTGTATCGACATCATGAAAAGACGCGGCGCGACGATCGTCGATCCGGCTGACATTCCGACCCAGGGAAAGTTCGATGACTCGGAATTGGAGGTGCTGCTTTACGAATTCAAGTCCGGCCTGAATTCGTATCTGGCTTCGCTCGGGCCACGCGCTCCGGTGAAATCCTTGAAAGAGATCATCGACTTCAACGAACAGTATCGCGATCGAGAAATGCCGTACTTCGGCCAGGATCTTTTTATCAAAGCCCAGGCGAAAGGACCCTTGACTGATAAAGCTTATCGCGACGCGCTGGCGAAGGATCAGCGTCTGTCTCGCAAGGAAGGCATCGACCTGGTCATGGACAAAAACAAACTCGACGCGATGATTGCACCGACGGGCGGACCGGCCTGGACGACTGATTGGGTCAACGGCGATCATTTTACCGGCGGGTATTCGACGGCCTCCGCAGTGGCGGGCTATCCGCACATCACCGTGCCCGCGGGTTACGTGTTTGGATTGCCGGTGGGTATTTCGTTCTTTGGCCGCGCCTGGAGCGAGCCGACTTTGATCAAGTTTGCCTACGCGTTTGAGCAGGCGACCAAGGCCCGGCGCGCGCCCCAGTTTCTGCCGACAGCAAAGTTGGGATAGGAGCGCACGCGCCTGGAGCGCACGCATCCTGCGTGCGGACCGCAGGCATCTTTGCCTGCGCGGTTATGCCTAAACTAAACCCGCGAGCAGGGATGCCCGCGAACCGCACGCAAGGATGCGTCCGCTCCATCACGGGCACCAGCGCTTCACGGACGAGGGATCATTCAAACCGTCCAACAATTCTGCCGCGGTGCGCTTTAGCGTGGGATGCATAACATGCGGCGCAATCTCCACCAGAGGCTCAAGCACAAACCGGCGTTCATGCAGGCGCGGATGCGGCAGCATTAGAAATTCAGTCTTGCTTTCCACCTCACCATAAAACAACAGGTCGAGGTCGATTGTGCGCGGACCGTTATTAGCTTCGCGCGTGCGGCCCAGCAAAAACTCAATCCTCAGCAAACGGGCCATTGCCTGATTGGGCTGGGGCAAAGAATTCCCCACTTCCACCACCATGTTCAAAAACGGCTGCTGCTCGATCTGACTAACGGGCTGAGTTTCATAGATCGACGACAAACGCGTGACGCAAAGCGAAGCTTCCGTCATGCCTCGCACCGCGAGCAAAAGATTTCCGGCCCGGTCACCCAGATTCGAACCGAGACCAACATAGGCTTTGACGTGGTTGCGATGTAAGAACATGAGACTAAAGAAATCTTTACTTCATTAGCACCTCGCTTCTGCGAGGTGGCTGGCCGTGCGGCGCGAAACCCTTCGAAGCGGTTTCCATCTTAACCTATCTCTCATGCACCCCGCTGAAGGGAAGTGTTAATGAGACCGTCGAAGCGTTGACGCCCGCCTATGCTACACTGAGAAACGTAAAGCGTTAAGTTTTCTCAGCTCTTTTGATTCCAGCGATGCGCAGCGCCGCATGTCTTCGCATCCGGGCGGGCCCGCCGGCCCCGTCATTACACAAATGGCTCGCAAACGATTTCGCAGCAGTCAACGGCACGAACCGGTCACCGAACGCTCCTTCCAGGAGTACCTCTACTCGACCGCCGCGCCACAGACCTCTCGCACTGAACTAATGCGGCTGGTGCGCGGCGGCGAAGACACCTTCCTTGAACTGAAGGTAAAACTTTCCAATCCCGAGAAGATTGCCCAGGAGATCGTCGCGCTGGCAAACACCGGCGGCGGCGTGATCGTGTTCGGCGTCAACGATCAGTTGCGCGTCGAAGGCATCGAAGACGGCGAGAACGTTCAGGATGAGTTGGTGCGTATCTGTCGCGAAGAAATCGTGCCGCCCATTATTCCTTTCATCGATCGTCTGGCCTTCGACAACGGCCGGCGGATCATGGCGCTCGATGTCAACGGCAAGCGTCGCCCTTATCGCACGCGCGACGGGCGCTTTTTCATTCGCGTCGGCGCCGAGAAACGTGAAGCTTCAACGGAAGAGTTATCGACGCTGCTGGATGATTCGGTCCCGCTTCTTTACGAGACCGTGCCCGCTTTGCGCGCAACACTTAGTGACATAGACGAAGCTCATCTGTGGAGTTTCATGCGCGGTTTTGAAGGCGGCGCGTTCGACGAGGCGAGCGTCAAAACTTACCCCACCGCCGAAATACTCGAGCGGCATCTGATGCTCGCTACGAACAGTCGGGATGAGTTGACGCCGACGGTGGCGAGTGTGTTGTTGTTTGGCCGCGACGAGAAGGTCGCGCAATTATTGCCGCGATCTTCGATGATCGCGACCAGGTTTGCCGGCGACAACGCCCAGGCGCCGATCATTGAGCGGCAGGAACTTCAGGGTAACCTGGCGACAATTTATGAATCGGCCTTACGGTTCGCGGCTCGCTATGTCGATTTGCTGGACACGCGGCCGGCGCGAATTGGCAACGCCGCTATTGAGAATGCGCCTGTCCCAGCGCGCGCGAATTACCACGCGCGGGTCTTCGCGGAAGCGATTGCCAACTCTCTGACGCATCGAGATATCGCTTTGCGTGACATCACCACCCGGCTTCACATCTTTGACCGCGCCATCGAGATTGCCAATCCGCGGCGTAGCGCGGGATTTGCGCCGGCGGCTTTGAAAGCGATCCGCTACGGCGTACCGCAGCGACTAAATCCGCAGACTAAGGCGATCTTCACGAGCCAAGCGTACGGTTTGAATCTGCCTTTGGGTGGACTTCCAATGCTCCTGCACGATGCGCGAGCATTCTCAAACCGCCTGCCGGAAATCGTCGCCTTCAACGATGAGTTTCGTTTGCGCCTGCACGGGATCTGATTTCTCCACGACCAATCGAATACGGCTCGTTACGTGGAATCTCGTATCAAGCCAAAGGCCTGAAAGCCGAAGGTCACTTAGCCTTTTCGCGTGAGTACGAATGGCGCTTACTCATCACTCTTTGAGTTCCGAAACCACGCGCTACTGAATTTCCAGTCGCGTGCTTTCTTGCACAAGCCAGCTTTTAAGGGATTGTTTTCAATATAAGAAATTGCATTCCTGAAATGCCGCTCGTCGCGAACGTAACGGTCAAAATAATCTTCCATCCACAACTGACCACTCCGACCAAGGATCTTGTTGGCTTCATGCGCCGTGTATGACTTCAAAGATTTCATAATCTTTGGCAGCGACCAGGAGGCATCGGGTGTCACGAGTATGTGCACGTGATTCGGCATTAGGACCCAGGCTGAAAGCCGGTAGCGTTGGTCGTCGAAGTGAAGCAAGGACTTTTGAATCATGCCTGCGACACGTTTGTCCTTGAGTGCACAGTTGCCGTATCCCTGATCCAGATAACTCTCAATCCGTCGGCGCAGAACGGCTTCTGCATTGGCCGATAAATTGTCTGCGAGTTCCTTCTTCCACCTCTTGAGAACAGTTTGCAGAAGAGAGTCCGCAAGGCGCCAATTGATTGTTTGAGCTAGCTCTCCACCGTCGAAGTGCGGTAGGTACCGCGACTGTGCCAGCCCGCCTCACGCAGGTCCTCGGCAAGTTTAGTCTTGATAGAATTCATTGGCCTTTCGATGAAAAGCGAACGTCAAAGCTGGGAACGCGGACGTCTCGTCCGCCATTGAGCGCGAAGCGCGAAAATTTGTCAATCCAAGAAAAATGGCATGGTGAGTGAGTTGAGCGTTAACCAGTCCTGCAACGGAATCGAAGCACTGTTGTTCGCGCTGCGCGCTCAGTGCGGACGGGACGTCCGCGCTCCCAGGGCCGGGCATGTCGGTGCCCGCTCGGCTGGTGTTCTTCGGAGAGCGCAATCTGGGAGTAGGACGTGGACGTTTGCTCACTTCCACCGGCCGGATCACACCACTAACAACTCTTTCTTAACTCCCGCACGTTCGAAGTAGTTGCGCGCCTGCGTCACGTCTCTCTCGATTTGTGATTTCAATTCTTCGACGGAAGTAAACTTCTTCTCTTCGCGCAGCCGATGCAGAAAGCGCACTCGCACGACGTCGTCATAGAGATCGCCGGACCAGTTCATCACAAAGGTCTCCACCGAGGTTTCGTTTTCTGAGCCAAAGGTGGGGCGGGTTCCGATATTGGTTACGCTGCGGCGCCACTGGCCATCGATCAAAGCCGCCGTGACGTACACGCCCTTGCGAGGGATCACACGATTCTGCGGCTGTAGATTGGCGGTCGGAAAACCTAATTCAGCGCCGCGTTGCTCGCCGCGCACGACTCGACCTTCAACGCCGTACGGGCGGCCGAGCATGCGGCGTGCAATATTCACTTGACCCCGCTGGAGCAGTTCGCGAATCCGGCTCGAACTGACGCGACGTCCGCGCAGACGGACTTCCGGCGCCTCATCAGCAAGAAAGCCCAAGCTTCGACTAACAGTTCGCAGAAGATCGATATTGCCCTCGCGGCCATGGCCAAACGCGAAGCCGCAGCCGAGATAAACCTCTTTCGCGTGCAAGCGATCCGCAATCACAGTCCGCAGGAAATCCTCGGCGCGAATCTGCGCGAAGTCCTGATCAAACTGAATGACGATGGTTTGCTCGATGCCCAGCACGCCCAGCGCCTCGATTTTCTGATCGAAGGTTTGCAGGAGCGGCGGCGCGGATTCAGGGTGTAGCAGAGCGCGTGGATGTGGGTCGAAAGTGATCACCGTCGGCACGGCGCCCGTCGCGCGGGCGCGCTCCACGACCGTTTTCATGATGAGCTGATGCCCGAGATGCAAGCCGTCGAACACGCCCAGCGTCAGCACAGTCGGGCGCGCAATTTTGGCGTTGTCGGTTCCGTGAAATAGACGCATAAAGAAGTGATGAGTGATGAGTGATGAGCGGGTCACCTCCTAACTCAGCACTCATCACTCATTACTCATCACTTATAACCAGGCCATCGTACGCCCACGCAACTCCCTCGGGCAGCAGCGCCGAATCGCGGGCGTGCTTTATGTCATGCGTAATGTGCGTGAAGTAAGTCCGTGCGGGCTTTAGCTCTTCGACATATTCGAGCGCCCGTTCCAGCCAAAGGTGTGTGGTGTGTGGTTTGATGCGCAGGCAGTCCAGCACCAGCACTTGCAAACCGCGCAGGCCGTCGATCGTGTCCGGCGGAATCTCACTCAGGTCGGTTGCGTAGGCAAAGTTATTGAAGCGATACGCGATCACCGGGAGACGTCCGTGAATTACTTCCAGCGGTGTGACCTCTAAATCGTGGCCCAGACAAAATGGCGCGCCGGCAACAACTGTATGCGGAACAATCTGCGGCAGGCCGCCGCCAAAGTGCGAAGGCTCAAAGACGTATTTGAAAATGCGGTGGATGTCGACCCAGGCTCGTTCGTTCGCGTAAAGGCCCAGCGCGCCGTGGCGAAAGTTCAGCGGCCGAATATCGTCGAGGCCGAAAATGTGGTCGGCGTGACAATGAGTCACCAGCACCGCATCGAGATGTTTCAGTCCCTGACGCAGGGCCTGCTGACGAAAGTCAGTCGAAGTATCGACGATTATGGTTTGACCCGCGTGTTCGATAAGGACAGAAACGCGCAGGCGCTTATCACGTGGATCGTCAGAGATGCAGGTCTCGCAGTCGCATGCGATCGAAGGTACTCCGGTTGATGTGCCGGTGCCGAGGAAGGTTAGCTTCATTTCGTTGGTCGTCAGACCTCAGGAGCATTTTCCATTTGTCATTTGTCATTTTCCATTGCCAGGTCGCAAGTAGTGAGGACCTCTCACGCATGAAATGGCAAATGAAAAATGGAAAATGAAACCGGCCCGTGGTCAACGGAAACCCTACTTACCGCCCGTGATATCGGTGGCGCTGAACTTCGCCGGAGGCGGCGTAGGCGAGTTGGTTAAAGAGACGTACTGCATTCGCAGATCCGCCAATAGACTGTCGATCACCTGCGCCTCCTGCGGATCGAGATTGCCCTGAGTCTTCTGTTCGAGCATACCCAGCACATCAATCCAATGCTTTGCGGTTTTGAGATCGACGCCGGTTTCGCCCGTCACCGGATGAGGCATCATTCCCAGAGAAGCCGCCGCATTCGATGCCAGCGACATGATCAGGCTCAGGAAGCTCGCGGGATCATCCAGCGGATCGCGGCCGGCTCGCTGCGGTTCCCCTTGCTGAACCGGCGCCGAGGCTTCTGCCCTCGGCTCTGATTCCTTTCGCGGCACAGCTTCGGCCGCCGCGGCGGATGGTGGCGCGGGGCGCGGAACATTCTCAGCCGCGGTAGCTCTGGACGCCTCTGCGGCGGCGCGGTCGGCGGCTTCCCGGTCCTCCGGCGAAAGCTCTCGCGGGGTACCGTCGGAGTTGAAAGGCCGGCGGTCGACTACTTTTAGAGTTGGTTGATCGTCATTCATAAAAGACCTTCGGCGCGCCTTTCGACCGGAGTCGGCCTCGCCGCGCGCATTTGAAAAAATTTATTGAGACGCGTGCGATGTTAGCATCGGGATCAGCGTGATCGCAAAAGCAGGGAGTTCATGGACATTGGTTTTGCTTCTCCTCTCCGCACGGCAGGGGTTAGGGTAGAGGGACTGCGCGCCAAGCCCTCACCCCGGTCCTCACCCACTGGGGAGGGAGTTTGAACTTGAACTAGTATTGGCGATTTCAGACAATCAACTCGATGCCAAAAACCTTCAACGATCTGGTCGCCCTGATGGACCGCCTGCGATCACCCGACGGTTGTCCCTGGGACCGCGAGCAAACCTATGCCACTCTGGCGCCGATGCTCCTCGAAGAAGCCTACGAGGCCTTCGATGCTCTCGAGGAAGCACGCGAAGGCCGGCCCGCGGCGCTGCGCGAAGAACTGGGCGACCTGTTATTCCAGATAACTTTTTTTGCGCGCGTGGCTGACGAGCGAGGCGAATTCAACATCGACGACGTAATCGAAGAAGTGCATGCGAAGATGGTGCGCCGTCATCCACACGTATTCGGCGACACTAAAGCCGGCGACACGGCCGAGGTCCTGCGCAATTGGGAAGCGATCAAAGCTGAAGAGAAAAGCGCCGCCGGCAAACTTTCGGGGAAATCCGAAAACGCGTCCATCCTCGACGGCGTCTCAACCAAAGCGCCGGCATTGATGGAGGCCCATCAGATTTCGACCAAAGTCGCGCGCGTAGGTTTTGACTGGACCCAAATTAAAGACATCTTTGCCAAGTTGCAGGAAGAGGTCGAGGAACTTCGCGAAGCAATCAGCCAGCACGCCGAGTCGAATAGCGAAACGGATCACGCTCACGTCCGCGAAGAGATCGGTGATTTGCTTTTTGTGATTACGAATATCGCTCGACGCCTGAATGTCGAGCCGGAGGCCGCGCTGAAGCTGAGCAACCGAAAATTCCGTCGGCGCTTCGCTCATATCGAGGCCGACCTGCGCGATCAGAAGCGCAAGTTCGACCAAACAAGCCTACAAGAGTTGGAAGAGCTTTGGCAGAAAGCGAAGGCCGAAGAATTGCAGCCGCAGACTGCTGGGAGCGCGGACGTCTCGTCCGCATTGAGCGCGAAGCGCGAAAACTAGTGTGCGCCAAAGGAAACTTGAGCGCCTGAGGGCGCTGTGCGGACGGGCCGTCCGCGCTCCCAGCAATAAGTGACGCAGTTTTATCTCGACGCGATAAAGGTCACAGCTTCACGATCATCGACTCGAATTCCTCGCGCGGCTCACTAGCGCCCCGGTTGCCGCGGTCGTCGGCGTCAATCGACTGCTCAGTCGATAGGATCCCAGCGACTCGCATCTTGAATTCGTCCGGATTCGTGGCGTTGTGCACGGCCTCTGCAAAACCGATCCGGCGCGATTGCAACAGCCGGAACAACGATTGATCGAAAGTTTGCATGGAATACTGTGACGCGCCGTTAGCGATTGCCTCGCGGATCAAATAGGTCTTCTCTTCATTAATAATGTAGTCGCGAATCAGGCCGGTCGAAACCATCACTTCGATCGCCGGGACCCGGCCGGCTCCCTTCGCCGCCCGCACCAGACGCATCGAAATCACCGCCTTCAAGATTCCTGACAACTGTATGCGCACGGACTTCTGTTGGTGCGACGGGAACGAGGAAACTATGCGCGTAATCGTTTCGGTCGCGTCCAGAGTATGTAAGGTCGAAAGGACCAGATGGCCGGTTTCAGCGGCAGTCAGCGCCGTCTCGATCGTTTCGAGATCGCGCATCTCGCCGACCAGAATTACGTCGGGATCCTGGCGCAACGCGCCGCGCAGGGCTTCGGCGAAAGAACGAGTATCGACGTCGACTTCGCGTTGCGTGACGAAGGCCTTCTTGTCGCGATGCAGAAACTCGATCGGATCTTCGATGGTTACGATGTGTCCCGAGCGCGTCGAGTTGATGCGGTCGATCATTGCTGCCAGCGTGGTCGACTTTCCCGAACCGGTCGCGCCGGTCACCAGAATCAGGCCGCGCCGCTCTTCGGCTATTTTGTCGATCACCGGTGGCAGTCCAAGCGCCGCCGTGCTCCGGCTTTGATCGGGAATCACGCGCAGCACGAGGCTGACCGATCCACGCTGCTGAAAAATGTTCGCGCGAAAACGGCCCAGGCCGCTGACGCTGTAAGCGATGTCTACTTCCGAAACTTCCTTGAGTTTCTGCTTCTGCCGGTTCGACATCATCGAAAACGCCATGTCGAGCGTGTCTTCCGGAGAAAGCTTTGGCGCCTCAACGATCGGGTGCAACTCGCCGCCGATGCGCATCACGGGAAAAGAACCAACTTTCAAATGCAGGTCTGAGGCAGAATGGGCAATCGCAGTGACCAGGAGGTCGTCAATTTTCATGGGCATAGAAATACTCTGGGGAATCCAGTTCAGGTTTCTTTAATAATTGAGAGGGTTAAGGGCAAGAAACCCCAAAGGGTTCGAACGCGTCAGAGGCGGTTGGGCAAACGCCAGGACCAATTTCACTATAGCGGGTCGCGCAAAGAACCGTCAACGACTTTGGCGTTTGGAGTCCAGCCTTTAGGCGGGCCTTGAAGTTCCAGCTCTTGAGGCTTATTGATGTCCAGACCGCCTGAAGGCGGAACTCCTAACTCAAACTCGCCCAAATCCCCGCCAACTATTGCTGTTGTGCCAGCTAATATCGACTTCGCCGGCGCCAATTTCGCGCCACCAGTCGGCGAATTCTTCGCGGGAAATATAGAACGCGGTGGGAGCAACCAGGTGATCAAAGACGATCGTGTGCTGCTCTCGCCAGCCAAAGGGCGCGATCGCATTAAGATAATCGTTGTAGAAAAGGTGGCGGGCCAGAGAGGCACCCCGCGTCGAACGATTCAGAGGGCCATAGATCAGTTTGGTCGCCGCAAACATGATTGCAGCCGGAACTTTTGAAAGCTGCAACAACGCGCTCGGGTTCATGCGTGAAGTCAGACGTTGGCGCAAGGGATTCACCCAACGAGTAATCCATTCGTTGTTTTCAGCGCCGTAGACCCAGGCCGAAATGTGCCCTTCCGGTTTGACCTTCGACGCCAGTGATTTGAAACCGCCGCGCGGGTCTGGCAAGTGATGCAGCACTCCCACAGAAAACGCATAATCAAACGCCCGCGTGAAGGGGAGATTGTAAATGTCAGCCTGGACGATATGCGCGTTCGGCAAATGACGAGTCGCCGCGAACGCAGTTTCCACCGCGGCGCTGAGGTCCACGCCGATCACGTCGCGTGCTCCCCAATGCGCGGCCAATTGAGTATGGCGTCCTTTGCCGCATCCACCTTCGAGCACGATCTTGTCTTTGAAAAACTCCGGCGCGACCGGCGCGATCCAGCCGAGAAACTGCTGTTCATACTTGTCATCGGCCTGAGTGAAATGTTGCCATTGCCAACCGAAACCCGCGGCGGTGGCGGCTTTCTCTGCCTCGACTTCGTCGAGTGAAGCAAACCGCGGCACGCCGCGTACGATTGGCCACGAACGTGAACAAACCGAGCACGCGAGTTGGCCCTCGATGATCTCTTCCGCTTCGCGTTTGTCCGAAGACAGAGAGATCGTGCCGGCGCACGAAGGACATGAGAGATATTGAAGTAGACGCTCTTTCACTTGGAAACTTTACAAGACAGCGACGGCTAATATCGCATAACTGAGTTCTGACCAGTAGTCGCGAACCAAGAGACCTATGGACCTGCTCTCTTGGCGCCTCCCGAATCCCGTTGCGCCTTTGCGTGAAAAAAATTCGCGATCTCGTAGTTTCACACGAAAGCACAAAGAGAAACCGGAAGGCGCAAAGGGAAACAAAGCCCAACTAACAACGTTCCATGATATATTCCGCCGCGTAAATTTCATCGTCCGTGCAAACCAGAATGATCGAGCCAGAACCAGTTCGCCAGGATCGCGTCCAATGGGCGAAGGTGATCGACCACACTCGCTGCATCGGTTGTCATGCGTGCACAACAGCCTGCAAGTCTGAGAACGTCGTCCCGATTGGCGTCACCCGCACCTACGTCAAGCACGTCGACGTGGGTGTGTTCCCACAGGTGCGCCGCGCGCATCAAGTCACCCGCTGCAACCAATGCGCGCACGCGCCCTGCGTGACCGCGTGTCCAACGACCGCGATGTTCCAGCGCGCTGACGGCATCGTCGATTTTGATAAATCGATTTGCATTGGCTGCAAAGCCTGCATGGCTGCCTGTCCTTACGACGCGATTTTCATCAACCCCGAAGATCATTCGGCTGAGAAGTGCAACTTCTGCGCGCACCGGATCGATGTCGGCTTAGAGCCCGCGTGCGTCGTCGTCTGCCCGACGCAGGCGATCCTGATCGGCGACATGAACGATCCTTCGTCCTACGTCGGGCAGATCATCAATCGCGAAGCGGTGAACGTGCGCCGCCCAGAGAAGGAAACGCTGCCCAAGCTTTTCTATAAAGGTGCGCACCAGGCGACGCTCGACCCACTGGCAGCCCGACGCCCTGAAGCGGGCTTGTTCATGTGGAGCGAGCAACAACAGTCGAGCGGTCATGTCGTCTCAGGCAATCCGACCTTTAACAACAGCTCGGCTGCGGCACTGTTGAGTTATGACGTCGCGCACTCGATTCCCTGGGACTGGCGTGTGAGTCTGTACACGTGGACAAAGGGGATTGCCTCGGGAGTTTACCTGGTCGCAGCATTGCTGGTCCTGTTTGGATTTATGAGTCCGCAAAGTTCCTTATGGCTGTGGGCCACGCCGATCGTTTCAGGCGCATTTCTGGGACTGACGGGACTCTTGTTGATTTGGGACCTCGAGCATCCGGCGCGCTTCTACATGATCTTTACACGGCCGCAGTGGAAAAGTTGGCTGGTAAAAGGCGCGTTCATCATCGCCGGATATTCAGTGGTGCTGGCTCTACATTTTCTCGCAAGCATTCTCGGGTTCAGAACGGTTCACGATCCGCTTGCCCCCAACCGAATCATGACTTCGTGGGCTACCTCAATGCAATGGTGGCTCATCATCCCAGGCATACCGCTGGCGACGATGACGGCAATCTACACCGCATATCTTTTCGCCCAGGCAAAGGCGCGCGACCTCTGGCAGAATCCACTTCTGCCGCCACACTTGTTCGTGCAAGCATTGCTGCTCGGGTCCGCGGTGTTCCTGCCAATCGCGGCGTGGTCGCAGGGGACGCGCACAATACCGGCATTCATCGACGCGGTGCCCATGGCTTTCGTCGCTTCACTCTGGATTCTTGCCGTCACGAGTCTCCTGCACGTGCTAATGATCTGGGGCGAAGTTTCGCTGACCCATCCGACGGCGCACGCGCGCCTGGCGATATGGGAGATGGTGCACGGCCGTTACCAGAGCGAATTTTGGATCGGAATCGTGCTGTCGCTAATTGGTGGATTGCTGCCGTGGCTGGCCCTCTTAGGATACGTGAGCACATCGGTGGGCATCGGCGGCTCTCCGTTGGCGTTAATCGGGTTGATGCTCTTCGAACATGCTTATGTGCAGGCGGGACAGTCCGTGCCGCTGGCTTGAACCAGCTTCGTTGTAATGCTACATCGTGCTTGCGGCGCATGTTAGACTGACGCTATGGAGACCATCCAATTATCGATTGATGAATCGTGATGGCCGAAGTGCAGCAAGCGACTAGCGCTTTGCAGATGACGCCATTAGATTTCATCAAGGTTGCTTTGGAGAGGGCGCTGCAGCAGCGCGAAATTATCGCCAAAGAGCGACGAGATGCTCAAGGCTATTTGGAGAAGCCGCAGCAGCCTGAAGAAATCGAAGAATGGCAGAGTGAGCAAGATTGGGGAGAGCCATGAGACAGGGCGACGTTTGTTGGTTTACGTTCCGCGCTAATTGGAGGTGAAATGGTTCAAAAACTCAATAACTCAAACGAAATAACGCGAGACACAGTTGCCGACCATGGTCGAAACGAATTGATGAAGGAGTGCTTGCGCAAGGCCGAAGAGATCCGTCGCGGCCTTGAAGGACGCAAGCATAGCGACTGCACCATTTTGATTGCCGAGGAACGCAGGACTTCGCAGTGAAAACCACGCAGTACTTTGAAGCAATGCGTGTTCGGCCTGACCGCGCTATGATTCGAGTTGAGTGGATTCAGCGCGTCATCGATCATCCGGCAAAGGAGAGGATCCAGAAGGATGGTCGCATTCGTCGTTGGGCGCCAATCTCAGAGATGGGCAACAGGTATTTGCGGGTAATCCTTCTTCCCGACGGACAGACTGTTCACAACGCTTTCTTTGACCGATCATTTACACCATGAACATCAAATACTTTCAGGACACTGACACTCTCTACATCGAGTTCAAAACAGCCGAAGTATCCGAATCGAAGGATTTGGATGAGAACACCGTTTTGGATCTCGATCAGAGCGGCAACATCCTTGGCATCACGGTCGAGCACGCCAGTCAGCGTGCAGACATTCCGCGCTTTTCTTATGAACAGGTCGCAGCCTAAGGCTCGCTCCAGTGCGTCTCGTGTTGCCCCTGACTATTTCTGGTTGAAGGCCTGCGAGTCATCGCTCGAAGCAATTTGGGACAATTGCGACGACGATGTCTATGCCGAACTCCTCGAGAAGCCGGTGATTATGAGCTCAACAGAATGTTAGGCACATTCGAAGAAATTCTAAGCGCCGCGCTTGAACTTCCGCCAGAGATGCGCGCGATGCTCGCTGAACACTTGCTCTTAAGCCTGGACGGTCCGAATCAAAAGCAGATTGACGATGCCTGGGCAGAAGAGGCTGAGCGACGAATGCGCGAGATCGACGAAGGTAAAGTCGAAACGATAGATGGTGAATTGGTCATGCAGCGGCTGAGATCTCGGCGAAGAAGAAGTTAGGGCGCTCCTGAAATGTCTGTTTATATATATCTAAGACACCAAGATCTGTTTGATAAACGGTCGCGCCTGTCAACGCTAAAAAGAAGGCTGGGCCAATTCAACCTATCGAACGTACTCTTCACGTTAACGAGAATCAACGTTCTTTTGAGTCGGCAGGCAATACTCCGTGAAAACAAGGAAAAGCAACAAGGGCTTCAGGAACTTCTGATTTCAAATTACCTGGATCCCGATTTGGTTGAAGGTATCCTTAAGCCTAGGTTCGGGCACTTCAGTGCGGACGAACGCCCTATCTTTTTCCGGCAACAGATTCTCAACCTCTTGCGGATGTGCATCCTCATTTGCCGAGAGGATGCGACAATGACTACAGAGGGCAAGTCCCGCGGGGCCTATGAGCTTGGGCGTTGTTGCTTGATGATGAACGATCATCTAGTCTCGGCGAAGGAGGAGCGCGCAACCAGTACAGGCACCGATCGAAAACAGCGAAGACATATTAGCCTACAAACCGCTCCAAATATTGAGCTAAACAATCCGCCCCAAGCGGCGAGAGCCATCGTGCGGGCGGAGGCCCTCTTCTCCGAAATCCTACACTCCGACGGGATGAGTGCCACGCTCAAAAAAGAGCTTCCAGGATTCGATTTGGAAAGCGCTTTCAAAGCCGCAACCGGTCTATCAATCGACGAGTATAAAGAAGTTGTGCTCACAATGATTTCCTTTGTGGTCGCTCGCACTCCCGACGAAATCATGAATCATGCGGGCCTCTTTCGCCGATCGGAAATCATTAAGGGCACCCGAATCACTCCTGATCAGTTTGCCGGCTATCTGGCTCTTGATTCCATGAGCCTGGCGGAAGCGAAGGCCCGATTCGCCAACCGAACGACGAAACTACTGCCACAGTTTGACTACGTTTGGTTCCGTAGGTGGCCACTGCTTAGGTTAGATGATGACATATTGGGTTGGGCCGATCCGTGTTTCATGGTAGAGAGGCTCAGCTCGGGAATCTATTGGATCATTGTCGATAGCCTAAAAGGTAGAGATAAAGACGGCGCCCTCAAGGCCTTCGGTTTCCTCTTCGAGAATTACGCGGCTGAAATGCTACAACTCTTTCCGCAGCGAGATGGTATGTTCATTGACCAGCCTAAATATACGAACGGCGATAAATCAGTTGATGGAATCATTCATTGTGGCGACACGCTTATCATGATTGAATCCAAGGGGAGCTTCATGGACATCGCCGCTAAGTATAGCGGCAAAATCAGAAGGTTTGAGGGAGACTTGGACAAGAAGTTTGGACTAGACCCGAAGAAGGGAACGGAAAAAGGTATCGCTCAACTCGCGAAGCACATCGAGCGTTTATTTCCTAAACAGCTTCCCCTCCGCGATCACATAAACGAACTGGATAGCGCGCTACTAGCGTCGCACTCACGAATCGAGAAAATAACGCCGGTACTCATTGTTCGAGAACCGATTCTCCGATTTTCCGGAGTGGAAGAGATGCTAAGTGACCGCTTTCTGCGTCTGCTAAAACAAAGACGAGTATCACACAGTGTCAAGATCAATCCGTTGGCTGTTATCGACATCGATACGCTCGAGGAAATGAAGCCCAACCTGGTGGCTGGTGACTTTACCTTGCAGCAATGTCTAAATGTTCGAGCCGCTCGTGACCCGCTCTATCGGTCTTCCTGGCATGATTTCTTAGTCGAGTCCTTTCCAGAATTTGCGACAAAGGCGGATGAAGAAGTCAATGCGAAGTTTGAATCAATTATGGATCGCGGTACAAGAAACTTGTTCGGCGATGGAATAAGTAGTGTTCAGTAGTCGTGACCAAAAACAGCGAAACCTTCTATCCCGGCCCGTCGCGCATCCATCTTGCCGCCTTCCCCCCAAAGGAACGCTGGGATGATTGGACTGAACTGGATTCGCAGGCGTGGCCGCGACGAAAAGAGCGGCGCTATTCGTTAGTGCCGACGACTTGTTTCAACTGCGAGTCGGCGTGTGGGCTGCTCGCTTACATCGACAAAGACACTCACCAGATTCAGAAGTTCGAAGGCAATCCGGAGAATCCGGGTTCGCGCGGGCGCAACTGCGCGAAGGGTCCGGCGACGCTGAATCAGGTTACGGATCCCGATCGAATTCTTTATCCGTTGAAGCGGGCCGGCAAACGTGGCGAGGGCAAATGGGAGCGCGTCGGTTGGGACGAAGTGCTCGACACGATCGCGGCGCGCATCCGCAAAGCGATCGTCGAAGATCGCCGCGACGAGATCATGTATCACGTGGGACGTCCGGGTGAGGATGGTTTTACCGAACGCATCCTGGCGGCGTGGGGCGTCGATGGCCACAACTCGCACACCAACATCTGTTCGTCGGGCGCGCGCGAAGGTTATCAGCTGTGGATGGGCCTGGACCGGCCCAGCCCCGATCACGCGAATGCTAAAGTCATTCTGCTCATCAGCGCTCATCTGGAGTCCGGGCATTACTTCAATCCACATGCGCAGCGCGTGATGGATGGCAAGACCGCCGGCGCAAAACTGATCGTCTTTGACACGCGGCTTTCCAACACGGCGACGCACGCTGATCACTACATCTCGCCTTATCCCGGATCGGAGGCGGCAATCCTGTTGGCTGTCGCGAATTACCTGATTCAAAACAATCTTTACAATCGAGAGTTTGTGAAAAGGTGGTGGAATTGGGAAGAATATTTGGAGCAGGGGTCAGAGGTCGGAGGGCAGCGGTCACAGACAGGAGAGCAAGAGCAGCCGCGTAGCGGCGAAATGTTTATAGCCCCCGAGCCCGGCCAGGTTATGTTTCGCGAGCAGCGAAACGCGGAGCATTTCGCTGCTCGCGAAATAAATTCGAATGAGAACGACGGTTCTATAAACATTTCACGCCTACGGCGCGAAGAAGGTCTCCACTTCGAGAATTTTGAGCGCCTCCTGAAGGAACTCTACTCGGAGTACACTTTCGAATTCGCCGCCAAAGAGTCCGGTGTCGAAACGAAAGTCCTGGAAGAGATCGCGAAGCTGGTCGCGACTGCCGGCACGCGCTTCTCGAGTCACAACTGGCGCAGCGCGACCTCGGGAATCAGTCATGGCTGGTCGGTCGCGCGGGCGCTGTTCATGCTCAATTCCCTGCTCGGCGCAGTGGCAACTGAAGGCGGAGTCTTCCCGAACGCGTGGAACAAGTTTGTGCCCAAGCCGATCTATTCGCCGCCGCATCCGAAGATGTGGAACGAAAAGACCTGGCCGCGCGAGTACCCGCTCGCAATGCACGAGATGTCTTTTCTACTACCCCATTTTTTGAAGGAGGGACGCGGCCGTCTCGATACCTACTTCACGCGAGTTTATAACCCGGTGTGGACAAACCCCGACGGCTTCTCCTGGATCGAAGCACTGACCGACGAAAAGCTGGTTGGCTGTCACGTCGCGTTGACGCCGGTTTGGAACGAGACGACGTACTTTGCGGATTACATCCTGCCGATGGGTCTGGGACCTGAGCGTCATGATTTACATTCATACGAGACGCACGATTCGCAGTGGCTCGGCTTTCGCCAGCCGGTGATGCGCGCCGCGCGACAACGCGAGG
This sequence comes from Blastocatellia bacterium, assembly GCA_033856915.1. Taxonomy (GTDB): domain Bacteria; phylum Acidobacteriota; class Blastocatellia; order Pyrinomonadales; family Pyrinomonadaceae; genus UBA11740. Next base: position 23,190 of record JAWVEB010000001.1, on the reverse strand, counting down.
GCGAAGACATCACCGATACACGCGAAGTAAATCCCGGCGAGGTTTGGGAAGAGAACGAGTTCTGGATGGAGTTGACCTGGCGCATAGACCGCGACGGCTCGCTGGGCATTCGGCAATTCGTTGAATCGAAGAAGAACCCGGGAACGAGACTCACCGTTGATGAATATTACGCCTTCATTTTTGAGAACTCGGTGCCGGGCTTGCCTGAGAAAGCCGCAACGGAAGGTTTGACGCCACTCGAATTCATGCGCCGGTATGGGTCGTTTGAGATCAGCAGAAGAGTCGGCGCGATCTATGAAGAGACAGTGCCGGATGAAGAGCTGGAAGACCTGCGCGAAGATCGGATGGGTCGCGTGTTTACTCGCGCGGCGAAACCTGCTTCGCCGAATGTCGTTCCCGTTCCGAGTCCTGACGGAGATGCAGAAGGTCGTCGCCTCGTCGGCGTCAGAGTTGATGGCGAAATCCGTCGTGGCTTCCCTACGCCGAGCGGCCGGCTCGAGTTCTTTTCCCGGACCCTCGCTGAGTGGGGATGGCGCGAATACGCGATCCCAACTTACATCAAGAGCCATGTTCATCCGGATAATCTCGAACCTGATCAGACTATTTTAATCTCGACCTTTCGTCTGCCGATTCAAATTCACACGCGCAGCGCCAATGCGAAGTGGCTAAATGAAATTGCGCACACGAATCCGCTTTGGCTGCATCCTTCGCACGCGGCGACATTGAATGTGCGGACGGGTGATCTGGTGCGAGTGGAAACCGAGATTGGATATTTTGTGGTGAAGGCGTGGGTGACCGAAGGCATTAAGCCCGGCATTGTCGCATGCAGCCATCACATGGGGCGTTGGAAGACGCATGAGAGCGGACAGAAACAGTTAACAGCGACGGTCAGACTCGATCACGAAGGTGACGCCTGGGGGATGAAGCGCGAACGCGGAACCGGGCCATACGAATCCGCCGATCCTGACAGCTTGCGTATCTGGTGGAGCGATGTCGGCGTGCATCAGAACCTGACTTTCCCGGTCCATCCCGATCCGATTTCGGGGATGCATTGCTGGCACCAGGCCGTGCGCGTCCGCAAAGCTGAAAGCACCGATGGCTACGGCGACATCCACGTGGACACTGAAAAGTCGTGCGCGATTTATCAGAAATGGCTGGCGATGACTCGGCCTGCCGACCAGCATTCGCCGGACGGCACGCGGCGGCCTTACTGGATGTTGCGGCCTTTGAAGCCGGCAAGGGAGTTTTATAAGCTTTGAGGGGTTGACTTCGATCCATTGGACGAGGGCAGAACAGAGAGTACAGCGGCCGACCGTTGGGTTCTAAATCAAAGGCCACTTTGTATAAACCGAAGGCGGGATTTGCTTTACACTAGGCGTTACACCTATATTCTGCTTTATACAGTGCAGCACTTGGTTCCACAAAAACTTCCGCTATCTGCCGTAAACTGGGAATCTCTGATCCCTCTCATTGCTCGCGCGAACCGCGCACTTGCTTATTACGACGGTATACTCCAAGGGGTTACGAATTCGGAGTTGCTCCTGTCGCCAATGACCACTCAAGAAGCTGTCCTGTCGTCACGCATCGAGGGAACACAAGCCACCTTAGGTGATGTGCTCAACTTCGAAGCAGGCGAAGGACCTTCCGAGCCGGAACGTAAAGAGGACATCCTCGAGATTCGAAACTACCAACGAGCATTGCAACTGGGACAAGAGGAGTTGAAGACAAAGCCATTTGGTCTAAATCTGCTAAAAAAGCTTCACTCGGTCCTCTTGGACAGCGTACGAGGCCGCAACATGGGTCGAGGAGAGTTCCGAACGATTCAAAATTGGATCGGAGCTCCGGGGTCCCCAATTGAAAAAGCGGAGTTCATTCCGCCTGCCCCCAATCGCTTGCTTGAGTACCTCGACAATTGGGAAAAGTACTACCACATGGAGCGACCTGATCATCTCGTTCAGCTTGCGGTTGTCCACGCCCAATTCGAAATAATTCATCCGTTCCTGGACGGGAACGGTAGGGTAGGAAGAATGTTGATACCTCTTTTTCTTTTTGAGAAGGAGATTATATCGCGACCGTTATTTTACCTCTCAGCGTACTTTGAGGCTTATCGAGATGTGTATGTCCAAAGGCTACGCAATCTCGGCCAACAGGCTGAAGCTTGGAACGAATGGATCGAATTCTTCCTCTTGGCGATTCAAGAGCAGGCGGCGGTGAACTCCGAAAAGGCTCGCGCAATGATCGATCTATACACAGAGTTCAAACGCAGAATCCTAAATCTAACTCATTCCCAATTTGCAGTTCCGCTGCTCGATCACATGTTCGCGAAACCTGTCTTCAAGAGTTCGGATTTTAAGAATATGTCCGGCATGCCCAGCTATCCGATGGTTATGACGTTATTAGGACAACTCAAAACCGCCGGCATAGTAAAAGTAGTCCGCGACGGAAGTGGGAGGCGACCGCAGATTCTGGCGCTGCCGGAACTAATAAACCTGTGCGAGGGAAGAAAAGTTATGTAGCTGGATACCTCTATTTATGAGGCAGTTGTTCAAGCTTGCCACGCGAACCCCAAGAGTTCAGTAATGTATCTTGCGATTCGATAGCAACTATCTCGCACGCGCTCCAAGCCTAATCGGTTCACGAGGCAACCTTCCCCGGTCGATCTTCTCTAAGATTCACCGGGTTCCTGGCTGCGGAACCTTTTCCATCGATTCGGTGTCATACGAGCACAGATCGATAAATCGATGTCAGGCGCGTCATCGGTAAAGCCGCCCCACTTCTCCTGAACCAGGAAGGAGCTTTAATATGCGCGAGCCTCGGTGCAAGACTCTTTTGCTGCTGCTCATCTTTCTCTTCGCAGTTCAAGCCGCGAATGCTCAGGCCGGTCCCACGTCTCTCCAGATCGGCACGCCCATAGAGCGCACTCTGGCGGCAGGCCAATCACACAGCTATAACATCACGCTTGAACAGGATCAGTTCCTGGAGCTCGTGGTCGATCAGCGCGGAATTGATGTAGTCGTGCGCGCATTCTCGCCCAACGGTCGACGACTCCGCGAGGTTGATACTCCTAATGGCACGGACGGTCCGGAAGACGTAACTATGGTGGCGGAGATCGCGGGAGTCTATCGCATTGAAGTGTCACCATTGGATCCGAATCCTCCATCAGGTCGTTATGAGATAAAGATTGTCGAGCTGCGAAAGGCGACCGAGCAGGAGTTGCTGGCTGGCAAGAATCAGGAAGTCGTCAAAGCTAAAGGCCTCGCTCTGCTAATCGAAGCAACCCAAAACTTGCCACAGTTGCGTCGCCCGCAGACACGCGCCACGTTTCAGATACAAGCCGCCCAACTGCTTTGGGACTCTGATGACAAGCGTGCTTCGAAATTAATGGATCAGGCAATCGAGAGCGTCAAGGAATTCATTTCCAACGTCGATAATAACGAGCTGGAGTACTACGAGAGTTTTGAAATCGCGATGCAACTCAGGGAGCAACTAATCGAGGCGCTGGCGCCGCACGACCCTGAGATGGCGCTGAACTTTCTCCGTGCAACCCGCACACTCGCGAATCCTGAGGGCGCGCAGGCCAGAGCCATGGGAGATCGGGAACTCCAACTCGAACTTTCGTTGGCCAGCCAAATTACTTCTTCGGATCCCAAGCGGGCGTATCAAATGGCTGAGGAAGCGCTCAAGAAGGGCGCTTCACCGAGTCTGGCCGACACTCTGAATCGGTTGCGTGAAAAGGATCCGGAGCTGGCGGCGAAACTCGCGCACGACATCGCCGCGAAGATAACGAACGAACGGTTGCTCAAAAATCCCGACGCAGCCTATCTGGCGGCCAGCTTCCTTCGCATCGTTCGGTCACCGGCAAAACCGCAGATGGGTGACGGCGACGGCGCGGCAAACACAAGTCTGATTTCCGAGGACGAATTTCGAGATCTGTTTCAAAAGGTACTCTCGGAAGTTCTCTCTTACTCGCCGCCGGCGATCAATTCATACACTTCCGAGCGGAACATCGCCCAAAATCTCCTCAGTACTCTTAAGCAGATGAGTGCTGATTTGCAACGCTATGCTCCTGATCGCGCGGCGGCCCTGGAAAAGAAATGGCGCGAACTAAATAATCTGGGTGATCCGCAAAGCGAGCTACGGGATCGGTACCAGACCGCAATTAACAATGGCACTCCGGATGCTGCCCTCGAATCTGTAGATCAGGCCCCGCGAGAAATGAGGGATCAACTTTACCAGCAGGTGGCCACCAGGATCGCGGCCGCCGGAGACGTTGCGCGCGCCCGGCAGATCATCACCGACCACCTCACGAACCCCATGCAACGTCAGCAGGCTCTGAGAATGTTGGACCAACAGGCAATCTATGGCGCTGCCGCTAAAGGGAAGATCGATGAAGCGCTGCGAAGCCTGAGCAATTTCCGCCCAGTCAGTGAACGGGCCCAGATACTTAGTCAAATAGTAAATCGGATCGGACCCGGTCTTAAGACCTCGGCCGCGCTGATGTACCTTCAGCAGGCGCGAAACATGCTCGGCCCATCCACGCAGGCGGAAGATCAGCACCAAATGTACGCGCTGTTAGCGATTGCCCAGGCCTTTTCGAAATATGACTCGACCAGGGCTTTTGAAATTGTCGAGCCTCTGGTAGATCAATTTAATGATATAAGCGCGGCGGCCCTAACCTTGAATGGATTTGGTCAGAAGTATTACCAGGATGGGGAGCTGCTAACGCACAATGGTAATGTAGTAGTCGAGACCGCAAAGCCTTTGGCCAGGACTCTGGGGAGTTTGGCGTTGGTCAATTTTGAGCGAGCAAAAGCCGCGGCGGATCGGATTCACCCTCTGGACGTTCGCATGAATGTATATCTGACTATCGCTCAGCAAGCGATCATGCCCGTCAAGTCCGCGGACGCTCAATGAGGCCGAGGACCAGCTACTCGCAAACCATTTCAATTCGAAGCATCTTGCCGTACCTCACTTTTTGCGAGAAAATCCCTAAATAGAATCTTGCTCTGCTCTTCGGTCCCGGAGGGACCAGATGTTCCAAGTAAGAAGTTCGTTATGTACTTCAAGCAGTTCTATCTCAACTGTCTCGCTCATGCTTCCTACCTGATCGGCTCGGATGGCGAAGCTGTCGTCGTCGATCCGCAGCGCGATGTCGATCAGTATCTGGACGAAGCGGCGGCGCAGAACCTTAAGATAAAGTACGTCATCGAGACTCACCTGCACGCAGACTTTGTCAGTGGTCACCGCGAGCTCGCGGCGCGTACGGGCGCGCAGATAATTTTTGGCGCGCAAGCAAAAGCCACGATTCCTCATCAGCCCGTCAGAAATGGCGACGAGCTGACGATCGGCAAAGTGAAACTGCGCATCCTGGAAACTCCCGGGCATACTCCCGAAGGAATCTGCGTGCTGGTGTCTGATACTGAAGTTTCAGACGCACCGCAAAAGGTCTTGACCGGCGATACGCTGTTCATTGGCGACGTGGGCCGTCCCGATCTGGCGGGCGCGAAAGGGTACACGCCGCGGTTGATGGCAGGCATGATGTACGACAGTCTGCACGAAAAACTTCTGCGACTGGACGACGCGGTCGAGGTGTTTCCGGCGCACGGCGCCGGTTCGATGTGCGGCCGAAGTCTCTCCACCGAAACTTCTTCGACCATCGGCCATCAACGCAAGTTCAACTATGCGCTGCAGCCGATGAGTAAAGAACAGTTCATCAAGTTGCTGACCACCGACTTGCCGGAAGCGCCGGCTTACTTTTCAAAAGACGCGGAGATCAATCGCACCGGCGCTGAGTCGTTGAAGGGATTGCCGACCGCCGCGGCGCTGACGGCCGCTGAAGTTTCCAAACTTGCGGGCGATGGTTCGGTAATTCTCGATGTCCGCGATGCGGCAGACTTCGGCGCCGGTCATGTTCCCGGCTCGCTTAACATAGGACTCGGCGGACAGTTTGCGTCGTGGGCCGGCTCGCTGATTCCAATGAGTGCGCCGATTGCGATCGTGGCCGGCTCTGAGGAAAAGGTTGAAGAAGCTCAGCTTCGTCTGGCGCGTGTAGGTCTGGAAAATGTTCAGGGCTACTTAGCGAGCGGGATTGAGACGTGGAAGAAAGAGGGCCTCAATCTCGACATAGTGCCGCAAATCAGTGTGGCGAAATTGAAAGAGCTGATCGACACACGACCTGAGCTGCAGATTGTCGATGTGAGACGGCCGGCTGAGTATGAGGGTGGGCACGCCCCGCGAGCTGTCACGGCGCCGTTGGCAAATCTGCGCGAGTTGTTACTCGAATTGGGTTTGGACGCGACTAAGCAAACGGCAGTCATCTGCGCGGGTGGTTATCGCTCCAGCGCCGGGACCAGCATCTTGCAGCAACACGGTTTTGAGAATCTACTCAATGTCACGGGCGGCACCAAAGCCTGGATTGATGCAGGGTACGAAGTGGAGATGCCGGCTTAAGTGGCACAGACTTCAGTCTGTGATTTTCTTAACTCGAATATGATGACGGTCGAAATCACAGACTGAAGTCTGTGCCACTCTGCAACGAAACTCAAACATGAAGCCAAGCAAACTCGACCGACGAAACTTTCTGTCACTCACCGGCAAAGGCGTGGGCCTCGCCGCGCTTTCATCATCGACCGTCGCATCTCTGCTCAGTAACATTCATGCGGCAACCAGGACGGTCGCGCATCTTACACCAGAGCAGGCCGCGATGGATGAAGATTTCTGGTTCGAGATTCAGCAGGCCTTCACGGTCACCCGCGGCATGATCAATCTGAACAATGGCGGTGTCTCGCCCAGTCCGCGCATCGTCACCGAAGCGCTGGTGCGTTACATCTGGCAGCAGGAAGACGCGACGGCGTATACGATGTGGCAGATTCTCGAGCCGCAATCCGAGACGATTCGAACCGGCCTGGCCGAAGTCTTTGGCTGTGATCGGGAAGAGATTGCGATCACGCGCAATGCGTCTGAGTCTCTCGAGACGCTTCTGCTTGGCCTCGATCTAAAATCAGGCGACGAGGTGCTGACGACCACTCAGGACTATGGCCGGATGCTGAACACGATCCGGCAGCGTGAGCAACGCGAAGGCATTAAGCTGAACCTGATCAAGATTCCGATTCCACCTAAAAACATCCAGGAGATCACGGGCGCGTTTGAGCGAGCGATTACCCCACGCACGCGTTTAATTCAAATCGCGCACCAGATCAACCTCACCGGCCAGATCACACCCGTAAAAGCCGTCTGCGAAATGGCCCGTGCACGCGGCGTTGAAACTATCGTCGATGGCGCGCATTCATTCGCCCAGTTTTATTTCAAACAGCCGGACTTGAACTGCGATTACTTCGGGACATCACTTCATAAGTGGCTCTACGCGCCCAAGGGCACGGGGTTGCTTTATGTTAAGCGCGACAAGATCGCAAAGGTCTGGCCGCTGTTCGCTGCTGAGGAAAAGCAAAAGACAGACATTCGCAAGTTCGAAGAAATCGGCACGCATTCAGCCGCGCCGAAACTGGCCATCGGCGAAGCGCTGTTGTTTCATCACGGCATCGGCGGTAAACGAAAAGAAGCGCGCCTGCGCTATCTTTCGCGATACTGGATGGACCGTCTCAAAGATATTCCGAAGGTCCGCTTTAATACTTCATTGGACCCACAGCAGATGTGCGCCATCGCCAACGTGCAAATCGAAGGAATTGATTCCTACAAGATCGGCGGCTATCTGTTTAGCCAGCATCGCATCTTCACCACCCCGATCGCTCATGAAGAGTTCCAGGGCCTGCGCATCACGCCGAATCTATATACGACTCTGAAAGAACTGGACCGGTTCTGCGAAGTAATGACGACGATCGCGCGCAAAGGCCTGCCGACATGAGAGCGTGCCAGAAGCCCGACCGTAAGGGAGGGCAACACTCGCAAGCACTCCTGATAGAGATCGGCTACGTTCTGTCGAATTCCGATAGCCGCCCGACACGGGCGTCGCCCTTGCTTACGCGAGGGTTTCTGACACTGACCCAGACGGCCGCAACTACTCCCTGAAAAGAGTCCTTGACTAGCTTTCAAGCGGCCCTCCATAATCGATTTAGCGGCACAGACTTTGGTCTGTGAAGTGCGGCCCTTGCGAATCACAGACAAAAGTCTGTGCCACTGCACAAGCGAGCCGCAACAATTTAGTGGGAGGACACCAAGGCCAGTGAGCGAAGAACTAGAAAACAGTTTGCAGCAAGCCATCGAGAGCTATCTCGGCAAGCGCCTGGCCGCAATTGATGAGCAGCTTTCGCGTCTGCAGCGTGACTTCGACGAGGCGTTGAAGCGTGTGCGCGAAAGCTCGAGCAGCGAATCGCCGGAAGCTTCGTCGTTGTCAGCTACGATCTTCGCCCATTTGCAATCTGCGCGAGCGCAAAAACTCAGCGGCGCAACGCAGGATCAGGGTCAAACTTCAGGTGCGATCTCGAACCTCAAGCGTGCGGTCGAGGCGATCGAGGGCCAGCAGAAGCACGCTGATATTCTGGGCGCATTGCTGACGGCTGCCGCCGAGTTCGCTGAACGGGCCGCCATCTTTGTCATCAGGAATGGACAGGCAATCGGCTGGCGCGAATGCGAGGCCGGCGATCCAACTAATCTCGAAATGATCGGGGGCGTCTCTCTGCCGGTCAGCGCGGACACTCTGCTGGGCCGCGCGGCCCAATCCCATTCGACCTGGACCGGCGCGCCCGGATCCAATTCAGAAGACAGTCTCTTGATCGATCAACTGGGCGGCCATCCGCAGACGGCCGCGGCCGTGCCCCTGGTCGTGCGCGGAAAAGTTGTAGCAGTACTCTACGCCGATTCGGTATCGAACGAAGCCAACGCATTGAATGTCGATGCGCTTGAGTTGTTGGCGCGAGTTGCCGGGATGCAAATCAACCTGGCATCGGCGCCGCGCGCCGTGCCTGAGAAGGAACCTGAGGCCGTGACGCCAGCAGCACAGGCCGAGCCCGAAAAGCCTTCCACTCCCGTGGAAGCGCAGCCGGTTACTGCCGCGCCAGCTTCCGAACCCGAGCCAGCGTATTCGTCCGCGGTCGAACCGCCCGCTGCCGAAGCCGCAACAGAATTCTCCGTCAAAGAAGTCCCAGCCGAAGTGGATGCTGAAGTTGTTCCGGGAGAAATTGCCGAGCCTTCGGTTGAGGAAATCTCGGCTGCGGCCGAGGCTGAGGTTGTTCCGGAAGAAGTAAGTGAGCCGGCCCACGCCGATGCTTTCGTAGCAGAGCAGGCTGACAGTGCCCCAGCAGTTCAGGCTGAGCCAGCGCCGCAGCCTGCGTTCTCATCTCATGAAGAGACGACCGCCAACGCGCAGATTGCAGACGAAGTCCCGCAGCCCGCTCCTCCGACTATTGAAACGCCACCGGCTGCGCCCAGCTTTGCTTCACAATACGCGGCCCCACTGGGCGGCGCGCGGCGCTATGGCGTCAGCGAACCGGATCTGCCCATCGAGGTAGGTGAAGACGAGCGTCGCTTGCACAACGATGCGCGCCGCTTTGCTCGGCTGTTGGTTTCCGAAATTAAACTCTACAACGAACCGAAAGTTAAAGAAGGCCGCAGCCGCAGCGACATTTACGATCGCTTGCGAGAAGACATCGACCGCTCGCGGCAGATGTACGACAAGCGAGTCGCGCCTCCCGTCGCCGCTCGTCACGACTATTTTCATCAGGAGCTGGTGAACACTCTGGCTGAGGGCGACTCGGCAAAGCTGGGCGCGAGCTATCCCGGCGCCAGCCTGGCCGCGAACTAGAACCACAGCTCACAGTTTGTAAAGAAAAGCGGCCACCCCACTGGTGGCCGCTCTTGTTTGCGTTCGTGAAGACAAATCCTAGGGCGTGCCGAATCGTTTGCGATATTCGGCCGAGACAATGAATGCCTTAACCATGTCGGCTTTCTGTACTCGCACCAGCACGTCGTCGCCGGATTGGGTGAAGCTGTTCAGCTTCGTCAGCCAGAAATCATAGCCGGTGTAATCGGTGTCCGGCGCGTTGTCAGGATTTCTCCGCAGGTAGCCAAAGAACTGCATCAACACAAACGCTTTGTTGAATTCAGAGTTGACGAGGTTTTGATGTTCGGCAATTTGGCGAAGGACCTGGGAACGGCTCTTCCCTCCGGGCGCCGGGAAAAGAGTATGCTCAGCGATGAGTGTCGCCAACTCACTTGTCGACAGCGGATTGCCGGCGTTGTTATTCAGGGTGGTCACGAACGTCGCCGGCGTAGTAGTAGTTGTCGGATACTTGTCAGTAAATCGCTTCAACGTGACAAATTGATCGCAGTAAGCCTGCTTATTTCTCTCCAGCACTGCTTCCCAACCATTTTGTCCGACCACGACCCCCGCCCCAATCTGTTGCGTGTCCGGCACAAACTCACCGAAGCGAACGATCGGGACTTTGAGAGAAGGAGCGTGGGCGAATGTCGTGTTGCCATCCGCATCGGCATAGGCTGTCTTGTAGATGCGTTCAACCAAATAACCCGTCTGCTGGAATTCGATGGAGAGAAAGAACGCGGCCGAGACGTTTACACGCTTGGCGTCGATGCACGCCTGGTTGGCGCCGCACGAGGTAATCTCGTTGGTCCAGAAAGCCAGGCCACTGGCGTCCGCGGTCCGATTCAAGAAATCGAGGTACTGCTGCTTGACAAAAAAGTCCGGCGTATCGATTGGATTGCCGGCCGGAGCGTTGCTGAGACAACTCGAGTTGGCGTTAGCGTAATTGGTTATCTCGTCGATTGAAAACTGGCAGAAGGTTGAAGTATTAGACTGGTTTTGAGTCGTGACCATGATGGAATTGTCACAACCCGCCTGGCCATCGCAGTGGCTGGCGTTAAAGTTATGCCCGATTTCGTGCGCGGGAATAGTAATGCGAAACGGCGCGATAGTTTCCAGGTCTGAAATTCCGTACGAACCAGCCGCGTCGCGACAAACAACTCCGATCCAGGCGACGCCGTTGGGACCACCAAGATTTTTGCCGGTCCATAGATGAGCCACGTCTCGCGGCGTAGTCGTGAAGTTAGTATTCCAATAGGCCGTAAAGGCATTCAGTACGGCGGCCGCTCCCGTGCCATTGGCGCCGAAAGGATCAGCCGTAGTCCACGTATGCTGAAATGTAACGCTGAAGGTGAGACCGACATCGCGCTGATAGATAGCCTGGACCCCGTTCATGATGCCGAGGATATCGTTGTTCGCATTCGCTGAACCTCCCAGCGCGTTCGTGTATTCAAGGTCAGCTTCAGTCGCGATTTCGACGACTTTCATTGGCGAAAAGACTTCCGGCGCCACCGTAGCCGCGGCTACGCGGGGCGCGATGTCTTTGGCGCTGCGGCTGATTTCTTCATCCAGGGTGCCGCATGATCGAGTGATGTCCGGCCGCACATCGGAAGCTTTGTAGACCAGATAATCATTTGCTCCCGCGGCAGCGGAATATTTGCCGGCAGCTTCGACATAGTACGAATCCTGCGAAGTGATGATCATTCCTTCGACGTGCTTACCGTCGATGGTGAAACGCGCATCGGTCCCAGTCATGCCTTCAACGCTGCCCCGGTACGTGGTGACATCCGGCATGGCCACGTCACGCGTCACACCGTCCGCCGAAACTTCCTGCGCGCGATAATTTGCCGCGCGCAAATCGTTCGGTCTCAGTTGGATTTCAAAGGCGTGCGTGGCTGTTACCAAAGACAGCCGACCTGATTCCCTTACCCGCTCAGCCACAGCGCGCGGATCGAGCGTAACGTCTTCGTGCCTGGTAAAAACCTGTTCGATATCCTGCTGGTAGCGAGCCTGGCCGGATTGGGCTCCGGCGGGTAAAGAATAAAACCCCGGCCCTGCAATCAACGCCAGGGAAGCCAAAGCCAGGATAATGGGAAAGTAGAGTCGGGAACGAAACCGTGCCCGCACGGCTTTAGCAGGAAGGCGTTTGTTTACACGTTTCGCAGGGGAATGATTCGAACGCAAGGCTTCTTTCATGTTCACCTTTGGTTTCTTCAGGATTCAATTTCTGTATGGTAGGGACGAAACGCGGAGCGACGTTACGACGGGCCAGTTGGAATTGTAAGCACTGACACGAGCCTCGTCAATCAGATTCTTTTGCAAGGATGAAACGTTTGCAGCTAGCAAGCTCTGATTAAGTCGCAAAACTTTTGTCCGAAGCCCGCGAAGCACGGCGCCAGCCCTTCATCGTGAGCAAGTCCCTGGTTTTGCGCTATCGCACGCTTCGCGCGCTCCGGTCTCTTACCATCGTGACCTGCTTCCTGCTTGCACCCGCTCAGCGGGCTTAGAAAAGAAGCGGCTCAAACTATACGAGTCGTCGATGTGCCCAAGAGCCCTGTAGAGTTGCCAGCCAACTGGCTTTGGTAATAAAGTCAGCGCCTATTCGAAAATACTTTCTCCAGAAGAAGCCTAATGAAAATCTCTTTGAGCGAAACTGCACTTCAGGGAATTAACGAGATCCTGCGCACGTCCAACAGCGCATTCGCGGAAAGCTATCCCGGCGAAACCGGGCGGCGGCAACCGGTGCATACGGTTTATGGCGGCGCGCATTTGTTTCGTGCGGATACCGCGCAACGCCTGGGGCAGGTGGCCGAACGATCGTTTGCTGAAAACGCTTCCGACTTTGTGGTCTTCGCGCGCGCCATCGGCTTGCCGCGCGCGAATACTCTGCCCGATGTGCTGGGTTATGCGACCGGCCTCAGACAGCGTCTCAAGGACGAGCCCGACACAGTGCGCGAACAGAACAAGGCCGCCTGGCTGGCGCACACAATCTACGAACGGGTGCAGGAAAAGCTGCGTCGCGAGCCCGTCGAAGATTTCCGGATCGATTTTGAGGACGGCTACGGCAATCGGCCCGACGAGGAAGAAGACGGCCACGCCGAATCGGCTGCAAGAGAAACTGCGCGGGGGCTCGCCGCCGGAACCTTGCCTCCATTCATCGGCATTCGCATCAAGCCGTTCAATGAAGAGTTGCGCGCCCGCAGTATGCGCACGCTCGATATTTTTGTCTCAACAATAGTGGCAGAAAGCGGCGGCCGACTGCCGGATAATTTCGTCGTCACCTTGCCCAAGATTACAACTCCCGAACAGGTAGCCGCGCTGGCTGATCTATTCAATTTGATCGAGCAACGGACTGGCCTGTCGGGCGGGAGCCTGAAAATGGAAATGATGATCGAGACCACACAGTCGATCATCAATAGCGAAGGCCGCATCAATCTTCCTGTGCTGCTGCGGGCTGCTCGCGGCCGTTGCACGGCGGCGCACTTCGGTACTTACGACTACACCGCCAGTTGCAGCATTACTGCCGCGCACCAGCACATGATGCATCCCGCGTGTGACTTTGCGAAAAACATGATGCAGGTTTCATTCGCCGGGACGGGAATCTGGCTCTCGGACGGCGCGACTAACATAATGCCCGTCGGGCCGCATCGGGCTGCTGAGGGTACGACCCTGACGCCGGATCAAATTGAAGAGAACCGGGCGGTCATTCATCGCGCCTGGAAACTTCATTACGATCATGTCCAGCATTCGCTCATCGGCGGTTTCTATCAGGGCTGGGATCTACATCCGGCGCAACTGCCGACCCGCTACGCCGCGGTCTACGCTTTCTTTCTGGAGAGTCTGGATGCGGCATCCGAACGTTTGCGCAACTTTGTCGAGAAAGCCGCGAAAGCCACGCTCGTCGGCGACGTGTTCGACGACGCGGCCACCGGGCAGGGGCTGCTCAACTATTTCCTGCGCGCGATCAACTGCGGCGCGATCACTAAAGACGAAGGGTTGAGTCTTTCGGGTTTGACGCTGGCGGAATTGCAGTCAGGATCGTTCGTCAAAATACTGAAGGGCCGCACGTGATTGCAATGTCACAGGCGGTCGAAGTAGCGCACTTGCGTCCTGGCATGATTGTGCCTGAGTAGCGCAAGCTGCCAGCTTGCGCTACATCTCTGGTCGCCTGAAGTCGCTTTGTTGTAGTATTGCGCTTGTCCTTCTTTGGAGTTTCCGTATGGCTGCCACCATCGAACCCCTGATGACCGTTGACGACCTCGACGCGATGCCCGAGGACGGCAATCGCTATGAGGTCATAGAAGGAGAACTGTTTGTGTCTCGCGCACCCGGTCTTCCACATCAAATTGTTTCTGGAAATATCTTCGGCTACTTCTGGCAATATCTGGTAGAGAATCCTGTCGGGAAGATCATAGCCACTCCCGGTTTGGTCTTCAGCCAATACAGCGGAGTAATTCCCGACCTGGTGTTCTTCACTCACGGGCGTGGCGAAGAAATCATCGCGAATGAACGCCTGGTGGCGGCGCCGGACATCGTCATCGAGATTCTCTCGCCGGGACGAGAAAACATCTCGCGCGATCGAGTAGCCAAGCGCCAATTGTATGCAAAGCACGGCGTCCATGAATACTGGATCGTCGATTCAGAAAACCGCTCCGTCGAGATTTACCGGTCGTCCGGCCAAAGTTTAGAGTCGGCTGCGATGCTCAGACTCGACCAGGAAATCACTTCCCCCCTGCTCCCCGGTTTCAGTTGTCCCGTAGCGAGAGTGTTTGAGCCTTAACATACGAATCCTGTTGCTCGTCACGACCAAATAAACTAGAAAGAGATTGAGTATGAAAGCCTGGAAGAAGATTGCTTGCTTCGTTCTGATACTGAATATGACGGCGCTTGCTCAAGGTCAGAAGACTAAGCGCGCACCAATCGCTAGTCCCCTCGCCGCGAACATCCGTCGCTTTTCGCCGACGGTGCTGACGGCGAACATGACGAATCTCCCGCCAAACGATGTTCAGGCGCTGCGGAAGGTCATCGCCGCGGCGAAGTACTATGACGCGCTTTATATTCGTCAGCTTTGGAGCGGCAACGAGGCCTTGTTGCAGAAGCTGCGCGCCGATATGAGCCCGCTCGGCCGTCTGCGCTTCCACTATTTCATGATCAATAAGAGTCCCTGGTCGCAGCTCGACGGCAACGAACCGTTCATCGAAGGTGTTCCGCCACGCCCGCCTCAGGCTAACTTTTATCCCGACGACCTGAGTAAAGAGGAGTTCAATTCCTGGCTGACAAGGCTGTCGCCGGACGAAAAGGAAAAGGCCACCGGCTACTTCTACGTCATTCGCCGGGATGCTAACGGCAAGCTGAAGACCGTGCCCTATAGTGAAGAGTACCGCGAGTTCCTCGAACCGGCGGCGAAGCTTCTGCGCGAAGCCGCCGCGCTGACCACCAACCAAACTCTGAAGAACTTTCTGACCAAACGCGCGGCGGCATTTTCCTCGAACGATTACTACGACAGCGATGTGGCGTGGATGGATCTGGACGCTCCAATCGACGTCACGATTGGGCCGTACGAGACCTACGAAGATGAAATGTTCGGCTATAAGGCCGCGTTCGAAGCCTATGTGACTTTGCGTGACGAGACTGAGAGCGCCAAGCTAACCAAATTCAGCCAGTACCTGCAGGAGCTGGAAGATCACCTACCCATCGACACGAAGTATCGCAATCCCAAGCTGGGCTCCGCGTCGCCGATTCGCGTGGTCAACGAAGTCTACAGCTCCGGCGAAGGAAACAGCGGCGTGCAAACGGCCGCATTCAACCTGCCGAACGACGAGCGCGTGGTAAAAGAAAAAGGCTCGAAGCGGATCATGTTGAAGAACGTGCAGGACGCAAAGTTTAGTAAGACTTTGATTCCCATCTCGCGTGTCGTCCTCGACCCGGCGCAGCAAAAAGACCTAGCCTTCGATGCCTTCTTCACCCACATCCTGATGCATGAGCTGATGCACGGATTAGGGCCCCACAACATCAATGTCGGTGGCGGGCCCACCACCGTGCGGCTGCAGTTAAAGGATCAGTACTCAGCGATCGAAGAAGCCAAGGCGGATATGACCGGTCTCTGGGCTTTGCAGTATCTGATCGACAAGGGCGTGATCGATAAGAGCATGCAGCGCACGCTCTACACGACAAATCTGGCGAGCATGTTTCGTTCGGTGCGCTTCGGCATCACGGAGGCGCACGGACGCGGCGTGGCCATGCAGTTCAACTATCTCACCGATGAAGGCGCGATCAAATTCAACAACCAGAACGGGACCTTCAGCGTCGACGAGACAAAGGTTAGGGACGCCGTGAGCAAGCTGACTCACGAGCTGATGACCATTGAAGCCGAGGGTTCTTACGTCAAGGCCAAGGCGCTGCTCGACAAGTACGCGGTGATTCGGCCTGAGATGAAGGGCGCGCTGGATAAGCTTAAGAACGTGCCGGTGGATATCGAACCAATCTTTCCCCTGGCGAAGTAATAATGTGGAGTGCGGTAACTTGTTACCGCTTTTAAAGGCCGCGACTTGTCGCGGCCCGGATCGAGTCCACACCCGCCAGCGTGCGGCTACAAGTCGCCGCGTTACAAAGCTCTGACAAGTCAGCGCACTCCAAATTCAAAACAGACTTCCCTGCGTCGACTCATCATCCGCCTCAACCGATTCGCTCAGGCGCGGATAGCTCTCGATCAACTTTGCCGGACCCGGCAAACGTTTCTCTTCCAGCAGCGCCAGCACTTCGAAAGCATTGACCAGACTCTGGCCGCGGGCGTGGTTGTTGGTGATGACGTACGTTTGTTTCGCCTTGTCGGCGACCTGTTTGATCCGCTCGACCCACGGCTCTAACTCATCGCGCGAATACAGGTAGTCATAGCGCTCGACCACATTCGCTTCTTCGCGAAACCAGTTCTGATAGTTTCTTCCGTGTAGACGAATGTAGCCGATTGGTGAGGTTACTTCGGCGGACGGCTTAATGGAGTTCGCGAACAAAGGCTGATCGATGTCGCACAAACCCACCGCGAGGTCTTCCAAGGTCTGCAGGATTCTCGGATCGTTCCATGATTCATGCCGCAGTTCGACTACCAAAGGATACTCCTTGAAGCGTTCGCAGAGTTGCGTCAGATAGGCGCGCTCTTCCGGATCGTTCTTGAACGACCAGGGAAACTGAATCAATAGTGCGCCCAACTTCCCTGCCTCAATCAACGGGGCGATTCCTTCGCGAAAGGCCCCTTCATCTTTGCCGGTGAGCTTGTCGCGCTTGTGCGTAAAAACCTTGTGCAACTTCGCCGTGAAAATGAAATTCGGATTGTGCGCGACGCGTTTGATCCAGGAGCGGGCGGTGGCGGGCTTGGGCGGATAGTAGAAGCTGCTGTTGATTTCGGCAGTGTCAAAGTATTTCGCGACCAGCGCCAGCGTATCGAATTTCGTGCCGGCAGCTTCCGGAAAAACCTTGCCGCGCCAGTCGGCATAAGACCAACCGGCAGGACCGATAGAGATGTCTCTGAGAGCGCGCACGCTTCGAATTTTGTCCGACAAAGGTAAGTTTGTCGAACATTGGGAGGAGAAGATAGCACTGGGATCTGTCTTTGCGCCTTTCGATTTTCCTTAGCGCCTTTTCGTGAAATTCTGAGATGCCGGTTTCACGCAAAGGCGAAACCAGAGGCGCGAGGAAAAGCACGCATTGGAACCGTGGAAAACTGTTAAGCGTCAGCAGATTTCGACGCGAGTAGGAACTGGTGAAGGCGGCCCGCGACTACATCA
This sequence comes from Blastocatellia bacterium, assembly GCA_033856915.1. Classification (GTDB taxonomy): domain Bacteria; phylum Acidobacteriota; class Blastocatellia; order Pyrinomonadales; family Pyrinomonadaceae; genus UBA11740. Next base: position 5,637 of record JAWVEB010000001.1, on the reverse strand, counting down.
GGTTGAAGAGCAGAGGCGACGAGCTTCCCGTTCGGATCAGAAAACTTTGCCGCCGAAGCCAGTTCGGAAGAATCCAAACGCCAACTGCCGGCGGAGCCGTTCTCCAACTCATTGAGCTGAGCGATGGCGGAGCTGAGATCCCGCCTGGCGATGGACGGCCGGACAATCGTCTCGGCCCATGAGTAGTACGGATAATCAACGCGATACGCCCAGCCAGCATCAAGCGGCGTCGCGATCAAGAACAATTCACCGCGAGCGTGCTTCGAGATTGCGGTGAATGGCGCTCCATGACGCGTCGGCTTGAAACCACTTGAACTGAAAATCTCCGGCGCCAGGGTTACCAATGAAAGTTTGGCTTCCCCGTCTTCGACAACTCGCGAAGCGCCTTTGGCAAAACTATCGAGCGCCAAAGCGATCCGGTCCCACTCCTTGCGCCACAGAGATTCATATTCATCCGTGTGGGTCAGAACACGTTCGACCTGGGGCAGGACTAACTCGTATGCGCGCGCGTCATCGTTAACCGGCGCGCCCGAAAGTTCGCGGGCTAACGGCGATCCCGCGTCTGCATCGAGCGGCGAGTCAGAACCCTGTATGACGATGCTCGCTCGCACACCCTCTTCAGTGCTGAACTCGGAAAAGTCTCCGGCCTCCGCCGCTGCGATCAGCTTTTCACGCAATTCCAGCGCGCGTTCGCCAGTGAGCACCGTCCAGACAGAGAGCACCCCGTCGGTGTCGAAGTGATTGTTCGTCACCAAATCGATCCCGCCCGTCAGTTCGTCGCGGTTCGGCGCGGCAACCAGGTTCAAGGCGATCTCTGTGGACGTGTCAGCCTTAACCGACGCCGGCGTTTCATTTCCTTTCCAGTGTGAAAAGTGAATTGCGTTGCCAACCGTGCCGTCGATGGAGAGTTTGGGCACGTCGGCCATTGCGTCGTTGTAGTATTCGAATCTCATGTTGATTTCATCCTGCCGCGATCCTCTTTTCTTTTCGTTTCCGGTTTCGCTGTGATCCCTTCTCGCCGGGTTTCAATTCAAGGCTGAGGTCGCTCCACCAGCATAGTGCAAGTTGTGACAGAACCGGGAGCGGTTGCGGTAGCGACCGGATCCTGAGGTCAACCTGCAATTCAGAATTTGACGGGAACGGGGCTCGTAGATTTTAGTTGAGTGTTGCATCCGGTCGCCACCGCTCCCGGTTCTGTAACGACCGCTTCTTTGGCAAAGGTCGCTTGAATCCGGGCCCCTTCAAAAACTGCAATCACTACCTGCTGTCCTTCGTCAAACTTGAAAGCGGCGGCGTGCTGAGCCCAAAGTTCGCGGGATTCTCACCGATAATGGCGGCGGCGAAAAAAGCCGGAACGTAGGTCGCGCCTTCATTCCGAAATTGATCGCCAAGCTGGTCGCGATGATCGAAGAGGGTCCAGAAATTTCTTTCATAGCTAGCGGTCTCTCTGAGTTGCCGCAAAGTATTCAGAACCCACTGCGGGCCGGTATTGTAGCTGAGCAGCACTAACGTCATGGTGCTGGAGTCTTCACCCAATTCAGCCATGCGATCGGCTATGTAGTGCGCGGCCGCGGGTGTCATCTTGTCGACGTCGCACATTTCGCTAGCCGCCACCCCATAGCGCTTCGCAGTAGACGGCAGGAACTGAAACAGGCCCTTTGCTCCGATGCTGTTCTCAAAACATGGCTTGTATTCCGACTCGATCATTGGCAGATAGAGGCCCACCACAATCGGAATCTTCCGCGCCGCAAACGTGCGTGCGATGAGCGGCGCCAGCGGCAACGCCCGCGCGTAGATTATGTTCAAGCTCTCTTCCCCCGGCTTGTTTGACAGACTCGCCTGCCGGGCGGCGCTGTGATCAACTTGAGACTTGATTGCTCGCAGAGCTCCATCGTTGAGCTTAATAGGTCGATCCCCCAACATCGCCGAGATGCGCTGCTCCTGCTCATCAACAAACTTGAGTTGCTCGGCCTCGCTCATCTGCGTGTAGAGTTTGTTCGGCGTCGTCGGCACGCCGGCGAATTTTGGGCGAGACACGAACCTCTGGTAAGTGAGCACGCCTCCCCAGGCGATCGCGACAAATAACACAAAGCCGGCAAGCAATGGCCCATAACGGCGGAAGCTGCTCGACTCACCTGACGCGCGACTCGGTGAAATGGATTTCCCATGCACGGCTATTTCGGTTTGGATAGTCGGGGCGTTGCGCATTGAGCTGAGCATGGCCCGTTGTCCGGAAGGCTCAACGTTGTCGATTTGCTGCCTCGCACCAGTCAAATCAGAAAGTAGTTCCGCAGCGCTCTGATATCGTTCCGCAGTCTCTTTCCGTAAAGTTTTACTGACGATCATCCTTATTGGTTGCAGCGTGGGGTCGTCGATCAGTGGAACCAGCGGAGCAGGCTCACGCTCGAGGATTGCCACCATCGTGTCCAGGCGCGTGGCGCCAGTGAACGGCGCCCGATGGGCCAACATTTCATAAAGCACGACACCCAAACTCCAGATGTCTGTCCGCTCGTCGACCGCCAGGCCGCGCGCTTGCTCGGGCGACATATAACCAACCGTTCCCAACACCGCGCCGATCTCCGTCTGCGATCTTGTATCGGCCGGCATATCCTCGGGCGACCGCTCTAAAAGTTTCGCGATGCCAAAGTCCAGGACCTTCACGATGCCATCGCGGCGCCGCATGATGTTTTCCAGCTTGATATCACGGTGGACGATGCCGGCGGCGTGCGCGGCGGAAAGCGCTGAAGCAACCTGCGCGGCGATGTCCAGGATCTCTGTGAGAGACAAATCGTCGCCGGCAATCAATTCGCGGATAGTCTGGCCGTCGATAAATTCGGTGGCGATGAAGTGGACGCCTTCCAACTCTCCGACTTCGTGAATGGTGAGTATGTTTGGATGATTGAGAGCCGAAGCGGCGCGCGCCTCTCTCTGAAAGCGGCGCAGGCGTGTCTCATCAGAAACAAAATAGGGCGGCAGCACTTTGAGGGCAACGAGCCGATCGAGCCGCGCGTCCTGCGCCAGATAGACTTCGCCCATTCCGCCGCTGCCGAGACGTTCGAGGATTTTGTAAGGCCCAACTTCCGGGCCAATGTTGCTAGGCGAATGGTCAAGGACGACTTGCGCATCCTGCGCGATGGCGGGCTCTTCGATAAAATCCGCAGCATCATCGTAAGCGCTTGCGAGCGAGCTCGCTTCACTTTGCAACTCGGCGTCGCCCGCGCATGCGTGCTCGAGAAACGCAGCCCGCTCCCGCGGGGCGCGATCAAGCGCCGCCTGCAACACTTCCTCGACCTGTTGCCATCGTTCAGGGGTCATGGGACATTGCCGATTTTTGATTGCCGATTGCCGATTGATCTGCATTTTTAGTTGCGAAGTCGAGCCAACTCCTGTTCGGAGTTCACTGTCGTGCGCCGTCGATTCAACTTCTAGTCAGGTGAAATCGACAATCAGCATTTGGCAATCGGAAATACTCTTACTCCTCCTTCATTCTTCTATACAGCCAGGCCTTTGCTGCGCGCCAATCGCGACGCACCGTCATCACGGAAACTTCCAAAACATCAGCGGTCTCTTCCAGGCCAAGTCCGCCAAAGTAACGCAGCTCCACCACGCGGCTCTTCCGCACGTCCATCTTTGCCAGTTCATCCAGCGCTTCGTCCAACGCCAACAGCTCTCGGGCCCGCTCGGGCGACATCACCTCGGCTTCTGACAACGACACCTGTTGCAGCTTGCCGCCATGCTTGGCGTAATGGCGTCGCCGTGCGTGATCGATCAGGATGTGCCGCATGACTTGCGCGGTGACGGCGAAGAAATGCGATCGATTCTGCCAATCGATTTTCTTTTGCCCGGCCAGGCGCAGATACGCTTCGTTAACCAGCGCGGTCGTGCCCAGCGTGTGGCCATTTCGCTCGCGCTGCACGTAACGATGCGCGATGCGCCGCAACTCGTCATAAACCAGAGGAGTAAGCTTATCGAGCGCAGTCTGGTCACCCTGCCGCCATTCAGATAGCAGTTCGGTCAAGCCTGGGGTTGAGAGCGTCATCATGGTGCGGGTACCGCCGATATTATCATCTTTCGTTTAAGAGAAATCATGAGATGACTCCGCTCTTGAGCAGAAAATGAGCAGAAAATATTTTTGCTGGACTATGAACACTTTCGCTGCTCTTTCTCGCTTCCCGATCCGTGATGGTTCGACGCACGGAATGAAGTCAGTACTACCTGCGTCTGCGGGTGGCTTCAAGGGTCAACGGTGTGTTGTGTCTATGGCCTATCGGCTAACGCAGGTGGTACTGACCATATTCACGGTGAACAGTTTCGGTTCGGCTTCTCGCTTATCAGAATGAGGGCACACTTTGAGCAGCCCAAACAGAAATCAGCAAAGTTGAGGAATATTCCAGTGAAAATCAAAAGAATCCTGCTCCTGTCGCTTACCGCAATCGTCTCTTTATCCATGGCTTCGCGTCCTAACGGCACCGTGAAGGCGCAATCAGGTACGCTCTATCAACAGATGACGCTGACGCAACGCGCGGCCTTTGTTACTGAAAAGGCGCACGACATTTCTCGACAAATGTCCGGGCACGACTACGAATTCACTACCGCGTTTGAAATGGAGATTCAGAAAGCTGTGGATATGTATGCGCGGCGTGTCGGAAACAACGCCGGTGAAACTCCCGGGAAAGGGGACGCACGCTTTATCTTTGAGCGCGGTCAGACAGTTGCTCCAATCTTGATTAAAACATTCAAAGCACACCACGTATCGCCGCTGATCGGGCTCTACCTTCCGCTGGTCGAATCCGAATACGTCAACATTGAATCGCCGAACTCTATGGGCGCGGTCGGGATGTTTCAGTTTCTCCCGCAGACAGGAGCCAACTATGGGCTAAGCGCGGGGGATCTGCTGAATGTAGACAAGTCCGCTGACGCGGCCGCGCGTTACATCGACGATGGTCTCAATAGATTTAGTGCAGATCGCATGAAGGAGGCATTGGCGATGTTGGCTTACAACCGTGGCGTGAAAGCTGTCGAGCAGGATATCGCGACGCTGGTTAACGATCAGAATCGCGCCTGCAGCATCTGCGCTTTGACCGAGCAAAAGGACAAGTTGGACAAAACGTTTCGCACTGAGAATGTCTACTACGTCCCGCGCTGGTTTGCCGCCGCGATCATCGGCGAGAACCCACAGGCGTTTGGTCTGCAAACACGACCGCTTTCATCACTGGAGTCGAAGTAGGTTGGAGGCTTTCTCCCTTCTCCCTCTGGGAGAAGGGTTGGGGATGAGGGCCTGAAGAGGACCTGATGGATTTACTTCCCTGTCTTTTGTGAGAGGGGCGTTGAAGAGATAGCGAAACTTTTTCGGCAGGGACAAACGAAGTCGAGGGAGAGGGCCCGCCTAAGTCCCTCTCCCCGACCCTCTCCCAAAGGGAAAGGGAGTAAGACCGAGCGCCGTCAGCTATTGATCCTTCCAGTCAGGAATCCGGCCGGGCGTCCAGGGGGCGCCGGCGGCTTCCATCTGCTTTTCCAGCCTGGCCAGATCGCCCTCGATTAGTTGCCGCAGTTGATTGAGCGTGGTTTCGAATTCCTGCGCCGCGGCTGCGTATTGATCGAGCTGCGTCTGCGTAGGCCGGGCCGTAGACATCCGTT